>JAHELJ010000069.1 GCA_024644235.1 Lewinellaceae bacterium
TCTAACTTAGGTCGGATTTCATACCTTTGGGCATGCCTGAAAAATTATGTTCATATGTTATCTTCTAAAATCGAAACAGCATTAAACAAACAGCTTGAACTCGAAGCTTATGCTTCATTCCTCTATCTCTCTATGGCATCCTGGTCGGAGCATGAAGGTCTGGAAGGTACGGCTAAGTTCTTCTATCGCCAGTCAGTGGAGGAAAATGATCATATGATGCGGATCCTGCATTATATGCTGGATATGGATGGTGCGCCAATTGTACCCCAGATTGAGAAGCCTCCCCACACATTCTCCTCTGTACAGAAGATTTTTGAGGACGTATATCATCATGAGCAAAAGGTAACAAAAGCGATCAACGGAATTGTCGAGTTAGCCATTCAAGAGAATGACCATGCTACTCATAACTTTATGCAATGGTATGTGCAGGAGCAAAGAGAGGAAGAGACGCTAATGAGAACCATATTGGACAAGTTAAAGTTGATAGGTGAAGGGGCTCAGAGCCTGTACTTCATCGATAAGGAGATGGAGGAGATCAATCAGCAGATAGAAAAAGAGGAGGGTGCCGGAGAAGGCTAATACTCGGATCAGAGCTTAAAACCCACAGTCGCCAAAAGTTGGGTGCGATTGATTTTGTTTTCCACACTTTGAACTGGTGCATTCTCAATGAGATAAGGTAGATACCTTTCCTTCTCGCTATTATATTGAACAGCGAGGTCCAGAAAGACTTTATTTCCCCTAACCCCACCACCAAAACTGATGATTTCCTGGGTTGTATTGTCTGACTTAAACGGACTTCCTAGCAATTGAAGGCCTGCTCTTAACCTTAGCATTTCCCACACCAATTCTCCACCTACCCTGATATTGACAGCTCCCCGGTAACTTTCATCAATTTCATTGTTTAGCTGATCCTGATAGATCCGGTCGTCTGTATTGTCACTGTTTTTTGTCAGATCAAATTTAGCCGCAGAATAATCAACATATTCGAGATCGCCGCTGATGAATCCTCTTCTACCAAGCACCACGGCAGCACTTCCGATCGCTCTCCATGGAGTAGTGAGAGAATACTCAAATTCCCCCTCCGGTGAAAGTGAGGAAAACGATTCATCCGTACCGCCCTGCCGGAAGCTGTATTCGAGACTGGTAGAATATCTGTCGGTCATATTTAGTAGGGTAGGAGTATGAAAAGCGGCTCCGACTCGAAAACGTGAATTGATTTTTGCGATCGCACCTAATTTGAAGTTTACGCCACTGCCTTCGATTCTCAAAAATTCTTCGAAACCCAATCGGTTGAAAGCAGGTACGACGTCTGCTTCATCTTCCTCCTCATAGATCCTTTCAGACTCGAATAAAATGAAAGGTATGCCCACGGTCGCACCCAAGAGAAGTTTATCCTGATAGTTGCCACCGAAACTTATGACCATTTCATTCGAGTATCCGGTGGCTTTCGATAATTGCTGCTTTCTAAAGACTTCATTTTCTTCTCCGATGAAGTCAGTTTCGTAAAGGCCATCTTCCTCCAGGTCAAATATGGCCCCCGTTTCAAATGCAAGCCCGGCTTCAAAATCATCTAGTTCATTAGGTGTCAGGCCAAAGGCCAAACCGGCAAATCGATCAACAATGGTCCCATCGGTTTCACCACTGAAAAAAAACTCTTGGGTATAATTGGCCATTCGATTCAATCCGAATCCGAAACCCACTGATTTCCATTGACCACGACGAGGCTGATTGGCAAAAACGATTCCGATATTACTTACATTAAACTGACTGGCCAGTTCCTCCGAAGTTGGATTTGATTCAAGCGTAGACTTGGTGTTCACTCGAAGCAAAGCTCCGCTAAACATGAATTCCGACTTCCAGAATCCTCCTATTCCAGCGGGGTTTGTGGAGAGGGTGGTAAAATCAGCGCCCAAGGCTCCCATGGCTCCTCCAACCCCAGCAGCTCTTGCCGTTCCCACTGGACTCAGGTAACTGAACCGAAGAGCATCACTGGCAGTTTGACCAGTTAGCACGGTCATCGTTGCCAGGACCATCAAAAATGATATGAGAAATCGAGTCATCCTGTGATTTTTGCTTCCGGGAGGGTATAAAAAAGGTGGTGCTATGAATGACAGAGCCCCACCTTTTCTAGGATTTTAAGGTATTCCTTAGTTATTTCTTCTTGAAGAAGTTCTACTTGTTCCTGATGAAGATCCACTACTTCGGCTTGGTGAATAACTCTTCGATGATCCACTACTCCGGCTTGGTGACGAGGATCTGCTTGGTGTATAGCTACGTGAACTTCCACTACTTCTGCTTGGTGCATAGCTCCTAGATGATGATCGGCTAGGTGAATAAGACCGTCTGGAAGAATTACCGCTTCTTGACGGACTGTAAGACCTCTTCGTAGTACTTGGTTTATTGTAGCTGCCCGACTTTGATGTTCTGGGTGCATAACTTCTCCTGGTAGTTGTTGAGCGTGACCGGTCAACACTTCTGTTTGGTGTCGATCTTTGAATTGACTGGTTTGTTCGAGTGGTTGATCGTTCTACCCCGGCTCCTCTTGTCGTCGCTCTGGTTGCGGTGCGCGATCGGTCAAAGGTCGCTGTCTTAGAAGGTGTACGATAAGTCTTTGTAGCTCCGGCGGTTCTTGTTCCCA
This sequence comes from Lewinellaceae bacterium, assembly GCA_024644235.1. Classification (GTDB taxonomy): domain Bacteria; phylum Bacteroidota; class Bacteroidia; order Chitinophagales; family Saprospiraceae; genus JAHELJ01. The sequence goes on from JAHELJ010000069.1 coordinate 2,639, forward strand.
CCCTTGCATTTGATGTTCTGCCAATACCATCTGTGGAGCGACCCGTTTGAGTCACTCTGGTCTGTTGCGCATTTCTTACAGCTCCGGACTGGACTACTTTATCATTTGTATTCACCCTAGGTGACCGAACGATGCCAGAAGGTGATGCCTTAACGCTGCCACCTCTTCTCGACCCATAGTAAGAACTTCTACTACTGTTACCGAACCGAGGTTGATATGGATAGTCATAAGCACTGCTACCGTAGTAGTAATTATTCACATTATAGATCCCCCCATAACCGTAGGATGAATAAGGATTATAATATCTTGAAAATGAATTGCCAAAGCCAAAATAACAGTCCAGGTAACTAGTACGGTAACCCCTGGAGCCCCAGAAAAATGGATCATAGTACCATGGATCATTAAAAGCAGAATATCGGTTGTACCGGTTCCATCTGTTCCAACGAGAATAAGGGCTATACCCGAAACCGATAGCGCCTACACCAAACCCTAAAGCAAAACGAGATCCTCCATAATAGAACGGATCGTAGAAAAACGGATCGTAGAATCCGGCCGTATAAACGGGACGGTGAAACCGGCGAATTCGTGAAGAGTAGTAGTAATCCTGATCATCGTAGTAATCATATGATTCATCATCATAGTAATAATCATCTGTCACATACGAGTCATCCTCCTGATACACATATTCATCTTCGATATATGTATCTACATCCGGATCGTAGTAGAGATCGTCAAATTGACCCCAACCTACGTAGCTGGAAAGCCATGCCAGCATGAACATGGATGCGATCTGTAATGCTCTATTTTTCATTTTCAATTTGTTTAAGCGATAATTACTCTGACTCTTCAAAGGCCTAATTTATTACTTTTACGCCTTTAATCGTGTTAATGATGTTTTAAAGTTGATCGAATGTCCTGTTAAGGCTTTTATTGGATTAACGATAATCATCACTTGTATGACGATCACCCGGGGCAAAAAGTTTCCTTTTAACACATATTTAAGTTTGCTCATAACAGCTTGTTAATAAGCGCGTTTAGACGTTTTTGCTATGGCTAAAGAGATAACCTCCCGAGAAGAAAATTATTCCCAGTGGTATGTAGATATTGTGAAGAAAGCCGGACTGGCTGAACACTCAGCGGTTAGGGGTTGTATGGTTATCAAACCTTACGGATTCTCCATCTGGGAGAAGATACAAGGTCAGCTGGACAAGATGTTTAAGGCCACCGGCCATGTGAATGCTTATTTTCCCTTGTTTATTCCTAAGAGTTTCCTTAGTAAAGAAGCGGAGCATGTGGAAGGGTTTGCCAAGGAATGTGCTGTGGTTACCCACTATCGGTTGAAGCAGAGCGAAGACGGGAGTGGACTGGTCGTTGATCCGGATGCCCGGTTGGAAGAAGAGTTAATCATACGGCCCACTAGCGAAACCATCATTTGGAACACCTATAGGGATTGGATCAGCTCGTACCGTGATTTGCCACTTCTTATCAATCAATGGGCAAATGTAGTGCGCTGGGAGATGCGTACAAGATTGTTTCTGCGTACGGCTGAATTCCTTTGGCAGGAAGGCCACACAGCCCATGCCACCGAGGCCGAAGCGGTCGCGGAAGCCGAACTGATGCAGAGCGTCTATGCAGACTTTGCCGAGAATTATATGGCAATGCCGGTACTGAAAGGGACTAAAACTGAAAATGAACGCTTCGCCGGAGCTATTGAAACATATGCAATTGAGGCCCTCATGCAGGATGGGAAGGCTCTTCAGGCAGGCACATCTCATTTTTTAGGACAGAATTTTGCAAAAGCATTCGACGTGAAGTACCTCAATGAGAACAACCAGGAAGAATATGTCTGGGCGACTTCATGGGGGGTATCAACACGGCTCATGGGTGGCCTTATTATGACGCATTCGGATGACGATGGGTTAGTATTACCTCCAGCTCTTGCTCCCATCCAGGTAGTGATCGTCCCGATTCCGAAACCTAGTGAAGCCATATCAATTGTGGCAGATAGATTGAAGGAATCTCTGGAGGCAGCCGGGATAACTGTGAAGGTCGACAATGACATGAAGAAGAGACCGGGTTTCAAATTTGCTGAGTACGAGATGAAAGGTATTCCCGTTCGTATTGGTATCGGCCAAAGAGATCTGGAGAAGAATCAGGTCGAAGTAGCAAGAAGAGATACCAAAGAGAAGGTCAATATTCCGCTCGAAACTGTCGTCGAGTATGTGGAGAATTTATTGCAGGATATCCAGCAAAACCTGCATCAGCGAGCACTTGATTTTCGTGCGCAACATTGGTCGGTCACCGATGACTGGGACGAATTTCAAGCCATTCTCAAGGAAAAAGGAGGGTTTATCAGTGCCCACTGGGATGGAACGAAGGAAACTGAACTCAAGATAAAAGAACTGACCAAGGCCACGATTCGCTGCATTCCCAACGACCAAAAAGATGAGGAAGGAAAATGTATTTACTCGGGCAATCCTTCAGCCGGGAGAGTTGTATTTGCCTTAGCTTACTAAGAGATTCCTATTGCTTTTTCATAGTTGATTTGTCTCGTCGCTTCTTTCAAACGATGGCAAATAGTCATAACTTCCGGGAATGTTCTTTCGGACGGTTACACTAACCCAGGTGCTTTCACTGCTGATCTTTCCTCTGCTAGGTCAGCGACCTACTGTGGAGGACTTCACAATGAGTGGAGATACCTACCTTACGGAAGAAGAATGCTTTCGATTGACCGATGAGGAAGACTATTCTTCCGGTTCGATTTGGTACAAGATTCCGATTGATCTTACCCAGGCTTTTTCGATTCGTTTATCGATCATGGCTGGATGCCAGGACGCCATCGGCGCCGATGGGATGGTCTTTGCTTTTACTCCAAAGACCAATCGGGTGGGCTTTAGAGGAGAAGGTATTGGGTTCTCGGGCTTAGTACCATCTGTAGGCATTGAAATAGATACCTGGTTGAATGAACATCTCAATGACCCGGTAGAAGATCATCTATCGATAATGATAAATGGCAGAGTGGGTCATTGGAACGATGTTGCAGGTCCGGTAAAAATTCCAAATATCGAAGATTGCCGACGACATGGTTTCTATGTAAATTGGGCTCCATCTTCTCAAAAACTTTCAGTTGAGATCGATGGCGAAGAAGTGATTGCTGCCCAATTCGACCTGGTCGGTAAAGTATTTGGAGGCAATCCAATCGTTTATTGGGGCATGACTGCAGCCACTGGTCGCTACAATAATATTCATGAGGTGTGCTTTGATCGAATTAGTCAAGTGCTTCCCAACCCCCTGCCGGGCAATCTCGGCCGTCCGTGATCTCATGTAACTATGGTGCTATTGCATTCGTTTCAAGTAAATTACACATGTGTGTTGATACGGATTTTTCCACATATGTTGAAATATAAATTGGTACCTTCATTGCTCAGTAAAAGAATCTTTGCTAATTTTCTTTTGGAGAAGTAGTATGTTATGAAGACAAATAAGAGGGAAATCCTGATTTATTACAATCCGGAATCCCGATCCGACCGCCTTACCTTAGCCTATGCAAAATCGGTGAGTCCGCATGTCCGCAGCTATGCCTATGGTCAGACACCATCTACCGAGACGAGTTGGCGCACCATCATGGAAGCCCTGAATTGCCATCCGAAGGACTTGCTGAACAAGGCTCATCCCTACTATCAAGATCATATCAAAGGTCGTGAGTTTGATGAGGAGAGCTGGGTGAAGATTCTGCGCTTTAATCCGGAGATTATTAAGTCCCCCATTGCTATGAGCGGCCGCAAAGCAGTGGTTTGCACTACTCCTTCGGATGTCTACCGGTTGGTTGAGAAATCCTGATCGTATCTGAATTTCTATCATATTTGTTTTATTATTTTTGGCTTTTCAATTAAAGCTAATCACTATGTCTTTTGAAATCACGGGACGTTTGCATAAGAAGTATGAAACTGAAGATAAAACGGCCACCTTTCAGGCAAGGGAGTTTGTTTTGGAGATCAATACAAATAATTATATGCAGTATATCAAGTTCCAGCTGACACAAGACCGGTGTGGCTTACTAGAGCCATACAGCGAAGGCCAGAACTTGAAAGTCTATTTTGACCTGCGAGGCAGGGAATGGAATGGTAAATATTTCACCAATCTCAACGCCTGGAAATTAGAAAATGGAGAAGGATCTGAGTCCCATCCGGAAGATCCTTTCAGCACGGAGAGCTTTCCTTCTGATGATAAGGAGCCCGTTTTTGACGATAAGGAAGAGGATGATCTTCCATTTTAGCTCTTTATCTAAACCTTTTTGCGCTGATTAGCCTTTAACCTTGCATGAGGCTATTGCTTTGCATCTTTTGTCTGGTGTTTGTGCAGTCTGCGCTGGCCCAGCGGCTGGTCAGCTTATCAACCAAATGGGATGATTCCTTCACCGAATGGATCGTCTATACCGAGCACGAAGATCTTGAAGGGGAAATCGTGATGCGCTGGCCTCATCGGGATGATTGGTCGGAATGGGATTATCGCGTAGGTGAGCTGAGTGGATTCATTAAGGTGAAATGGCGAAATGATGCTAATCTCTGGGAGCTGAGAGGAGAAAACGAAATCATCACGATTCGTACCGTTTGGCAGAATGATTGGCGACAATGGGAGGTGAAGTCCGGTAGAATCCAATTAGACATTAAGAGTAAATGGTCAAATATTCTGGAGGAATGGTACCTGGCAGATGACAGGTATGGGGCCTTCAATATGTTTACTACCTGGGAAGGAGATCTGCGTGACTGGGCAATTGAGGATAACCTCGAAGACTCCATTTCAATCCATATGAGGATTGCGCTGGCTTTTATTCCGGTACTCTATGCTACTCCGAAATTCTAGATTCGGGACAGTAACTTTTCTGCTTCTTGCCATTTCCAGTTCTGACCATCCATGATCCTCTCGAGCACTTCTCTGGCCTGATCAGACTGCTTTGTTTGCAGCAGGCTCAGTGCCAGGTACCATTGGGCGGGATCGTAGTATGCAGACATGGGTTTGACAGAACTAAGGAGATCAATGGCTTCTGCAGGGTTTGCTGGCATCCTGTAAATATTGCAGAGGCCGAGATAAAACTGTTCTTCGACTTTCAACTCTTCTCGAGCTCTATTACTATAAATTTCTGAGGCCTCGCCAAAGTGGCCTTCACTATAAAGTCCAATAAAACGCTCCCACTCAGGAGTGGTGTCACCCCGATCACGAGCGGTACTGGGAGGAGGGTAATATTCTTCAGTATATGTTGCCACCAATTCTGTCAAGGATGTTGGTCTTAGCCATAGCACTGCAAAAAGCAAGAGAACAACACCCGCAGCAACGGCTGCAACAACTCGTAACCTTCGTATTCGCCCGGGAGTCATTGATGGATTTGCTTTCAAATCCTGTATAGTGGATTTCAGCTCTTCTTTGATGGCCACTTGCTCGCTGGCTTTTAACACAGCTATCAAATCTCTCTTATCACGTACTTCATCGCGAAGTAGTGGATTGGATCGCATTTCATCTTCAAATGCCAATAACTCATCCTCACTCATGTTGCCCTCAAGAAACCGATCTATCCTATCGTCATCTCGATCCATGTTCTGCAATTTTGATGTTGCTCAGCTCGATCCACTTCTTGTAGCATCGGGCTTTGGTTGTAATAGCCACTCTTTCGCCTGCGAAACCCATTTTTTTTGCAATTTCCTTCATGGAAACCTTCTTCAAGTAAAACAATTCCAGGATGCGTTTACATTTGCCCGGGAGAGATGCCAGAGCTTGATGCAAGCGCAGAATCCTGGATTGCTGTTGTTTCAGTCTTTTGTCGACATCCTCCTGTCTGATCAGAGCATCATAGTCATCGGGATTGTACCTGGCATGATAGTAAAACCGTTCCAGATCAGAACTCTTTCTGGTTGTAGCTTGCTCCCATTTCACTCTTTTGAGCCAAAGATGACGGCAGCTTGTAAGTAGATAACCACGCAAATTGTTGATTTGATCAACTTTTCCGGTAACAATTCGGTCTCTTAGATCGATGATTGCATCCATCAAGACATCTGAGGCTTCACTATGGGGGCACCCTGCAGATTGATTTAGCTGTCGAATACAGTACGAGCCATATTTGTTATAGATATCAGCCAGAGGAGTATTGTCCTGTGCCTTGAGTCGGCGTACGATGGTTCTAAACTCATCCATATTGTAAGGGTGGTATGAAGAGTAATCATAAAAATATCAATTTTGCCCTCATTTCAGTATAGGATCAAGACGGCATATCCCATTATTCAGCTGCTGTTAGCGCCTATTCCAGCCAAAGCGAAAAACTTTCAATTGCTTCCATAATTGTCTAACTTGAGAAGTGATCATCTTGCAGCATCTGCAATTCCCGGTATGAAAGAGCAACAAGCCGACAATAAGAAATCTGGCTTTGCCGGTGGGCGAGGTAAGGAGACGATGTTCCGGGTAGCTTCCAGAAATCAGATTAATCTAATCTCGATTGCAGACAATAAAGCCAATATGATCATAGGGATCAATGCCATTCTGATCTCTGTTATCATGGCTTTGTTTGGATCGGGAATCACGATCCGCGGCACTCCCTTTGTAGATAGACTGGAATTATTGGTTCCATTTTCTATTTTACTTCTTGCCTGCCTGGTTTCTGTGGTCTTTGCCATTCTGGCCGCTAAACCACATATTATATCCCAGCGCCAAGGACATCGGGTCAGCAAACTATTTTTTGACAGCTTTTCGGACGGAAGCCTTGATCAATACATCGCGGATATGCATGAGGTATTGGGTTCCAGCAAGACCCCCTATGAGCAACTGATCATAGATCTATACAACAATGGTTTGGTTCTGAAAAGGAAGTACGGACTACTGGATAAAGCCTATCGCATCTTCATGATTGGTTTTATTGCCAGTGTCTTATCGTCATTTGCCGCCCTTTTCGTCTGACGGAGTACCATTACAATCACTACCCCAGTCTTTTGTCCTTTTTCAGCTATTTTTGCAGGCTTCATTAAGGCACGGAACTAAATGTCTCTACAGACTGAGATCAAAAAAAGACGAACGTTTGGAATAGTCAGCCATCCCGATGCAGGTAAAACCACCTTGACGGAAAAACTGTTGCTTTTCGGCGGAGCCATTCAGACTGCCGGAGCGGTTAAAAGCAACAAGATCAAGCGACATGCTACTTCCGACTTTATGGAAATAGAACGGCAGCGTGGAATCTCGGTAGCGACCTCGGTGATGGCTTTTAATTATAACGGACGAAAGATCAATATACTGGACACCCCCGGTCACCAGGACTTTGCGGAAGACACTTACCGTACATTGACTGCCGTGGATAGCGTGATTGTGGTGATCGACGTGGCTAAGGGTGTGGAAATACAAACGGAGAAGTTGGTGGAGGTTTGCCGCATGCGCAAGACGCCAATAATTGTCTTTATCAATAAATTGGACAGGGAGGGGAAAGATGGTTTTGATCTTCTGGATGAAATCGAAGAAAAACTTCAATTGAGGGTCACACCATTGAGCTGGCCAATTGGTATGGGTCAACGCTTCAAAGGTGTGTATAACCTCTTTGAGCACAAGCTGAACTTATTCAAACCTCATGGAAAGCAACTTGATGAGGAAACTGTGGAAATCAAGGAAACAGATCAGGAAACGCTCAGTTTGCACCTGGGCGACCCAGCGGCAGAAGAATTATTGCACGATCTAGAAATTATTCACACGGTTTATCCAGTCTTTGACCATCAGGAATATCTCGATGGTCGGTTGTCGCCAGTATTTTTTGGTAGTGCTATTAACAATTTTGGTGTTAAAGAACTTTTAGATTGCTTCATTCAGATAGCACCACCTCCGGGCAAAAGGGACACTCAGGAAAGAGAGGTAATGCCACTTGAAAAAGAGTTTTCAGGATTTGTGTTTAAGATTCATGCCAACATGGATCCAAAACACCGCGACCGCATAGCCTTTATGAGGATCTGCTCAGGCAAGTTTGAACGGAATAAAAACTATTTGCATGTCAGGAAAGGTAAAAGCCTGAAATTTTCTAATCCCACCGCATTCATGGCAGCAAAGAAGTCGGTCATTGATCAGGCATATCCGGGAGACATCGTTGGTCTTTATGACCCTGGAAATTTCAAGATTGGAGATAGTTTGACAGAGGGTGAACCCTTGCATTTTGTGGGAATTCCCAGTTTCTCACCTGAGCAATTTCGATACATCGTCAATGCGGATCCAATGCGGTCCAAACAGCTGCAGAAAGGACTGATGCAATTGACGGAGGAAGGAGTAGCTCAGCTCTTTACAAAGGAAGACAATGGGCGCAAGATTATTGGCACCGTGGGGGCTCTGCAATTTGATGTGATTCAGTACCGGCTTGAGCATGAATACGGAGCCGCTTGTAGGTATGAACCTTTGAATTTGCACAAGGCATGCTGGATTACGTCCGATTCGAAGGAGGCATTGAAGGAGATTGTGACAAGGAGGAAAAAAGACATGGCTCGAGACCGAGAGGGTCGCCTTGTTTTCCTGGCAGAATCCAGTTGGGCATTAAAAATGGCCCAGGAGAACCACCCTGAAATTGAATTTCATTTTAAGTCAGAATTTTGACCTGCTTGCCTTTACATTTGCAGACCATAAGCGCTAAAGCCTATAAATCGGTCGCACCTTAATTGAAGAAAAAATGATGGATTTTAAGAAGATCATTAGTCACGCCAAGGAATATGGTTTCATTTTTCAATCCAGTGAGATCTATGATGGACTCAGTGCGGTATACGATTATGGACCAAATGGAGTAGAGCTTAAGAATAACATCAAGGAATATTGGTGGAGATCGATGGTCCAACGCCATGATAATATCGTGGGTATCGATACCGCTATTTTCATGCATCCGCAGATCTGGAAAGCCAGTGGGCACGTTGATGCATTCAATGATCCGCTCATCGACAATAAGGACAGCAAGAAGAGATATCGCGCGGACGTACTGATCGAGGAGTATATGGACAAATTGGAAGCCAAGGTGCATAAGGAAGTTGCAAAAGCCAGAAAGCGATTTGGAGAAGCATTTGACCAAGATGTCTTCGTTAGTACCAACGAGAGGGTAGTCAGGTATTTGACAGAAAAGGAACGCATCGCTAAGCGACTTGCCAATGCAATGCGAAATGGCGATCTGGCTGATATGAAGACGATGATTGAGGAATTGGAGATCGCGGATCCGGAAAGTGGTTCGAGGAATTGGACTGATGTGAGACAGTTCAACCTGATGTTTTCCACCCAACTGGGAAATATAGCGGGAGAAGAAGGAAAACTGTACCTCAGGCCCGAGACGGCTCAGGGAATATTTGTCAACTTTCTTAATGTATCTAAAACTAGCAGGCAAAAGTTACCTTTTGGCATCGCTCAAGTGGGAAAGGCCTTCCGAAATGAAATCGTGGCCCGGCAATTTATTTTCCGGATGCGGGAATTTGAGCAAATGGAGATGCAATATTTCATCAAGCCAGGAACAGAGCTGGAATGGTATCAGTACTGGAAGGAGATGAGGCTGAATTGGCACAAAGCAGTGTTCCCTTCTGAAATGTTGCGTTATCATGATCACGATAATCTTGCTCACTATGCCAATGCTGCTGTGGATATTCAATTCCAATTCCCCTTTGGTTTCAAAGAACTTGAAGGTATCCACAGCCGTACAGATTTCGACCTGGGAAGCCATCAGGAGCTTTCCGGACGGAAAATGCAATATTTCGATCCCGAAGCGAATGAAAGCTATGTGCCTTACGTCGTGGAAACATCCATTGGGCTTGACCGGATGTTTCTGGCATCCATGAGCTTTAGTTTGCAGGAGGAGATGGTGCCGGATGCCGAGGGCAAAGAATCCAGCCGGATCGTGATGAAATTGAATCCTTGTCTGGCTCCGATTAAATGTGCGGTACTCCCACTTGTCAAGAACAAACCGGAGCTGACCGAGAAAGCTAAGCAACTTTTTGACGACATCAAGTTTACCACGCAAGTACAGTACGATGAAAAGGATGCCATTGGCAGGCGCTACCGCAGACAGGATGCGATTGGCACTCCCTACTGCATCACGATTGATTTTGACACGCTCAGTGATGACACCGTCACGATTCGAGATAGAGATTCTCTCGCCCAAGAGCGGATACCGATCCATTCGGTACGAGATGTCTTGAGTAGTAGGATCGATTTCGAAGGGCTACTCAGACAAGTTGGATAGGTACAACAGACCAGACTTAAGGGCTGTTTCATTTTTGGTTATTTTCGCTCCTCAAATTTTTTGGTATGGAGCAAGCGTCTTTCCCCGGCAATCAATCATTGCCATCCAGCAAAGAAGACATAGAAAAGCTGATAGAAGTAGGTGAATCACCCGATGCGAAGTATTCAGTAGAAGACTTCTTTCGAAACCCCGAAAAAAGCAATTATAAATTGTCACTTAAAGGTGATTACATTTCCTTCATGGCCCCTTTCAAACGGCGTCAAAACGTATTCGTGCAAAAGGTGGGATCAGAAGAGACAATCCAGCTAACGCATGAATCAGATCGCGATGTTGCTGGTTACGGTTGGGCCAACAACCAGCGTCTCCTCTACATCAAAGATTCGGGAGGAGATGAGAATTTTCAGCTCTATGCAGTAGACCGAGACGGCAGCAATCGCAAAGAACTTACTCCTTTTGAAGGTGTTCGGATTGAGTTGATCGACATGCTACTCGATCACGAAGATGAGATCATTATCGGAATGAATAAGAATAATCCGCAGCTTTTCGAACCCTATCGCCTCAATGTGATTACGGGTGCATTGGATCAGTTGGCGGAGAACACAAATATTATGGAACCGATCAGCAGCTGGATGACAGATCATGAAGGCAGGCTGAGAATCGCCTCAAAAGTGAAGAATGGAACCAACACAGTATTGTTGTACAGAGATCATGAGGGGGAAGACTTTCGCGAGATCCATGAAACGGATTTTACAGAAACGATGGCCCCACTTTTCTTTGATTTCAAAGAGAAGCATATCGTCTATGCGGCTTCAAATCTGAACAGAGATAAGATGGAGATCGTGCGTTTCGACATGTGGAAAGGTCGGGAAACCGGAGAGGTCCTGTACTCGCACCCTGAGGTTGATGTTTCGGGGTTGCACTATTCTCGAAAACGGAAAGTGCTGACATCCATAAGCTTTGTTACCGATAAGCGTCAGAGGGTGTTCCTGGATGATCAGACAAAGAATGTTTTTGACGTCCTGGAGTCGAAATTTCCAGAGTATGAGGTGGCGATATCCAGTCACAACAAGGAGGAAGATAAATTCATCGTACGAACATATTCTGATCGGAGCCTGGGTGCATACTACTATTTCGATCCTGCTGAAGACAGACTTGATCTAATAGTGCATGTGAGTGAGTGGTTGGATGAAGCGGACCTATGCCCGATGGAAGCTATTTCATACCAAAGCAGGGATGGCAAGTTGATTCGAGGTTACTTGACAAGACCTGTGGAAGGGGACGGCCCTTTTCCAGTGATCATTAACCCTCATGGAGGTCCATGGGTGCGGGATATGTGGGGTTATAATCCAGAGGTGCAACTTTTTGCAAGCAGGGGCTATGCTACCTTGCAGGTAAACTACCGTGGCAGCACCGGCTACGGTAAGGCATTTTGGAAATCAGGGTTCAAGAAATGGGGGAGGGAGATGCAAG
>JAHELJ010000070.1 GCA_024644235.1 Lewinellaceae bacterium
TGATAATTGCCGGGCAAATTGCTCAAATATCTATCCGTAAAACTATTTTTCGAAGAACCAATGAAGAATTTCACCTTTTTTCTCTTTCAAATATTCATGCCGAACTAGAGGAACAGGAGGTGGCGTCATGGCAAAAGTTGATCCGGATTCTCACTCACGAAATCATGAACTCCATTGCTCCGGTCGTTTCGCTTTCAGCGACGGCCAAGGACATGATTCAGCAACATCCGGAAAGTGAAGATGAGGTCATTCAGGATGTGAGAAATGCCATTGGAACGATAAACAGGCGATCGATTGGTCTGCTGAAATTTACAGAAGCTTATCGCCAGCTGACTAAGGTTCCACCCCCTCAGCTTCAAGAAGTAGATCCGGTGGAGATCGTGGAGGATGTCATTTCTCTGCTTAAGGATAAAATCACCAAGCAGCAGGTAGAGGTAAGGAAAAGCTTTCCTCATAAAGCATTTAAAGCTTCCTTGGATCCTGATCTGATCGAACAGGTGCTGATAAATCTGGTCTTAAATGCTCTACAAGCCATGGAAAATATTGAGCATCCGATCCTTTCTGTGTCAATTTTTAATGGTTTAAATGGTGACACTACATATGAGATTACCGACAATGGACCGGGTATTTCCGAGGAATTGATGAGTCAGATCTTTGTACCTTTTTTTACCACAAAAAAAGAAGGAAGTGGAATCGGCCTTAGTCTTTGCCGGCAAATCATACATCAACACAAAGGACAAATCCAGGCCAGTTCGGAGCTGGGAAAGGGCACTACCTTTACGATACGGATTTGATTGCGAAGGCACCGGTTTCAACTTACAGATCACTTGCTCTCCCAAATACCCAATTGCAGTAAATACCCTATATTAAAACGAACATTATCAGAACATGAAAGACTGGCTTTGGAAATTTCAAGAGGCCTTGGGCAACCCGTCTTTTCGGATAAGTCGTGAACCGATTCTGGCTAAGGCGTTGGAGCATCCCATGATACAGAATCTGCGGGTTCCCAATCGCTTCTTCATGATAATTAGTGATGCTGCCAATCTTAGAAACATTCATGTGGAGGGAGATTCTAAACTGATGACAGGATATTCCCCATCCGAAATCTGTGAAAACCCCCGATTTCTATTCGAATTAACTCATGAGAAACACCTGCCCTTCATCATGAGCGCGATTCAACATGCAATGAAATATGCGAAGAGTCTAGATATTGAAGAAAGAGAAAATGTCTCAATGACATATTTCTATGAGGCGCGAAAAAAGAACGGACAATTCTTAGTAATTGATCACGATAGTTTTCCAGTCGTAATGGATGAGAATGGAATTCCCTACATCTTTTGTAATGTACTCAGCGATCTGACCAATCTTGGAGTCAGCAAACTACCACAAGCCAAGTTGGTGAATCACACTACCAAAGAGGTTTTTACCTTATCGGGTGATGGACTGTCTCCGAGACAATCGCAACCTGCGTTTACACCTCGAGAAATTGAAATTCTTGACCTTCTGGTGCAGGGATATAATAGCAGGAGAATTGCTGAGCAGCTATATATCAGTTCAGAAACTGTGCGTACGCATCGAAAGAACATTTTGAACAAAGCCGAGGTGCATAATACCCCCGAATTGGTTGCCTTTGCATTGTTAAACGGAATTGCCTGATTCCCACCCTCAAATTTTGACGATCCTCCCAGACCAAACACCATCCTTAAGATATACTCGAAGAAAATAAACACCTGCAGGTAAGCTACCCAGTGTGATAGTCTGTGTGGGGAGTGGATTGGTAATCACCTTTAATCGATCTCCAGTGCTACTCAGCAGCTCGTATTTCAATCCATTTTGGTTGTCGCCAAGATTCTCAACGGTGATCTGCTCATCAGCAGGATTCGGATAGAACTTGATTATCTCCTTCCTTTGACCGGCGGTAGAAACGATCACCCCTGGCTGAACTTTGCCTACTACAGACCAGGGTCCCCATCCCTTTGCATTCTGCAGTCTTACCCTCCAGAAGAAGACTTCTTTACTAAGTAGATCATTGCCATTAAAATTTAATTCATTGATCACCTCATCAACTAAAATTTCCTGGAAGGCAGTATCAACAGCAATCTGAAGCTGTGATGCCGATGCTTCGATGTCACTTTTCCATTCCAAATTACTTTTGGAAGCAGTGATGTTTTCCAGCCCCGGCCTGGGATAGCTTAATATTGGTGGCGATGGAACATCCAGATGATCTCGATCGGCAGGTACGATTGCTCTCAACTCATGAAGGGCAATCCACCCTGGAGCCTCGGGCATAGTGATTCTCAGTACACGCACATTATTGATCAGTCCGGCCGGCTCCTGGTAAGAGAGCTGTTCAAAATTCACCCTGTCACCGGAGAAAGTGTGAATATTTCTGTTTGCTGCACCAGGTGAACTCCTTGCCATGATTTGATGGGTATAGTGGTGCGGATCATCTGAGCCAGTTTCTACAACAAGTTCGATTTTCTGCAAATCGTACTGACGTCCAAAATCCACCTCAACCCATTGCGGCGGAAATCCGCCACTAATCCAGGGCGTCTGGGTTGGGTTTCCATCAACTACCCAATCCGAAGGATTTTCAGGTATTGACATTGAGGCAGCGGTATTCTTTCTAAGGGCTACATTGGTTTCAGAGGTTACTACCTCACACGGGTCTGGCTTAAAGAAAGGTGATAAAGCCTTGCCGAGAAAAGCGCCTTCATCTGCCCCGCCCCAAGGATCATCATTATTACTTGCAGCAGTCCGATGCCGCTCCCAGGTCCAGTACAAAAATCCGTCAATACCTGCCTGACAAGCATCGCTCTGCCAGACGTCAGAAATAAAAGCTGCATTGTAGTCATCGGCTGTCAAAGGCAGGAAAGTACCGTATTCTCCTAGCACGATCGGCTTGGCCGAGTATCCGATCAGCCCATAGTTTTCAAGATTGTCGACCTGACGGTCAAATCCAGGATACATGTGAATGTCAAAAAAATCAAGTTCAGAGTTCTCCAGCGCTGCCCGGAATGGGACGATCCTGGTGTCATTCTCACGCAATTGGATCGGATCATTTGGCGTAAAAAACCCGCAGGTGACCAGTGCTGTAGGATCCAAAGCCTTAATAGCGGAGGTGATCGTATTGGCCCAATAAACCAAACCTTCTTCGCCCAGGAGCTTTTTATCTTGAGCTGAACCCATGTCATAACTCTTTCCATTTGCCGCAGTGATCATGCCACTGTTCTTCGTAAATGGTGCATGATGGTGCTCGACGAAGAACTCATTGCGAAGTTGGTAAGACCAGATCGCATCAAACGGAGCATTCCTGTCTTGCAAGGCCCTTATTAAGTCCTGAAAAAATGTAACATACAGCTCGACACCCTTTGGAGACAATACCAGACAGTTGCCCCCGAAGAACTCTCCACTTTGTTCACAGATCTCGTGAGCAGGTCCACTATAGTCACCCAGATCAGGGAGCCAGTTCATAGTCAGCATGACGAATAAATTGTATTGCCGGGCTCTCTCGAGAAGATTGACGATGTTATCTACATATTCATCAATCAATCCATTTTGATCGGCAATGCAACGTTCATCCCGGCACAGATCAAGAAACACCCTCAAGGAGTTGTATCCTAGGGCAGCGATTCGCTGAAAGTCATCATCGATATCCTCCGGGCTGTGGCTATCGGGTTGAAACAATTGAGATTCGCCATAGGGTCCGGCAGGTGACTGCACCAGTTGGATATAATTAAAGCCTCGTGGGACAAAGGCTTCGCCAGTTTCCTTGTCGAAAAAGGAAGCGGAACCACCACTGTGTTTTATCCCAATACGATGCTCACTCCGAGGCACGGCCGTTTGACCGAATACATTGAGAAAGGTAAAGGAAAGGCATATCAGACATAATAGAAGTTTGTCGAACAACATCCTTAATAATGCTTTATTCACCTTAATTTAAGAAGTAGATCTCGGCGCGGCTCAGTTTAGTTAGTTTTCCGACTGCATTAATTAGAATTCGGTTGACTTCTCCTTGGAAGAAAAGAAATCGCTTAGCTATTAAGGCCAGAAGAACAGCACCAGGACTCCGGAAATAAGAGTGGCGGCAAATGCCATTCCTACAAATTTGAATACCTGACGATTACCTATGACAGCCACCATGCCTCCCTTAAATACCAGATTGGCCATCGCAGCTACCAAGATAAACCGCCACCCATTATCGGGAACTATTGATCCAGAGTTGATCAAGTTAGCCAGAGACAAAGTCACCGCATCTACATCGGTAAGACCACTGATCAAGGACACCACGTAAAGACCCGCACTTCCAAACTTGTCTTTTACAAAGGCGATTAATATTAGAATGACAGCATAGAGAATTGCAAAAACCAAAGCTGTTCTAAACTGGGCTGGATTCTGTGGATCCGGAACAGACTCACTTTCTTCTGTCCGGCTTTTCCAAAAGAAATAACCAGATAGCAAGAAGGTGATAGCCGTGACCACTATTATTGGAGGCAGTACAATCGACGTGAAAGCAGGTGCTACCACAGCCACCTCTATCATCACTCTGACAAACGAGACAGCGGTTGCGGCGACAATCACAAAAGATGCCAGGTACATTGCCGGGCTAGTCTTCGAAAGTCGGGCATACGTAACAGTGGTCGCTGTACTGCTGATCAAGCCCCCCAAAATTCCGCTTAATCCCGTTCCAACTCCCGCTCCCAGCCATTTGTAAGCAAAATACCCAGCAATACTCATCCCTACAATCAAAACAACCATGAGCCAGATCTGCCTGAGATTCAACACATCATATGGACCGAAGAACTCATCCGGGAGTATGGGTAGTACCACCAGGGTCACTGCCACAAATACCATGATCGCCTGCACATCTTTTTCCCCAAGACGAGCCACATATTCCTTAAAGAAGGCCTTGAGATAAAGCAATAGCGCAACAACTGACCCTACAACTACACCAAGAATCAGTGTCCCTAGTACAAGGTATGCTCCTAACACATACATCATCAAAGCAGCTATCTCCGTGGTTTGACCAATATCTTTTTCGTCTGTTTCTGAACTGATGAAATTGGCAGTAGCCATGAGGATAGCGATTGACAAGGCACCAGCAGCAACAATCCATATTTGCTCAGTTTCTCGGGCTATAAGTCCCGAAATAGCACCAAGCAAGGTGATGAGACTAAAGGTTCTGATTCCAGCTATTCGTGATTGAATGCGTTCACGCTGCAGGCCGACTAACAAACCCAGACCAAGGGCGATTCCCAATATGGCTATGTCGCGCTCCATGTGATGAATATAAGCGGAAATCAGAAATAGCGAGATCCTGGATCATGAGATCATAAAAAAAAGAAAGCGGCCAGATGATATCTGGCCGCTCGATAGATCTTAAATCCGATTACGAATTAGTCCATCCATTCCTTGATGGAGGCTTCATTCATTCGGATGTAATCGTTGTTACCAGCTTCCTTAGCCATTTCCAGCGACTTTTTCGCTGACTCAATTGCACCTGCTTTGTCACCAAGATCCGCTTGAATCAATGATTTGGTTCGCAATACCCAGAATCGCTCGTAGCCCATGTCAATCGATTTGTTGATCCACTTAAGGGCCTTGTTGAGGTCCTTACCTTCTGAGTGATAGTAGCTAGCTGAAGCAAAGTAGTCCTGCATAGTTGGTCCAGCAAGAGTACTTTCGATACTGGCTTCAACATCCTTGTCTGTGTGCACTTCCAAAGGCACACCAACAACTAAGTTGTCCCAAGCTAGTACCAGGCTTGCACTGCTGTTAGTCAACTGGTCGATCATAATCATGAAACTCTCCACATTAACATCACTCATACTTTGGCTTTCACCAGTGAACATGATGGGTTCTACCTCGCTTTCCATGTAGCTGTTTGGGCTTCCGGATTCGTATGGATAGAGCATGAATTTCCATTCGGATTCACCAGGCTTACTGAGCAGCGCATAGGATCCCCCTTTGACTTCCTGACCGCCAAGTTTTACGTCTTTGTCAAACGTGATCTTGGTTGCGGCATTAGCACCTGTTCTCCATACTTCGCCGTAAGGTACCAGACCACCAAAGATCTTACGATCTTTCACACTTGGTCTTGAGTACTCAATAGTCACATTGGTCAAGCCTACCATCTGTTCGATTTTGCAAGATGGGCTGGGAGCAGGAGTTTGAACCTGAGCCACCGCAGTTGTTGCCATCAAAGCGAAAGCAAATAGACAGCATGTAAAAATGATTTGTTTCATAATGAGTCTTTATTTTAAGTGAACAATTGTAAAGGTTAATACGGCAATCGCCGTTTTGCCCCGCAAAAGTATTGGATTCGAGTCGATTTATCAAATTTTGGTTTACACTCTTGCTACTTACATCATTTCAGAGACCCTCAGCATGGCATCTTCGACTTGATGAACAAGCTCCGTATACCTGGTACTCCTCTTGACGCTGCTATCTCTTTTTAAGGGCAAGTCTACTTTGATATGCTCCACAAATCGCGACGGCGGTGCTTTAAGAATATAAATATCATCACCCAGGTAGACCGCTTCTCTTATGTCGTGGGTGACGAAAACTATGGTGCTGTGAAACTGATGCCAGATTTCCGACAACATATCTTGCATCTGCAATCTGGTCCTTATGTCGAGGGCTCCAAAGGGTTCGTCCATCAATAGTATGTCGGGATTTGCCAGCAAGCTTCGAGCAATAGCAATTCGTTGCAACTGACCGCCGGACAGGGTCGGATATTGGGCATATTTCTTCTCATGCCCTTTCAGACCTACAATTTCAAGCATCTCCCGTGCTTTTTGATTTCTCTCTTCCCGGCTCACTCCCTGATACCGCAGACCAAGGGCCACGTTATCCAATACCGTCATCCAGGGAAGGGATGAATATTGTTGGAATACCATGCTTACTCTTTGACTTGCATCTACCGGATTACCGTGGATGAGTACCTGTCCCTTGGTGGGATGCTGCAAACCGGCAATGTATCTCAGCAATGTAGACTTTCCACTGCCAGACATTCCGAGAATCACTGCGAACTGCCCTTGATCCGGCTTATCCTCGATGATGAAATCCAAATCCTCGATGATGAAAGTTTGCCCGCCATCGTAGCTCTGGCTGATTCCCTTCAGTTGTATGATATTGGGAAGACTACTGTCCTTTACTTCGTTCTTCATGCAGCGGTACGGGATTTCACTGAAATCGAATCTCTTTGCTCCCGCCACCACTGCCAGCCCTTGAATAAAATCATACACCACACGAGAAAATGGATAGCGATATCCGTCTTGCCAAATAGATAGGGCAGTACACTTTGACCAGCTAGGATGGGAGTAAATGAATCAATAAGTAGCAGTAAGTAAATACTGAGGACTAACCAGCTGCTTATGCTTCGAATAAAGCCGGTGATCAATGAAAGGGCTGAATCTCCCTTCGGTTTCCTGGTCTCATAGGCTCTTTTAGTTTGGTACTTATGAGGGAAAAACAGCCGGTCTAAATACACAAACAACTTATCTTGAATCACCCCTATGAGTATAATGATAATCAACATGGCAAAGACCTTATCAACCCTGCCCTGTCTGATTCCCACCCGCCAGATGAGCCCACCTATACCCCCCGTGTTGTCAATACTTTCAGCGACTATAATGTATGTCCAGGAGATCGCTGTCAGCACTCGTATGTCATCACTAATCCTCGACAATACCGATGGTATATAGACAGTTTTTATGGTTTGCCAGTCGGTCGCTCCAAGAGTGTATACTGTTTTGAGATAAACATCGTCGACCTCCGATATTCTTTGCACGATCACGGGCAATAAATAGATCAGAATACCAAAAGCCAAAAAATGAACTTTCATGGCGGTACCCGTGCCAAACCACACAATAAACAATCCTGTCACGGCTGTGAGCGGTACATACCGAATAGCATCCACCTGCCTTTGAAATCCACCCTTAAAAAAGGGATACAGACCAATAATGAAACCGATCGGTAGTGATATCAAAATGGCCTCAATGTAACCTGCAAGATTAAGTCCTAAAGAAAGGCAGGTATTTCTGATAATATCATTATCTGTGTACAGCTGCGGGAATGAGGTAAGGACTTTCCATGGATGAGGCAATATGTAAGCGGGAACCAATGGGGATTCACCCATGGTCAGAAGCAACCAAATTCCAATTACAATTACTACACCCAGAACCCCGAGAAAGAAAGCTTCCCGGCGACTTAGGGTTCCTTGTACTTTCAATAGCCGCATTAGGCTCACCTATTGTACGGGAGCCGGCGTAATTAACTGAAACTCTGTTCGGCGATTTCTGGCACGACAATCCTCCGTGGCATTGGTTTCGCAGCCTGGTACAGGGTCATCAGGACCATTTCCTACAATGATAAACCTATTTGGATCCATACCATAAGTCCTGATTAGATAATCCGCAACGGATTGTGCTCGTTTTTGCGATAGCTCCACATTCATTGCCCTTGCCCCTACATTATCCGTATTCCCTTCCACTCTTACTCGCATATTGGCAAACGATTTTGCGATATCGGCCAGTTGGAGATCAATAATCGTTTTAGCATTTTCGGTCAACGCGTGCTGCCCGGTTGCAAAATTGATGGTGATTGGTTTGCTGGCCAGAGCTGGAGCAGTTCGTTCTGCTTCGGTGGGTCGTGAAAAATCAGGACCTTCTTCCGCTGCATACTCAGGACCGGTAAGTTTGGAATCTGCCGCCGAAATCGCACCGGTATAGGTCACAGACCTCCAAGGCGGAGCAACATTCTCGGCTTGTCCCAGTTGAAAAAAGGTATTTGACATCTTTTCATATAGATCCACCCCTTTCATTCCCCGATAGGATGGATTGAGACCAAAGAAATCCATATTGTCTCCATGACTTGCCCATCGAACATCGGCCATAGCTCCTGCAGCATCTTCTTCAGGAAATCCAAGAAACTCTCCAAGAATACGTGCGGCCTTGCCTTGATTGGCAGGATTATTCAATTCCGCCACAGCTCTCATCCAGCCCTCGTAGAAGGCATGGATTTTCTCGCGATTCTGTTGTATGTAGGAGTCTTTGGCAAACATAATATCGCCAATGATATGCGATTGTTCTTTAGTGGTAATTAGCACCTTCGAACCAGGAATATCCCGCAGGGCTTCCAGATGGAATGGACTCCACACAACGGCTGCATCTACATCAGGACCTTTAAAAGTCGTAGCAGCTACTACGGGATCTGGTGAAGCGACAACCTGTACATCTTTATATTCCAATCCGGCTGCCTGCAATGCCGTGATCAACAATGTCTGGGAGGGGGATGGTTCGGCAACAGCTACTCGTTTTCCTTTCAGATCATTAATGGAATTTATACCACGTTTTGCAATGATGACATCACCTCCCCTCGACCAATCAACCTGCATGATTACCCTCGGTTCATACGCCATGATATCTGTCGGGGCCGTGTATAGCGGAAAGGCGTCGGCTGTCTGAACCAAAACATCATACTCATCGGCAATCCAGGCATTCAAAGCATTCTCGAGATTATCATTCAGCACAAATCTCACCCTCAAGCCATAATCCTTGTAAAATCTTGACCGGTTAGAGGGATCTGCTCCTTCATTAAAATACAGCCCCGGAGCATAACCGCCCCAGGTCACTAGCTGTACGGTCAAGACATCAGAGTCATCGCCAGATACATCCCGGGTATTTGGATTTCGATCCGGATCGTCCGAATCGGCTAGTGCTTCGTCACTTTGCTTTCTTAGATTTTCTCCTAGTCCTGTATCACTTAGGATAAAGCGAATGAGAAAGAATAATCCCACGATGATCAACATCGTGATAAGAAACTTGGAAAAGGTGGTTAGTCTCCGTGCCATCTAAGTGGTAATTTTTGTGCGGTGTGAAGTTTTTTAATTCTAATCAAAGAAGTCGTCATATTGATTGGCATGATTCTCTGCCCGGATCGGTTTCTTGATCGGTTGATTTAGATCGAGCACATTGCCTTGATCAGCAGCCTCTAATAGCAAAGCGTCTTTCTCCTTGCCCAATATTAATGAAACGCCTTCCTTTTCCCATTTCTCCAGCATTCGGAGACCTTCTTCTTCAAATATTCCATTCTGAAGGTCGACTGACTGCATAAAACTTTCCGACATCTCCATGAAGCGTTCCATCTCCCCCATTTTTGAACTCACATCATCTGCGATTGCTTCGAGGGCCTGATCAAACATGGCCCTCTGGTCCTTATCACCACTGATCACACTCATGGCTGAACGCATGGCAGAATGACTGGCACGAATCGCTTTTCTTTCCTGTTCCTTCACGATCACCTGATCCTGGATATCCTCCATCATGATCTCCGAGTTTTCATACATCTTTCGCAATACCCGGTAGAGTACTTCCATCTTTTGATATAGATCCTCAAGCTTCATATTCGACTCCTTGAGTCGACCGGCTTTGCGTGATTTCAAAATCATCACCGCTTCCTTATTCTTTTGCCGGGCCTTGCTGGCTAAATCAAGATTAGTCTGAATTTGCTTCTTGTTGTTGAGGATCATCTCTTGCAACTTGTGCATTTGTCCCCTCAATTGGCTGATCTGCCGGTTCATCTTCCTGAGGTTGTCTTTGAGATCCTCGACATAGCTCTTTAGAATACCTATCGGATCAATCTGAACAAAAATCCCCGTCACCCATCTCATGACACTCTTGTACATGTACCAGACGAGGTTCCTCATCTTTGGGTCAAGAAACATATAAATTATGGCTCCAAGAACCAACAGCATTCCAGCCAAGTACAGGGTATTTTGAGCAAGAGCAATCAATGCTGGCAAGGCCGCTGCTAAAAACAATCCACCACCAATGATCACCCCGCCAAGGACGATTGCGCCAGTCACCCCTTCTGGCCGTCTCCAAAATGATTTTTGACTTTGAGCCATCTATTACATTTAAAATTGAAAAATCACCTATGAAAGATATTTCTTGATCTTGTCAATATCCGAATGGATCTGGGAAACCAGGCTATTGTAGCTTGCGATAAAATCATCCTTTGTCTTTTGAACTTTACGTCCCGCCTGCTCAACCTCTTGCTTCATTCGGGAGAGTTCATCCTTGTCGGCTTCGATTTGCTCAGTCAGCTCATTGATCTTGGTCTCCTTTTCCCGGATAGCTGTCTCCAATTCACCGATCCTCTCCAGCCCACCATCTACCTGCCTGCCTTTCTGCTTGCCCAGAGCAGCCTCAAATTTACCTTCTTCTTTCTGGAGGACGGAAAGGTAGCGGTTTGCTGACTCCACCAGGCTTCCAGGAGTCACTCCCATAGTTTGAGCCGCTGCATATGCGGATTTGTAACTGGTACCTTCGTCCATCTCCATCTTAGACAGATTCTGTAGTGACCTCTTGTATTCTATGTAGTCAAAGCCTTGCTGATTATTGGCCTCAATGGCCTTTAAGAGAATTTCCGTGAATTTCTCACTGACCTCACCTTCTCCCGAATCTGATATTTCTACTTCAACTTCTGAATCATGCCCTGATTGTGGTTTTTTAACCTCAGCGCTGGTCGGTTCTGCTGTAGAAGTATCCGGAGTCTTCTGACCCTGGGCATCAACCACAAAAATGGACTTTAGATTCTTGAAAAGGTTGCTCATAAATTGCTCTACCCAGCGATATAATACCTGCTGAGAAGGAATAGTTTCACTAAGGCTACAAATTAATGAAATAAAATCGAAGTGGTCAACGCACAAAGCATCACGACCGCACCAAAATGAGTGCCTTCAAATGCTTAATTTCACCACATGGGAAATGGTGTATTAGTCCAATCTGAAATAGGTCCGTTGGAGAAAGTAATTATACACCGACCGGAGCAAGGTATCTCAAGAGTGAGCCCACGCCGTTCTGATGAATTGCTGTTTGATGACATTGTATTTCTGCCTGGCATTCAACAGGAACACGACACTTTTGCTGCTGTACTGAAAAAATTTCTCGGAGAGGAAAATGTACTCTATATCAACCACTTACTGGTAGAAGCTCTGGACGCCGATCAGGCCGCCCAAGAAGAAATCATTGCCCGCATTATCGACTTTGAAGAACTGCCATCCAAGTACGTTCAGACGCTGAGCGAACTGGAGAATTCCAAACTGGCGGAGGTACTTATCAGTGGGTATCTGCCTGAACAGGATTTGATTCTTTTCGATCCGATTCCAAATTTCATTTTCACTCGTGATATAGCAGTCATCGTAAATGATCATGTGATCGTAACCAAAGCTGCCAAGGAAGCCCGGTTTCGGGAAAATTTTCTAACCCGATTCATTTTCTATGCCCATCCGATCTTCAGTCCTCTTCGACACAAGGCATCCATCATCAACATGAACGATGTGGAAATATTTCCACGGTCCAAACGAGGTGAGGCCGTTTCCATTGAAGGAGGGGATTTGATGATCATCAATGAGGATTACCTATTGGTGGGATGCAGTGAACGAACAACCCAGCATGCTATCCTTTCTCTGAGAGATGAACTTTTCAGGAGAGGTGTCATAAAAAATGTAGTCCAGATCAACATTCCTCACGACCGTTCCTATATGCACATCGACACGATTTTTACTATGATCCATAGAAAGCATGTGGTTTGTTACCGGCCGCTGGTCTACGATGGTCTCAGTTCATATGTTACAGTCTACCGGTCGGGTGGAGGTGAACAAATCTATCACTCAGTGAAGGATTTCTTCATGTCCGAAATTGATAAAACCATGCAATTTATCTTTAGTGGTAACGGCATTTCTCCATATCAGGAAAGAGAGCAATGGACCGACGGTTGTAATCTGGTTGCATTGAAACCGGGGGTGGCGATTACCTATGATCGAAATTCGAAAACTATGGATGCACTTGCTGCAGTCGGCTATTCCAGTATGCATGCATCAGAATTCCTCGCTTCAGAAACGGACCCTGCCAGCCTGGAAAACGTGATTATTCAAATCCCATCCAGTGAATTGTCGCGCGCCAGGGGAGGATCACATTGTATGACGTTGCCGATCCGCAGGTCATGATCTCCCGGATACATTGGAATGACGAATGGTATCAGGTAAACTTTGACGAAGAGTTGGACATTTCGATCAGCATTCAATCTGATGGTCCTCAATGTTTCCACTCAGGAAAAGTAAAAATTCGCCCGCAAAAGATTGGCGATTTTGTGGGGTCGACTAAACTGGGAGGTCAAGTGAACAGCTATGAAGTTTGCTTTCTACCGCATGCACATGGCACCCACACCGAATGCTCAGCTCACATCGGCTTAGAAGACTTACATATTACTGATGTCCTGGCAAAAAGTCATTTCATCTGTCAGTTGATGACGGTGCAGCCCAAGACGATTGTCAACGGAGATCAAATCATAGACCAGGATCTCATTAGAAAGTATTTAGATCATCCGGTTCCACCTGCAATCGTTATTCGCACCAGGCCAAATGGTGACTCCAAGAGAAGCAAAAACTATACAGGAAGTAATCCACCTTACTTTCATTCCAGTGTTTTAGAAGACCTGGCAGATCTGGGTGTTCAGCATTTTCTAACTGATCTGCCATCAGTCGACAGAGAAAATGACGGTGGTGCACTACTTGCCCACAAAGCTTTTTGGAAAAATCCAAATCAGCGGAAGACAGCTACCATTACTGAAATGATTTTCGCCGATTCTTCGATAGAAGATGGCTTCTACCTCTTAAATCTTCAAGTCGCTTCGTTTGCTCTTGATGCCAGTCCTAGCAGACCCATACTGTATCGACTTACTCATACTGGCTCCCAAAAACTGACCTACTAAAAGTCCATGATCTTCGCCGAACCGACACCTACTCCAATAATGGATCGCATCGCATCGTCAGTCTTGACTGAATCGAGAACCTCCACCTGATCTTGACGCAGATGAAAAATAAATCCATTAGTTGGATTTGGGCCGGTAGGTACAAAGACAGTATAGCCCCCCGACTTGTGTTCATCGGTTATGAATCCTGTCATCCTGGTGCCGGTACCAAACACATCTACCAAGACCACCTCAGAGAAGGGCATTTTCTTAGCACCGGAAAATTGCTGAACCGTTTCTTTGATACTACCATAGAGAGGCAGCCTGCTTAAGTAGGTTCGCTCTATACTTCCAAACAGATTCTTCCCGATTTGAGTCCGGACAAACAGCCCTACCAGGAAGCAGAAGGCAATGACGACTATAAAAGCCATCAAAGTGACCACTTCATCAGCCACGGGTAGTTCAAACTCGTTGATAATGAAATTTGAAAGAGGCTGAAGGAGGTTTTTGACTAAATTAAG
>JAHELJ010000071.1 GCA_024644235.1 Lewinellaceae bacterium
CCAGCTCTCCCGTCCATTTTACGGAAAAGCTATCATCCGGAAAATCTGCCTGCCAGCGATATGGCGACACCACATCCCAGTTTTCGTCAATCACATCCTTGCGTTGAGTATTGTAATAGATGGTGTCCATTCCATTGCCGACATAGTATTCGACCTTCAGTTTGGTTCCATCTCCCGTATGATAGAAGCCCGAGTCCAAATAATGCACCGCTACCTCCAGTTGTTCGGCTGCCGGGAATGAGCGAATGAGACTTTTATCCTCGGTATCTGCCCAACGGTCAAAGACATAGAAATGATCACTTACAATGTCATATCGAGGCACTTCAATTGTACGTTGCAGATTTGCCACGCTCCGTACCGACGCGGGGGTGTTCAGTCTTAGCCCATCGATATTAAGTTCAATTCCTTCTGGTTCAGACAGTAGATGCATCGTAACTTTCTCAGGATATACATCTACACTGCTTTGAGTCACGAGACCGTCCAGGTCTTCTGCTTGCAGATGCACCCGGTAGAATACATTCGTATCCACTTCTCCGAACACACCCACTGGATAAAATCCGGAACTAATTCCCTTTTCCGGTCCGAAAGCAGGATGGGTGTGTACATCATGATGAAATTCTAAAGTCCAGGTGAGTCGATCGGAAGAAAGCATACCATCCTCAAGATCATCCGCAGAGCCAGTGAAAAATATGGTATCTCCGGCTCTATATTCAGGCCCTGATGTAATCTCAATATTTGTATGAGGATAGGTCCCTCGCACCACCTGGAGGAAGGCGGTGTCTGAAGTGAGTGATCCCAGTCCGTTTACCACTTCAACAAAGTATGTGCTGCTGTCATCGTCTACCATCACATCACTCACTTGCAGGCTGGGCCCATTGGCATCAGGGATGACTTGTCCATCCCGATACCAGATGAATTGCAGTGGATCCTGACCGGTTGCTTCTACCCGGAACTCGACATCATCACCTTCCGCCACCTTGACAGTTTTAGGTTGCTTGGTGATAAAGGGCTTCCCGGAGTTCTGGTAGGAAATGCGAAATATCTGACCGGTCTTGATCTGCATGATATAAAGGCCTCCATCATCACCTATGACGAGGTTATTTGGAAAATCAAATTGCTCACCGAAGAGTGTGACATCATTTGTGTTTGGATCCATTGACCAGACCGTGCCGGCACAATAATCCATGAAGAAGTACCGACTATGATATTCGGGAGGGAAATTGATGTTTTCAGGTTCATAGAAGGCGGCTCCAACAATGGCACAGTGCACCTCATCACTATGGTCGTACACGTATAGCGGATCCACATAGCGCGAATCAGGTGGCGGACCCATTAGATGCCCTTCGACTGAGTTCCAACCGTAGTTTGCCGCTGGTAGTAGCTCGTTGACTTCTTCAAATTCCTGGTTACCTACATCATTAAAGAAAATCCTGCCACTTCGTGAAATTCCCATAGTATAGGGATTGCGAATGCCATAAGCATAGATGGATTGATAGATTCCATCGGTCTCTGCGATAAGGGGATTATCCTCGGGGATGGAACCATCGGGATTGATCCGGACAATTTTACCCAGCATAAAATCGAGCCTGGGCGCTTTGGTCCAGTCCGTTCCGTCGCCGATGGCCACGTACAGTTTTTCATCCGGTCCGAAGAGCATGGCACCCCCGTTGTGCCAAGAGGCATTGAGCCTGTCAGTACGAAAGATTTCGATTTCGGTATTTGGTATGGCGGTATTGCCAGCTGCCGTGACCCGGGCTACTTTATTGGCACGCTCATCAAGAGCTGTGTAATATAAATAGACATACTGGTTCTCGTCAAAATGGGGATCCAGCACGATGCCATCCAGCCCTCTCTCATTGGGAGTCTCTGTTTCCACCTGATAGAAAGGTTCTTGCAAGAGCTTTCCATTTTCGATGATCCGCACCGCACCCGCTTTTTCTGCAACAAAAAGCCGTCCATCTGGTGCGAATGCCATAGCCGTAGGCTGACTCAGGCCGATGACAAATTCCTCAACAACAAATCCATCTGGTAGGATTTGGCCATAACCGATCAGAGCAATTAAGATGAAGATGGGAAGGAGAAGTCTTTTCATGACCGACCGAAAATATCACTATCTGTCTTCAGTTTCAATGTTTAGGCTCTTTTGAAGTCTAGTTGCCAGAGAAGTGACGGGAGAAAAAGGGCAGAACGTGATTGACGATCCGCTCTCCGATCCTGTTGACATGGTCGCCTTGGTATATTTCGAAATGGTGATCAATCTGATAAGCTGAGAGGATTTCATCTAGTTTCTTGCTGGGACCACTGATTCCCCAATCCTGATCACCCACGTCCAAAGCGATTGCATTCAAATCACGTAAATGAGGAATATGCTGATCGATCATCGACAGTATACTATTTACCTGAAATTTGGCAACAATTTCCGGACGGTCGATTCCTTCCGTAAATGGCAGATCGAAGTAGAAGGGTGGGTTCTGGGGATTAGGTGCCCAGGCTGCAGATAATGCCAAGGTAGCGGACACAAAAAAGGGTTGCTCCTCCAATTGATCCATTCGCTGTACTGCCTCGACATTTCTCCGAAGTCCGGGATTGGGATTGACATTCGATTCCATACAACAGGGACTTAACAAGTATATGGCTGAAAACACACCGGGCCGTTTCATTGCCAGACGGATTGTTCCGTATCCACCCATGGAGTGTCCGGCCAGTCCCCGAGCTGAAGGCTTTGCAATCGTCCGGTAATTGTTATCAATGAATGCGACCAATTCGTTGGCGATAAAAGTTTCCCAATCTCCAATAGTCGCCGAACTCGAATACATGCTGCCCTTAAAGCGATTGTAAGCGTTGGGCATCACCACAATCATTTTACTCAGTTGGTCATCTTCAAAAGATTGATCCAACAACTCCGGCAAGTTGATCCAATGCTCTTCATGTCCGAACCACTTGCTGTCATCATCAGTGAACCCATGCAACATGAATAGCACGGGATATCTAGTATCACTTTCTTGATATCCTTCCGGAAGATAGATTGATACATCCCGCACATGGTCATCACCGATCAGGTTGCCTTCCAGGGCTTGGCTTGCAAACTTGATGCGTTCCACCGTTCCTTGGGCTCGTCCTTCAGCAAAGGTTAGAATCAAAGCCAAAAAGAATACTAGGTTCTTCATTTGCGTACTTTAGATAAGTGAAAAGTTAGAGATAGGGTCTTTTTAGATATTCAATCAAGTCCCGCATTTGTTCCACAGTAATTTGATTTTCCAAACCGGCAGGCATTGCGGATACACTCAGCGGCTTGAGGGAAGCTATTTCACTTCTGGAAATAATCGTCTCCTTGCCAGTTGCATCCTTTACAACTATGGCTTCATTCAATTCTTCTGAAATCACACCTATAATGGGCTCCGTGTGATTTTCCAAGCTGATTTCCCAGGTTCCATACCCGTCAGCAATAGCCAGATTGGGAAAGAGCAGATCGTTTAAGATCGCCACTTTTGATCGGTTACGTATCGGGGCCAGATCCGGACCAAAGTCCAAACCGTCATCGCCGGCGATCTGATGACAGGTACTGCAAACCAGCTCGTACACCGCTTTACCGTTGGTCAGGTCTCCGGTTCCTTCCAGGGCAGGCCGGTATTTCTCGAAAAGCTCCTCCCGAGGCAACTCGTC
Organism: Lewinellaceae bacterium; assembly: GCA_024644235.1. Classification (GTDB taxonomy): domain Bacteria; phylum Bacteroidota; class Bacteroidia; order Chitinophagales; family Saprospiraceae; genus JAHELJ01. Next base: position 3,664 of record JAHELJ010000071.1, read on the forward strand.
ACCAGCTAGCAAAGATCTCGCCTCCTGCCTGATTTCCGGATGGCTGTTGTTCATCAAGCGGGAAGTGTAATTCCAGGGGATATTGGAACGATGAATAGTTCCATTTCTTATCGCGGATAAAATGGCCCTCATTCCATCGGCATTGATGATGAGCAGTGACATAGCTTGTTTCTGAATGGAGGGCGTTAAATCTTGCCATCTTCCAAAGATAAATTCGCCAAACCAGCTGGCTCCGGCGGTATGCAGAGCAGATACTGCCCTTTCCTGCACCTCAACGGGCTGAGAAGGGTCAAGTAGTGACTCCAGTTGGCTGACGTATGCCGATATTCCTTCTATTTCTAAAATCGTAATGGCATCAATTGCCAGCTCCGGATTCGAAGCTGATTCTTCAATGGCCAATACAGCCAACTTCAATTGAGCAGGAGGGATGCTGTTCTTAGTCACGGTTCTGGTTAGAAGATGCATGGCAGACCTTCTTAAATCAGGATCGACATTGACATCAAAGAAATCAAGCAGACTGTTCACTTGTAATTGAGGTATTTTTTCAGCTGTACCGGGTCGTAGTCCTGAAGCAAGACCTTCAAACACGGCCGATCTCCACCATTCATTTCCGGATCTTCCATTCTTGCTGGCTAATGAAATCAGTTCTTTCGCTTTCTCAGCTTGTCCTTCCCTGCTCACCATCTCAGCTGCCTTTACAATAAAGGGACCTGCTTGATGAAATTGATCGTCTGCCGCAGACCTGATCACAAACTGGATTAAATCCATAATTTGCTCTCCACTGGAAGCTAAAGCCGCTCGTTGGATCCACTCATCCGAAATATCTGACAGTAAGAGCTTTTCAAACACTCTTTTTGCGGCTGGATCATGAATCAGGGCGCTCGTACAAAGAAGTTGAAACCGTACCCGAGGATCAGGATCCTTCTGCAGGGCGAATATCAGTGGCAGAAGATTTCTATTCTCCACCCAATGTAACTCGGCGATTTGAATCGAGTTTTCCCGGACTCCCGGATTGCCATGACTTAGCCCTTTTCGGATTACATCCTCGCTGAAAGAAGCGATTCCTTCGATGGTCCACATAGCATGTACTAAACCAACAGATGAGGTAGTGGATAGAGCAAATTCGATCAGGGAATCGACAAGCTCCTCAGACATTGGCTGATCCAAAAGCATGCGCTGGGCATTTCTACGATGCCAGATGTTGGGATGGGCCAGGAATGGAATCAGATCGGTACCATCGACCGAAGAAATAGATTGCTCATCTGGTTCAGCATCCCATGGACGGATGCGGTAGATACGTCCCTTGTTTTGTCCGTTGTAAAGGGCTCCCGATTGGACTACGTCTTCTGCCATCCATTCCGGGTGTTCGATGTATTGCCGGTAATAGTCAATCAGGTAGAGGGCGCCGGAAGGACCTATATAGAAATTCACCGGTCGAAACCAACTGTCTTCCGAAGAAAGGAATTCAGTTCGTTCAAACATGCGTTGTGATCGAAAACTGGCACCATCGGGTTCCACAATCTCAGCATAAACCAAATTATGAACAGGTTCGGCAGAGAAGCAGACCCGGTCATACTCCGGTGGGAAAGCTCCACCCTGGTACCAGGTCAAGCCGCAAGCTGACGTAATCACTCCGATATCAGTCAAAAGCTGGTGCTCAGGATTCCTGGTGGTGGGGAATACCTCAATACCAGGACCGTCTACTGGCAGGTAATCCATTATGGACGAGGCTCCAAGATTACCTGAGTTAATATATCTGGCCGCAATCACTTCGTGCCATAGGTGCATGGCGTTGCTGGAATTAAAAAGATGTCCCCAGTTGTCAAAAGTGTAACCAAATTGGGTCTTTCCGGAAAGCGTCTCGAGAAGACCCTGGTTAGGCCGGAATCTAACACTCCTTTCATTGGCATTTGGGGGGAGGGTAGGGGAATCAGGAATGCCCGGGAATACGATCTCACTGCCCTGATCGCCAAACTCTTCCACGAAAGCTTTAGTAATAAACGCTCCTTCATGTCCGAGATAGATCCAATTGTCCAAACCATATTTCGGAGTATTCATGTTATGCTGAGGATTGGAGAGGGAGAAACCGGTAAGAAGTACTTCCCTTTTGTCTGCTACGTCGTCACCATCTGTGTCTTCCAGGTAAATGACGTCGGGAGCGTCAGTGACGATAACACCACTCTTCCAACGCATAATCCCGGTGGGAAGTGTTAGACCCTCGGCGAACAAAATCGACTCATCAATGATGTTGTCGCCATCATTATCCTTCAATACTTTTACTCTGCCGCTTCCCGTTACATCCATTGGATAACCGGGCATTTCTACCACATACATCCTACCGTTCTCATCAATCTCCATAGCTACCGGATCCATGACGAGTGGTTCTGCAGCTATTAGCTCAAGATTGAATCCTTCCTGGATATGAAAAGTACTCATATCCACGATCTGATTCTCCCCTGCATTACAGGAGAAGAATCCGGCTACTACCCCGATAATGAACGACCAGATAAAAAACTCAAAGTGCGACATTGGTTCCAATGACTTAGTTCATCTGCACGGTGACAGGCCATCCGGGGAATTGCTGGGCTTCTTCCTGGGTGACGTCAGTGAGCCGGGGCCAGCACTCAAAAGTGACGGTATTTTCAGACTTGTCAAACCGGATCAGCCCATATCCGGCGCCATTAGATTCACTATCGGGATTGGCGTAGGCATGCATGGTTATCTTGTTGCCAAACCCATCATGATATCTTCCCGTCCAGGGTAGAAGATCGTTGCTGTTTTCTCCAGGTTGCTCATCTTCCGGCCACCACCAGCGGCTGTAGTAATTGTTTACAATAGCCGGTACGACGAAAGCCCAGGGTCCATCTTCGAATGCCTCAATGCCATGATGGATCACAGTAGCCAGGTGCTGATCGCCGGCGATATGCACAGCATTCGCAGCCTTGATCGCCTGCACTGCTTTATTACGACCGGTTTGAGGCCATCCATTTGAATCCATATCAGCGTGAAGTCGATTGTCCAGTTGCCCATGCAGATGTGCACCTCCACAGAAACCAGTTTGAGATAGTACCGCTTTCATATTTACATTGTCCCTCATTTCTGCCCATGCCTCCAGAAAGTCCAACTGCCTTTGCCCCAGCAATTCCAACCCCGGCAGATCGATGGAAGCCGGATCATAGGTGGGATCATTAATGTGATCGGGACGAGGCCCTTGCTGGGGAATTTTACCTTCGGGCCCGGATTTGAACTTCCGGTCTTCAATGATTGCAAAGTCTACCCCACCTACCACCAGATTGGTGTAATAAACACCAATGCCTTGCTCGATGGGGGTGGGATCATAGGGGTCGGGGAGATGAGATGTTTGACAGCGCTCAACCATCTTTACATACTCGTGATGATAGAAGTAACCTCCATCTGGGCCGGCGGGGGAAGAGGCTTTCTTACCATATTCGCCCCAGATGTTTCCTTGCCCGATATCGTGATCATCCGGGATAGTGATACAGGGTCGGTTCCGGAAAATGTCTCGAAACTGCATACCAAACTTCAGCCAGGCAGCTGTGTGCTCCTGGTGATCGTAGGACTGATCACCCGCAAAGAACAACAAATCAGGGTCGTGATGATTGATGTTTCTGATATAATTGGCGCGGTCTCCCCGGTCTTTGTTGCTATTACAGGAGAGCCCTGCCAAAACAATTTCATTTTTGTCCACCGGATCCCGCCGGATCAGGCCCTCGAAGGATGCGGAATCACCATGACGCAATCGATAGGGAACATCAATAGAGGTGTCCCAGTCATCCACCCGGAAGAGCGCAGACCAGCCAATGTCATTTACCTCTTGCCTTTGAATTTCTTTCCAATCTTCCCCATCCATCACCTCCAGCCTCACCTCCCTTGTTTCATTGGGATACAAGGGGAAAAGTTGGGCTGAAAGTTTCAGCGTGTTATTAGACACAGTATAAATGCCAAAGGCGATGACCTCGTCACGTGCCACCTTCACATCAATGATCTCGCTCGGTCCCCGGTTCCACCAGTCATTGACAGCGAGGGTGTCAAGGTCTTCAAAGGGGGCAATGACCGGGGGCACAAGATTTTCATCGCTGGATTGAGTCGTACATGCTGATGCAAGAAGGACAGTTAGGAAGGCAAGTCCTTTTAACCATTGATTGTTCTTCATGGCTTTGTTTTGTCTTAATGGAGAGAAATGGTAAGAGGAATTAATTTAACGATAAAATCACAAAGGATGCAGAATTGACTGTGGTGTAATTCGAAGGATCCTGTCAGGATCATTCATGACTAAGTAAAGCGATCCATCTGGTGAGAACTTTAGATCCCTGATTCGTCCCAGCCCCTTGATAAGGAGTTCAGTATGTTGTACCTGGTCGTCATTAACCACCAACCGGTGTAATTCCTGAAAGACCAGAGATCCCACTAGCAAGTCGTTTTCCCAGAGAGGGAAAAGTGGACTACTGCAGAATTCTGCAGCACAGACTCCGATGGATGGAGTCCAGTACCAAACCGGTTGAACCATGCCTTCCTGATGGGTTTGCGTAGAAATGATTTCGTCCGTATAATCCACCCCATAGGTAATCACAGGCCAGCCATAGTTTAGACCCTTTCGCAGGATATTAATCTCGTCACCTCCCTTGGGTCCATGATCGGTTGACCAGATCTCCCGGGTGGAAGGATGAATAGCCAGGCCTTGCACATTGCGGTTCCCCAAGGTATACACTGCTCCCAATGCTCCCCGACGATCGAGAAACGGGTTGTCCTCCGGGATGGATCCGTCAGGATGGATGCGAAATACTTTTCCGGTGGCTTTTGCCGGATCCTGGGAGTCCATCGCCTGGGCCATGTCGCCAATAGTGAAGTAGAGGTAGCCTTCGTCGTCGAATAGCAACCGGCATCCCCAGCGGTTGCCTCTTACTACCATCAAAGAATCAGGCACCTCAAACAAGGTCTGTTGATCAGTCCAGGTCATGCCAACAATCCGACCCCGAACGACCTTAGTGAGGGCTAATGCATCACGATCCTTCATATCGCCGTTGGTATGGCTGTAGGCCAAATAAATCCAGCCATTTTGGTCGTATACCGGGTCTAAAGCGATATCCATAAATCCACCCGTGCTGCTCATCAAATGAGTTTCTGGCAGCCCTTTGATGGTATCCGGGTCAAGGTTACCATTTATAATCCACCTGAGGCTGCCGGGTTTTTCAGAAATCAGGATTCGATCGGCAGTGATAAATTCGATACCCCAGGGCGTGCTTAAACCACTAGCCACCACTGGTTCCACCAGAAGCTGGTAATTCTCAGTGACCAAAGTTGAAGGAGTATCTGAGACACTCGTGCTGAGAGGCTGGTCCTGAGCTTGGAGTATGTATTCTGTAAGTCCATTGATCTCATCAGCCTTCAGAAGCTTGCCCCAGGCAATCATAGTGGTGCCGGCTACCCCCTCACTGATTGCCTGACTGATGGAATCGTTGGCCGATTGTGATTTATATTCGGGACGGATCAGTGCGCTCCCGGATGTTGTACCCTCCAGGTTTTTACCGTGACAACCGGCGCAGTAAGTCTGATAAGTGAGGCTTTGATCAGGCTTATCCCCGCATGCCAGGACGTTTAAGAAAAGAAAGAAACAAATGATCGCTTTGTACATCGCAGCCTTCTAAATTTTGTCAATATCTATAAACATAAAAATCTCTCTTGCAACTGATGCCATATTGAGGTAATTTGACTTTTCAATTAGAAGCAGTTGCCGTATGAAACTTTCCCATTTTCTTTTTTTCGGATTGAGCCTAATGTTGATGATGGCTTGTAGCAGTACTTCAAGATATGCAGAAGACCGGGCTCCTGACCGGAAAAATATTCAGGAAGAGCCAGAGATTGGAGGAAGCACTCCTCAGGAGGTGTTGGCCAACTGGCTGAGAAGATCCCCGGGAGTGCAGGTCACTGACAATGGCAGAGATTACCAAGTGATTGTGCGTGGTGTCAGCTCGTCGTTCTATGGTACATACTCGCCACTTTATGTAATAGATGGCCGTCCGGTAGGTCAGGATTTTAATGTAGCCGCTGAAACCCTGCAGGGCCGCAAAATCAAATCCGTCCGCGTACTCAAGGACCATGAGGCTAGTCTTTATGGTACCAGAGCCGGCGGAGGCGTGATCGAGATTAGGTCGGAAATTCAGACCTAAGTGATTTTTCCTGGTTTTATGAGCAGATTCCTTTCGACTTCATATTGACTATTGTCAGCAGTTGGCCTGACTCCCTTCAGTGCATCGTGAACCGATAGGGGCTAATATCCCGAGTACTAAAACTAGAACAATGGCCTATCTAAAAGTATTTCAAGATCACGTCCGGGAGTATGACCAATGGTATGATAAACACCCACTGGTCTTTGACTCCGAGGTCTTAGCCATCAAGGAGCAAATGGCTAAATTGCCTGAAAACATTCACGGTGTTGAAGTAGGTGTAGGAACTGGGCGCTTTGCGGAGGCACTTGGAATCAAGGAGGGTGTGGAGCCGTCAAAGGAGATGGCAAGCCTGGCTAGTAAGAGAGGGGTTGAGATCATGTTGAAAGCCGCTGAAAACCTGCCCTATAGCGATGTGCATTTCGACTTCATTTTGTTTGTTACCATTTGCTATCTAAAGGACGTCCCAGCTGCTCTGTCCGAAGCTTATCGTGTTCTAAAACAAGGAGGATCACTTCTCCTCGCTTTTCTGGATAAGAACAGTACTATAGTGAAACAATACCGGGACAAAGGGCGAGCCAGCAGATTCTATCCGGATGCCAGGTTTTATGGAGTCGAGACAGTGCTGAAATGGGTGCAAGAGGCTGGCTTTAAACAACCGGAGTTGATACAAACACTCTTTGGCAAGTTGGAAGAAATCACTGAAGTGCAGGAGCCCATGACCGGCTCAGGAGCGGGATCGTTTGTGGTGTTGAGAGCCATTCGAAAATGATCTCAAGGCTTTGGCAGCCGAGAGACTACCTTCACCGAAGCTTTGGTGATCAAGCACGGATTCACGAGCAGCGATTCTGTAGTAGGGCACTTCAAACTGAAGAGGCCATCACTCCGTTCCTGCCATTTCATGTACCATACTCACCTAAACGAGCTGGTTCGCAAAACATATATGGAGACTGCAACTTGCTAAGGCACTTTTTTTGCAATTAAGAGTAGCCTTGGTCAAGGCATCAGCAACCAGAGATCACCTTCGCCGAAGCTTCGGTGAACAAAGACGGATTGACTGGCGTCGATCCGGTAGAAGGGAGCGCTTCGATGATTTAAAAGTGCAGCTGGCTCTCCAATTTTTATTGATGACTAATTCGCTAAAGCAAGCTTGGCGCTTTGCCACTAATAAAAAATCCTTCGCATAGTGCAGGACTTTCAATCATTGAGGTCGGGAGTTGCCTTCGCCAAGGCTTCGGCAACCAAGGGCGGATTGACTTCGTCGATCCTGTAGGGGGTGTTTCAATACATTACAAGCATCGCTATGCTCTTTTTTTGTTGGTATCATTCACCGATGCGTAGCATCGCTCATTCTACCAAACAAAAAACCCTGGCAATTTGCCAGGGCTTGTAATGTATTGAGGTCGGGAGCGGATTCGAACCGCCGTACAAGGTTTTGCAGACCTCTGCCTAACCGCTCGGCCACCCGACCAAGATGAGCCCTCCTTCGTTGAAACTTCGGCGGGTAAATGTTAATCCTGACAAGCTTCGCTTCGTCAGGAGAGTGCAATTAGGATCAGATAACGGACCCTCAAATATAGCGGATTTTTGCTCAAGGCACGTCGAAAGAGCGACTGAAATGCTCACAAAGAGCAATACATTTCTACTCCGTCCCAGCCACTCGACCTTTCCACTTGCGCTGACTGACTTGATCCTCAGTAGGGAAATCGGCTGGAACCTTAGTTTGAGTAACTTCTCCGGTGGCAGCCCACTCGGCTCCGCGCTGGAAAGTGAACATAAAACCCACACATTCCATAGAATAGTGGGTATGCCCCATCACGGTGTGAAATACGCGGCCTTTTTCATAGTCGATAGTCAGGAGCATGGGTTCATGCCTGCCGGTACCTTCCTGACCCGACCACGGTGCCTTGTTCTTTGCGGGATCTGAGTAAGCGGTGCCCAGCACAGTCATATTTTCCGCAGGACCGCGTAAACGGTCGTATAGCTCGTCCTGTGCATGCAGCCACTTTTCCGGAAGACCTTTGGTAATGGGGTGCTCCAGGTTGCGCATGGTGACAACGAATTCCTGCTGGGGCCCGTGGGAACCGCAGTTGCCTTCTCCCGGGTCATGTTCGAGTTCTCCTTTGTCATTATAGAACACATAGGGACCATCTTTTTCGGAGCGGTCGCCCCAACCACCCAGGCCGATCATGCGGTTGTATTCCAGCCAATCGCCGAATGAATTATTGGCGGCATGAACGATGACTAATCCACCGCCACCTCGTACATAGGCTTCAAAGGCCTGCTTGGTGGCTTCTGGCCAGTGGGTGGCCTTCCAACCTAGATGAGATATTACCACATCGTATTTAGAAAAGTCGGGACTGAAATCAGGATCCATCTGCGGCTCTTCCACCATAGTGGTCTGCTTGCCTCCGGGTATGGGATACTGCTCGATCAGCTTTTTGCGATTCTCTTCACCACCCATGCTCGCATCGTTATGAGGCCCCTGCCAGGTATATGCTTTTCGCTCAATGTCTACTTCGAATAGTCCGGTTTCCAGCAGGTAATCTCGTAGCATGATCGTAGTCATCGGCCAGGCCCCGTGATTGTTTTCGCCATCGATGATCAACGCTTTCATTGGAGCATCTTGTTGTGCTGATAATGTGAAACTGAAACAGAATGATACTACCATGATCAGCAAAAGAGGTGAAGAAAATCGAATAATCGTCATTTTTGCAAATTGTGTTATGAAATCATTGGATCGATGAAGTTAGTATCATTTTGTCACATTTTTAGTGCAGATCCAACTCCCGGTCTGGCTCCCGTCCAAACCCTTGCAAGATGAGTTTTTCCGGAGAAATCTCAATGATCGCAAACGCATTTTCCTCTGTGTCAACCATCCCTTTGAAGGTGATAAAATGAACACCGTTTCTCATTCCGTAATTGCCGCCATGATTGTGACCGTTGAGCCAGGCTTTGACACAATTATAGTCATCAATAAGGTGGAGCACCTCTTCTGAGTTCCAGAGTTGATGTACGGGATCGAGTGGAAAAACAGGAAAGTGACAAAGCAGAATAACGGGGATGCTTAAGGACTCCGCCGAGTCCAATTCGACCTTCAGCCACTCCATTTGTTCAGGGCCCAGGGCACCATTCCAAGCTGGGAGGTCGGGATACCGGTCCTGCTTGATTTGCTTTGAGAAAGCATGGGCTGAGCTTCCCGAGGGATATGCATAGGTTGAGATGTCATTGCCATCCAGGATCAGAAATCGCCACCCATTTAAATCTTTACGAAAGTATCGCTGCGACAAGCCAAGGATAGAAGGGATCCTGTCTTTAAGCGAATCGGCAACGGAAAAATCATGATTTCCAAGAACATGGGTATAGGGAGTCTTCAGTGAGGAAAGGATAGGAATGACGGAATCAAAACTGACGGCACTGGTATCGATAAAATCACCGAGATGAAACACATGATCCGGCTCGATCCGGCTCAAGGTGTCGACAGAGCTTTGCAGTTTTTTAGCCGAGAGCCGGTAGAGCCGATGATTACGATTGGGTTGATCTGCATACTGGCAATCGGCAATTATGCCGATGGTAAGTAGATCTGCTCTGAAGGCTTCCGGGGGTTGCTGACCTTTGCAAGCAATAAATAGTAAGGTCAAAATCAAAGCACCGGGATAGATCACTTTTATTATCTTTTTCTGGTTTGGAAGATGTGCCATTGGGTGGGAGTCCTATGGAAGCTAAAATAACAAAGGTGTTTTAACCTCCGCCATTCTCGCCTCTAAGGGGCTTAAATTGTTGTCTAGTAGATGGATAATCTATAGGTACTTATCAACATGGAAAGACAACATGGTCGACCACTTTCAAGAGTATCTGTGGTATTGTTCATATTATGAACAATACTGCCCGGTCGTGGTAGCTAGCAATATCGGGCCTTTCCCACTGAAAGAAAATTTTCAGTTATTGCAATAATGATGAATCTGTTAATCTTGCCTTTTACGGCGATGCTCCTATTGATCTTTCAACCATGGCAAAAGGAAGAAGCTCCCAATGTGCTGTTTATTGCGGTCGATGATCTAAGGCCTGAACTGGGATGTTACGGAGCTGATTACATGCACTCGCCATACATCGACAAACTGGCCACCGAGAGCACTCTTTTTGTCAATTCATATTGCAATATTCCCGTCTGCGGTGCTTCCCGCGCCAGCCTACTCACTGGCCTTCGTCCTACCCTTACCCGGTTTAAACGGTATTATACCAGGGTTGATGAAGACGCTCCCGAAGTCACCACGCTACCTGGATTATTTAAAGAAAATGGATATACGACGATCTCCAATGGCAAGATCTTACATGTGAAGGATGATTCAGCTGATGATTGGGATGAG
>JAHELJ010000180.1 GCA_024644235.1 Lewinellaceae bacterium
CAAGCAACTGCTGCCAACAAAGGCAATGCACAGGATAAGATTCTTCATGTTTAACAGAACGCATTGAATTGAAGATTAGATGCCCCTTTGGCCGGCTCTCAGTTCTTGAATATTGGGAAGGACGATACAAACTGCTGGGCTTCATAGATCTGCAAAAAGTAAACTCCCTGGCTAAATGGCTTGCAGTCAATCCTGATGAGCCCCGATGATGACTCTATTTTCTTCGCTTTAATCTCTCTTCCCAAAACGTCCAAGATCCTAAACTCTATGAGGCGCCCTCTATCAGTGGGCACTTCGACATAGATATAATCCTTGATGGGATTCGGGTAGATTTTGAGCTGCCTGGAAATTCTATGATCGGTCGAAGTTGTCAATGCAGGGTTGATTTCGACTTGATCTACACCTTGTAATCCATGGGCATCGGTAACCATCAGGACAATCCGGTAGAAATAGGTGTCAAGCTCTGTGCTGGTTAATGGGAACAGCTCGATCTGGGGCTCTCTGATCGTATCATTGTATTCCAGATGAACATGTTCATTGTGATGCAAAAAGACCTGCCAAAGAAATTTCAGTTGGTCATTTCTGTGTTCGGTATCAGTGACGTCCCCGATAAGGTCCACCAGTGTCGGACCTGTCTTATCAAAAACCAATGCAGACTCAGGGGAAATGATTTTTACTTGTGGAGGAGTATTGTTTAGCGAGATCAGGACCCGATCTTGATCCTGCTGTCCCGATTCATCTGTCACAGTCAGCCTGACTAAAACGGAATCAGGCTCTGGGGATGCAGCATGGAAATGATAAATCGTGTCGACGCTGGTGCTGGTTTGTCCATCACCAAAATCCCACGAGAATGTGAGTGCCTCCTCCTGCGGATCGTAGGATTTCTCCGCTGATAATCTAACACGTAGGGGACTTGTACCAAAAGTGGTATCAACCTCGATTATGGCAATTGGTCTGGCATTGCCGCCAAAAGTAATCTTCCTCAGTTCGAATCGGTGTGGCCTGAATCGGTAATCCAACACCAGGTAGTAGACTGCGTGATCGAAAGGATTGTATCGTACGAATACGACCGGGTAGCGGGCAGTCAAATGTCTCACACTATGTAGACCCTTATCATTGATGTAAATGGCCTTGATCCAGCCGGCAAAATCTCCATGTATATAGTTGTCGGCGAATTCGAATGGCCATTGACTACCTTGAAAAAAGTCACCTGCCACACTACTGATGCCATCAAATCGTTGACCTATACTGGTAGGAAGTAAGGTTGTCGATGCCTGGCCTGCCTCATCAAAAGTTGGTAACAGGGTTTCCAGGGGATTGTTTTTGGAGTTTCCATAGGCGATGACAGGTCTTGCGTGCACGTATGTAGTGACACCTTCGATGGTAAAAGTTGAATCGCAGGGATTGATCCATTGGGGTTGATGATCCCTGACTGGATCGGTCAGCAGATCAACAAAGGCATATCTCGTTTCCAAGCAATCGCTGCCGGAGGCGAGGGGATTGGTGGCAGTTGGATGCGGTTTCCTCTGAACCGTGTAACCTGTATTTATTGTCATACCCTCGTATACCGGCCAACCAAAATTTTGTCCGGGCCCGTCACTGATGTTGAGCTCTTCATATTGATCACCGCCCACGTCCCCAATATAAAGGTGTCCGGGGTTTGCATCGCCATGGTCTGTACTTCCGGTGCCTGGTTTTATCCGGATTCGGAACGGGCTTCGAAGACCTAGCGCCCAGACTTTTGATCTGGGAGCATCGGGAAAAGAGGGATCATAAAAGGGATTTGATGGCACACCTAATCCAGTAATCGGATCGATCCTCAGGATTTTGCCCGAGTAGCTGTCAATGTATTGCGCCCGGTAAGACCCCAAGTCTTCATCCGGATCGATGATTCCGTCTGCCAGGCCAATGCTGTCGTATCCAAATTCTTTGTAGTCAGCTCCACCGCTGTGATGCCCTACCCAGGTGGTTCCGTCACCGGCACCAAGCAGCAGTGTGCCATCCGTACCAAAATCAAGACCTCCGGGTCCATGTGCCGGAGCCAGAACGGGAATACCATTATGAATGGAATCACCCAGCAGAACGGCTCTACTCTCTGGAAGCACCTTCATAAATCCGTTAGTATCAACCTGATAGCGGGTAAGCCGACCGATCGTTGCCCCCCATTCATCAGCTTCCACCTGTATGAATGGTTCACTGCCTTGGTGTCGCAGATAATTTGGCTCTACGGTGTACAAAAGATATATAAAGCCGTTTGTCTTGAAATGTGGATGTAAGGCCAGGCCCAGTAGTCCCAGATCGCCAGCAGATGACACTTCTGCACTGATGTCCAGTAGAGGCTTTTCGAGCTGCTCCTCATCAATAAAGATCTGGATGATCCCATCTCTTTCCCACACATACCAAAGATTGGAATCGACAAATTCGATCCCTACTGCACCGTTTAGATCGCTGCTCACCTTTTGGTCTATAAAGTCGCTTTGGGTATAGACCTTCATTATCCCGAGCAAGAAAATGAAGGTGATGAATATGGCAGATCGATGACCACACATTGCATCCCTCAGTTCAGTCCCAAAGATTCTTGTTTTTGCTGTAGCACCTCGATGATAAAGTCGATAAGATCCTTTAGATCCATCCCGATCAGTTCTGCTCCTTTCCGCACTTCCTCCCTGTCTACCTTGGCGGCAAAGGTGGTTGTCTTCAGCTTTTTCATGACCGATTTTGCCTTCATTCCTTTCAGACCAGTTGGACGGACCAGACTGGCTGCGATGATGAAGCCGGTTAGTTCGTCCGCCGCCACGATGCATTTATCCAGCATGCTCTCGCGCGGTACATTCCAGATGGTATAGTGCCCGGCGATAGCATGAGCCAATTCGTGTTCTTCTCTTTCCTTAAGTTTTTCCACGATGAGATCGGGATGTTTATCCGGATATTTTTCGTAATCCGCATCATGCAACAATCCTACTATTGCGAATTTTTCCTCGTCACCCCCAAATTTCTTGGCCATGGCCCGCATCACTTCGGAGACAGTGTGTGCATGTTTTCTCAGGGATTCTGTCTCCGTCATCTCATAGAGTATCTCTTTTGCTTCTTCGTAAGTCATGCCAATTCTTTAGAGGGTTTTAGTTTTTCTTTTTTGGATAAAGCGATTAGCGATATGAATTCGTAAATAATATTGGCGGCTAGCAGGGAAGTAATATTGCCCGAGTCATATGGCGGCATCACTTCCACCAGATCAAAGGTGCGGAAATCTAAACCTTGGAGTCCTCGTACCAATTGAATAGCTTGGTAACCAGTGAATCCGCCCACTTCCGGTGTACCTGTGCCCGGGGCAAAGGCAGGGTCAATGAAGTCGATATCAAAGCTCAGGTAAGCAGGTACACCGCCTACTCTTTGACGGATTTCTTTTAGAGCCACCTCCATACCTATTTGATGCAATCTGGGCCCATCGATCAAGGCCAGACCTAGTTTTTCACTCAACTCGTAATCGGAGGGCCCATAAAGAGGAC
>JAHELJ010000072.1 GCA_024644235.1 Lewinellaceae bacterium
AATATAATATGGGATAAAGCAGAAAAGTCATGAAACGGTTTTGACCTGCAAAATGGATGTCGTCAATGATAAAAGACTTCTCTTGACTCAAATGCCTGACTACATGTCGATGTCGCCACTTTGTGATTCCGAATGGGACAGATACACCCTCATCTACGAAATAAGCCTCATTATCATTGACGCCATGCTCAACGATGCGACTTATCCAATCTGCTTGTATGAGACCGAGAAAACGAAGGTGAACCTTGTCGCCCTTCTTCGATCCACCAAATTCAATCAGCCGAACGGGTAAGATCTTCGGCAAAAGGAAACGGAAGAGATTCTCATCGAAATGATCTATCAAATCTAAATAGTAACCCTTTACTTCCGTACTTATGACTATGTGCATCATCACAATTCGAATGGATCAACCAGCCTAAGATATTATTTCAGGAGAGATCAAATATTCTCTGATGTAGCGTAATGGTTAAGTGTGCATCCCACCGTGTGACAGTAAGAATGATTTTTCATTAAAAGTCGATTTAAGCTTCCAGAGAGATCAAAGTCGAGAAAAATATTGTAACATAGAAAGTGATTTGAGGTAGGTAACCAACGGAAACATTCATGCCGGAACACTCCAGTTCAGCTATTTATCGCGCCTTAGCGGCACTACTACTGAAATATCCACGGGCTTTTTTCAAATCTATCAACGTGGATAATCTCATTTCTCTAAGAAATGCCATTCGACACGAAAATCCAGCGCAAATCATCAAGAACCTCCAGGCTTACTACAAGGACATTAGCACCGAAGCGAAAGACCGCCAACAGATCATCAATGGCAAGTTTCTACCCAGGCTCCAAAAAATCTCCAAAAAGCAGGAATTCATTCTCCTTGTCAGTCATGAAGCGACACGGACCGGAGCTCCAAAGCTGATTTTGAAGATAGCCGAGCATTTGATGAAAAAGCATCAGATTCAGCCGGTTTTTATTCTCTGCAGGGGTGGCGCCATGCAAAGAGAATTTGCCGAAGAATACCCCACCTACATCCTGGAGGGCATGTCACCATCCGCACGGGATGCAGCCAAAGCCAATAGAATAATTAAACGGATTTGTCAAACCGTCAGGGTAAAGAAGACGATTGTCAACTCTGCAGAATCCCGTCATATCCTTCCGTTTCTTCGACCAAATGGAATAGAAGAAATTGTAACTCTTGTTCATGAACTGGCTAGTTTGTCGCAGCCACTGGCTTGGAATGTCATCGGTGAACTATCCGATGTCGTAGTTTTCCCAGTCGAAACCGTCAAGAGAGAGGCTCTCAAACACAATAGTATCGATGAGAGAAAGGTGCGAGTGCTTGCACAGGGCTTACTCGACAAATCAATGTATGCATATACTCCCGATATCTCACGAGGTTATATCCGAAAGGAACTCGGATTATCTGAAGATTCACGAATTGTGCTGGGATGCGGACAAGCCATAAGACGAAAGGGGCCGGATCTCTTTACTCTCACTGCACTTTCTGTACTAAACCGGTATAGGGGTTCTTCACCAATTTATTTCATTTGGTTGGGTGCCGAGCCGAAAGGAGGGCTAAGTACCTGGATGAAGATCGATCTGAAACGAGGAGAACAATCGGAGAAGATAAAGTTTATCGGAGCGCGTGAAAACGTAAATCATTACTTCGCCGGAAGCGACGTCTTCTTCTTAAGTTCCAGAGGTGATCCTCATCCTTGCGTGGTGCATGAAGCCACCGCTGCCGGCCTTCCGGTTATTGCTTTTGAAAACAGCGGCGGGGTACCGGAAATGGTTTTTGATAAGTATTCCCGCATTGTTCCGTATGCTGACATTGCATTGGCAGCCGAAGCCATTCTTCATTTCCTCTTCCTAGAAGACAAAGTCAAGTTCAGGGAAAAGGCAATAGACCATGTGCGATCACATTACGACTTTGATGCTTACGCAGAGAAGATCTATCAACTTTTAAGCGGTCAATCTTCTGACTCCTCCACTAACGTGGAATCAATGCCAGTCATTTTGACTACATGAGTTGCGAGCTTTTTTTTATTAGGGGCAATGCCAAATCTGGAACCAACTGGTTGTGCAACATCCTCAACCTCCACCCCATGATCAGATGCAAGGGGGAGTTTCGAATGCAGCATCTGTTTGAGGGTTTTGAAAAGACACTCCATGCCAGGTGGGGTATTTTCAGCAAGAATCAGGATTTGTTGCGCGATGGATTTTACTCGATGATTGAAAGTCTGGTTTTTCAGCACTGCGATTATTTTCCGTTGTGTTGTGATCGATCACCCGTTGGACTCACCAAGACAATCATGCCGGGCAAAAAGTATCTCTACTTGACACGTGATGGCCGTGACGTGCTAGTCAGTTGGGCATTTCATGCCATGCGAAATAATATCGTTAATGTACCAGATTACCAGACCAACATCGATCTGCATCAGAAAGATCCGGACCATTTCGACAAGCATAAGCATGACCTGTTGCAATCAAGGGATTTTGTCCGGTCCATCGCGATGTTCTGGAATCAGCTTATCATTGATGACTTTGCTCTGATGAAGAAAGTGGACCAAGGTGAAATACCGATTCAGTATTGTTGGATAAAATACGAATCGCTCATTGAGAATTTTGATCAAGAGTTAATCCGTACTTATCACTTTCTGGAAGTGGATTATGAATTGTCAAAGCCACAGACCAACAAAACAAAACCGGGATTCGAACAGATTGATAACACATCCATTTATCGTCGGGGTGAAGCCGGAGCCTGGTCGGAATACATGACAGAGGAACAGCTTGGCTGGTTTATGGAAGATGCTGCGCCCGCTATGGAGCTAATCAAATCAACCTCCTATCCACTACAGCTTTCCTAGGAAGCGACAAAGCACGTTTCGGCAGATCATCTTCATCTACTGGAAATGGTTAGATCCATCCGACGTGCCAAATCTTGAAATCGGGCCACTTTCCAAAGTTTGTTGAAGTAGGGTAACCTCATCACGAAAATGATCCCAGTGCATACGATCCCGAATCGTTTTTCATAAGCCTTCTCCAGATAATCAATGGAGCGTTCCATCTCTCCCAGTGCATAATGAGCAATGGCAAAGTCGACCTCCAATGACACATTAGGATCCTGCTCCTGGCGCACCATTAGTTTATCAAAATAGGTTCTGGCTGACTCCTCGTCTCCTTTCATTGAATGAGCAACGATCAAGCAAGTGACCCCCTTCAATGGATGGCCCGTCATCTTCTGATAGGTAGTCAGTGCTTCAAGAGCCTCGTCCATCCGATCTAATAGCAGCAATGCAAAACCCTTTCCTTCAAATGCAGATCTAAAAGAGGAATCCAATTCTAAAATTTGATCAAATACCTGGATTGCTTTCTGGTACTCTCCATTAAACAAGTACAATATCGCCAGCATGTTCATCTGAGGAAGCGATAGGGGATCCAATTCGATCGCCCTCTGCATCCGGCCAATGGCATCCGGAAGATCACCTATCATAGCCAGGTAAAGTCCCCAGATCTGATTTAGCAATGCAGAACCAAGACCTAACTCCTCTGCCTTGATTAATGACTCACGGCAACCGTCCCAGTCCCAGAAATGAAAGAATTTGATTGTAGCCAGAGCCAGATAGGAGTCAGACATTTGCCCTCCTTTTTCAACCGCTTTTAAGGCAAATTCATGAGCCTTTGCATAAGCCTGCATTGGTTGCAGTACCCCACAAGACCCCAGAAAGGCATAGCAATGCGACAGCGATGTGAGAGCTTCGGTGAATGATGGATCCAGAGCCAGCACGGATTCGAATTTGATCTTGGCCAGTTGAATTTGTTCCGGGTTTCGCTTATTGAAATGATGAAGACCCTTTAAGTAGAGATGATAGGCATCCAGATTATCCGTTGGAGCCTGGATAATGGATTTCTGATGTGATGCTCCATCCATGTTCTCCCGCAGCTTATTAACGACCATGCGGGCAATCTCATCCTGCAGATCGAATATGTTGGCCAGTTGCCGGTCATATGTTTCCGACCAAATCTGAAACCGGTCGGCAGCACAATTGAACTGAACGGAGATGCGAACACGATCTTCATGTTTCCTTACACTTCCTTCCAACGTATGGGTAACCCCCATCTTCTTACACATCTCTGGAACTGCCTCGCTGGAAGTATGAAGCCTGAATGATGAAGATCTGGCGATGACGGACAATCCCCCAACCCGGCTTAATCCATTTATGATCTCTTCAGTGATTCCATCACAAAAAAATTGATTATCCAAATCCTGACTCAGGTTAACAAAAGGCAATACCATGACCCTTCTTTCGTTCGTTGATATTTCCCCCATTCCGACGACCTCGTCCTTTGCGGGTACAACGACCTTGCCATTGGCCAATGCATATACTCCAACAGGCCTTGAGACATTTTTTAGTTTGAATTCTCCCAGGCTGACTGACTTGATATCACCCTGATTGGCAATTAAGGATTGGATCGCTTCAGACCAAAGTACCGCTCCGGGCACGGCAAGAGATTCGATACGGGAAGCTATATTGACTCCATCGCCGAAAATACCTTCCCCATCCTTCATGATATCTCCCAGGTGAAGACCAATTCGTAAAGGAACTACTGGATCTGTTAATAATTTTTCCTGAATATTTCCTGCAGCTCTCACGGCCTGAAGAGCGCTTCCAAAAATGCTTAGAGAACCATCGCCATACCATTGTATCACTTCACCTGCATGATCACGGACAGCCGATTCTACCACTATCTTCTGCCGGTCCCTCAGAGTTTTCGCCGATTGCTCATCCTCCTGCATCAACGCCGTATATCCCACCATATCAGCAAACATGATAGCTGCTAATCTACGGGTTGACCCGTCACTCGCTTGTGGTGTTGTCATCTGGCAAGATTCACTGAGGTAGGATAAAAATAAAGGAAACCTACTTCGAAGTCTAGCGGTAATTTGCTAAAATAACTTCTTCTCATCCGTCTGCACCTCCGTATCGAACGATGCAATCGAGAACTCGAAGGCTGTTTTCAAGAGCCTCAAACCGTTATGGAATTGAGTATCGCTAATGACGAGTGCATGAGGAATCGAATTAAATTTCTCTGTACCGGCGTCCAGAATGACCTTTTTTAGCAAAGGTCTAACCAGTAATTTACATCGTTAAGCACATAATCGTCTCACATGCTACCTCATGAAGTTCTCGCTAGGGAATAGTGGGTTGATCCATGCAATACTGATAAAAGCTTCTTGCAGCAGAAATATCTTGCAAGATTTTCTGGCGCTCCGATTCGGTCCGAAAAGCAGGGTGTGTGCTGGTTGCTGCTGCTATTCGATCTACCCACTCCAGAAAAAACTTTCCTGACTTTGCCGATCTCACTGCTGATTCCCCTGTAGCGATATAGATAGGATTTGTGCTCGCATATGGATAACAATCAAAAACATCAGGATGAGATTCATGATTCCATGCCCGCAGCAATAGCCAACCCGGATTGTCCATGGAAATATTTTTCTCCAGATCGAATGACATTCTTTGACCAGTCATAAGATGGCTATCTATCACGACTCCATTGTAGATGACATCCACGCGGTCTACCGGAAAAGCACTTCTCATCCAGATCTGCAATTGCAATTCCTGCCCTTTTGAAAACTCGATTACGCTTCCCGGATCCATTCCGTTTGCTGTCAGTCCCAGCAAAGGACCGTTAGTAACAAATCCGTTACCTGCCCGAATTCCCTCTCCCACTGCTTCCATGGTGAGTTGGTCGGACTTCTTTATATACACTCGATTTACACCTACCGGACCGCGCAAGCTGGCGTAGTTCGTCATTGCGTCTGTTCCCGCACCGGCAGGAATTCGCAATCCACAATTGAGCATGTGATACCACACCGCTGCCGAGGCATGATGATGCGCAAAACCGACCAGTTCGTAGTAATCTACCTTACCTAAAGCAGCGTCAACAGGGAGAGCATGGGTCAGATCAACTGATTGCTGAGGGAAAATATCTGAGTCGAGGAACGGATGCACATAGCCGACCAGAGCGTCCTGATCGTGAGCACGATCTGCCACCCAGCCATTGTCCGGAAACAGACTTTCTACCGCCGTATAGGGATACCCCACATAGTCCGGCAGCAAGAGATGACTCGTTAAATTCAACAGTCCAAGGTGGCCCCAAAAGCTGGTGTGGTATTCCTGAGCATGTATGATCATTGTTTGGTCTGAAGAAGCATCATCTGGCACCGGGGAAAAATAGCTGACATCAGGAATGCGCTGCTCCTTATTTACGATCAGGTTGTACACGAAATTTACATCCTCAGCCTTTGCCTGCCGGGCTAAAGTTTGAGGAGTGGCCCGGTAGTGCCCGCCGTAGTTCATGTGAACATGGAGATCTCCACTCCAATACTTGCCTTCATATGAAGCAGGGACCGACAGTCTTTTTAGTTCAATGTCTATATGTTCTGAGGTGTTTCCACCTTGTCCCAGGGAGACCTCATTTATTTCGTACTCAGGCCCTTTGGAAACAACGATCTGTAACTCCTGATCAGGAACCAGCACCTGAAAAAATCCGTCGGTATGGAAGTAAAATTGTTCCATGGGCTGAAGGTTGGGATAACGTGAGTCATCTCCGTGGATCCAACTGTTTGTTGGTGCGTAAAATCTCCCCTTGGCATCAGTGATACTGACCCGGGCACTCGATCGACCTCTCGCATCCTTAACTTCGATATGCAGGAGCTTGCGGGGAGTAATAAAATGCAGTTCTTCAATCCTCAGCAGTTTTTGTCGTCCCTCGTAGGCATCAATAGTCCATATTTCCGTATTGCCGTTGCGATTAGATATGTAGGCGATCGACCGGCCGTCCGGACTCCAGCGCGGATTGAAGTTGTCGTAGTCTCCGTAAGTCAATGGGAGTGGATACCCACCATTCCTGGGGAGCAGCCAAAGCTGGTGCCAGTTTCCACCCAGATAACTGCTGTAGACAAACCGCGTGCCATCGGGTGACAGGTCCGGTCGCATTCTCCAGGAAGTCTCTTCATGTCTGATCAGTGTAGTGGAACTGTTACCATCTAAATCATTCCGGACCAAATCACCAGTGCCATGGGCAATCTCTTTGTTTGACACATAGTAAAGACTCTCACCTTCCCGGTCCCAAACCGGATTGATAGCGTGATCGTATTTGCTGTAATAGTACCGCGGAACGGCGCTTTCCCGGTCAGGGGTTATGCAGGCGATGTCAGATAATCCCCTTTCGTTGATCCTTGCTACGTACAACAAGAAATGCCCGGTTCCCATAGTAGACACGAAGACAAGCTTAGTACCATCTGGCGACCATCGGGGTTCAGCATTCACTGCACTGTTTTCCGTAAGGGTGTCGATCGTACCTGAGGACAAATCAAGCAGCATGAGCTCGAGAGCGTGGCCGCTATATCTTGAGAAAACCAATCGGGTTCCATCCGGTGACAGGTCAGGCTGATAGTCATAGCCGGGGCCCTCGGTTAATTGATAAGCTTCACTGGCGTCTACTCCTTGCCGCCAAAGATTGCCGGCCATTGAATAGAACAACTCCCGGTTATCAGCCGACCAACAAACCCAGGATGGGCCACTGGTCAACTGAGGTAAATAAAGTTCTTTGAAATAATAGTTATGAGGAAGATCTACCTGGTTGTATGTCCATTCCCTTTGAGTGAAAGCCTTCAAGTACAGCAACAACAATAGTAGGACAAGCCCCCGGCGAATAACCAAATACCTTACATGTTCTAACCTCATAAAACCGGCTAACTACAGATTAACGAAACAAATTCTTGTACCAAATATTCATATCCTCCAACCCGGAATAAATAAAGCAATTATTCAAAAGCCTTCCTCCATAAGTAAAACCCAGATTGGCGAAAGCTTTATTCATCCCGTATGATTCGGCCCGGGCAAGGCTGTAATGACAGCGAATTTTCTCTGCAAGCAACAAATCCTGTAACCTGATAAGCAAAGCGACTATGTTACCCTTCTGACGATGGGAAGGAAGTGTTGCACAATCCGTGAGCTCGGCGTTTCCATGCATCCGGTTGATTTCTGCCGAAGCTACACTGACCACCTGCCCGCCCTCCTCGATGAAAACGAAGACGGTGTCAGCTTTCATTTTAGCAATGATATCATCGGCCTCGGTTAGAGGGGTAGGATATACCTCAAAAATTTCCCGGAAGATTACAGAGAGCCTTTCCGCATCCGCCTCCTGAGCAGTCTTGATATCTCGGTTACCAACGATTGAAACTGCAGTACTGGTTTTTATACCAGACATGATTTTCTCGGCTTGCTCCCATGCTACATTGCTTCGGCGTTGCTCTGTGAAGTATTTAACTAAGAAAAACATTCCATCGCCCCGGAAGTAACCATCAACATACCCTTCACACTCCAGACCGTGCGACAAAAAGTACGGAACATCCACTGTCCTGCTTTTGATGATCAATTTCTCCATCCAGTCAGGTTGCAGCTTCGAAATCAAGCGGTGGACTATCTGTGTTTCGCCAACGTAGTGATCAATCCTGATACGTTTGTTGAACGGGTCTTCGCAGACCCAAACTTTCGCGTTCTTGTCCTCGATAATGTTATGCACGTTATTACTGGTCAAGTCCACACCAATCGATAATTACCCTGGAAAAATACCTGGCCGCTTTAATCATTTCGTCGATCTCAATGTATTCATCAGGATAATGAGCCAGGGCAGTCACTCCCGGCCCAATAATCAAGGTAGGGGTATCCCCCAACCGGGTCAGCAACCCACCGTCCGTTGCCCAAGGCGCCGCTTCCACCATAGGCTGCCCGCCGTACACTTCGATATATTTCTTTTCCATGCAGTCCACCAGGGGATGATCTCGATCCACGCTGTTAGGTACCCATTGTGCCCCGAAGAATTCCAAATTCGGGAGATTGTCCTTCATCCACGGATCGGAATTTGCGAGCTGAATCAATCGTTCTCGAAATTCTGACTTCACTTGTTCCAGATCTTCTTCAGGGCCTACTCCAATCCGGCCTTCAATCGTGACCAGATCAGGTACTGACGAGGGCCACGTCCCTCCTTCAATTCTGCCGATGTTGATGGGTAAGGGAATCTGCACACCGCTGTAAAGAGGATCAGAAACGCTGGCATTTCTGTCTCGTTCAAGGTGCAAAATGGCCTCGCATACTTTGTGAGATAGTTCTATGGCGGATACGCCCTCGTACCGGGTACCTCCATGAGCTGATAAGCCCAGTACTTGAATTCGAAACCACATCGAACCCTGTTGCTTCACAAATAATTTCATCCCGGTCGGTTCGGGAATAATCGCACCATCGGCGCGGTATCCCCGCTCGATCGCGGCAATGGTACCAGCACCTCCACATTCTTCGTCAACTACCGATTGAAAAATAAGATCACCTTTCAATCGTGCACCGGATCTTATGATGGCTTCCACAGCCAGGATCAAAGCGACCGAACCTCCCTTCATGTCCGTTGTGCCCCGGCCATAAATCTTTCCATCGCGCTGCTCTCCTGAAAAAGGGTCGCTGGTCCATTTTGCCCTTTCACCCGCCGGTACCACATCAATGTGACCATTTAGCAGCAATGATCTACCCCCTCCGCTACCTTTCCAGAGTGCCACGATATTGGGACTATCCTTAAAGTGCTCACGAGCACTCACGAAATAAGGTTTCTTTCGTAGCGCTCCCAGATCAGGCTCCCATTGATCCACCGCCAGCCCCAGATCGGTCAGCTTGCGGAGAATCACTTGCTGGGCGTCCAATTCATTGCCGAAAGTACTTGGATGTCTTACCAATTCCTGTAGCAGGACCACGGCGCTTCCCTGATGCTCATCAATGTATTTATCGATCCTTGTGGAAATGACTTCACTCATGACACATCGATGATTAAATCAGCCTCTGTACTATTAACAATGTCTTCCAAAGTGGAACCCTCCATGATCTCCAACAAATGAAGTCCGTCAGGCTCTATGGCAAACACAGCTTTTTCTGTGATGATCCTCGAAACACATTTTCTTGCTGTTAACGGAAGCCGGCACTCCCTAACGATTTTAGGGCTACCATCTTTTCCTACGTGTTGCATTACCGCAATCAATTGGCGTGCACCGTAGGCAAGTTCCATCGCCCCTCCTACTCCTGGTACTCGCTTACCCGGTACCAACCAATTGGCCAGGTCTCCTTCTGCACTCACTTCCAGAGCTCCCAGTATGGACAGATCAATGTAGCCACCCCGGATCATCCCGAAGGCAAGAGCACTATCGAAGTAACTAGCTCCCGGCACAACTGTCACCGGATATCCTGCGGCATTGATGAGATCTCCATCCGCATTGTTCACCGGTGTGGGACCCATGCCCAGAATTCCATTCTCTGCCTGGAAGAAGACTTTAGTTTCCGGCCTGAGATAATCAGGGATCAGAGATGGTATTCCAATGCCGAGATTGACTACCATACCATCTTCAATTTCCTTTGCCGCCCGGGCTGCTATCATCCGTCTCACGTCTCCCATACCCATTTCCAGTTGATTCCTTCTGAAGGAATGATGAAATTGATGTAGATACCGGGCAGATGTATTTCGTCCGGTTCTAATGAACCCACTTCGACAATCTGTTCAGCTTCTACTATGGTAGTTTGGCTGGCCATAGCCACATAGGGATTGGTATTCTGAGCAGTTTTATTGAAGACGAGATTGCCATATCGATCTGCTTTACGAGCATGCACAATCCCCACATCGGCAGTCAGGGCTGATTCGAAGAGATACTCCTTACCATCGATGTCCAAAACCGGTTTCTCATAGCTCAGTTTGGTACCGATGCCTACTTCGGAGGCAAAACCCGGGATGCCGGAACCACCTGCACGCATGCGCTCAACCAGGATGCCCTGTGGCGAAAATTCTACCACCAGCTTACCTTCCTGCATCAACTGGCCAGCAACCGGGTTGGAACCGATGTGGGAGGCGATCAGCGAAGCAGCTCTTCCCAATACGACAAACTTACCAATACCGATCCAGGGAAAACCCGCATCGTTGCCAATTAGATGCACGTCGCTCACCTCCGACTCGATCAAACAGTCTATCAGGGTAGGAGGTGTACCGACTCCTCCGAAGCCTCCGAACATCAGGGTCATACCATGGAAGAACTTAGAAGCGACCTCTCCCACCTCAACCACTTTATTAAAGCTGTCCATCGATAACTATCTGATTTTGAAGCTTACTTAGAGCTGTGCCTAGTTTGCCAATCAATTCATCGATCTCAGATTCCGAAATCGTGAGTGGAGGTGCCACTAGAAAACCATTTTGCTTCGAGCCATCCCTGCCGCCAACTGAAGGGTAGATCAGCAGTCCTTCCTCAAATGCCAGATCCACCAATCGGGACTGTAATGCCCTGACATCCGGATCCAATTCGCAGCCAAGCAGCATACCTTTTCCCCGTACTTTGTTGATGAAATCATACTTTCTCTGGAACTCGATCAACTCCTCCATCAGTATAGAACCCAGTTCCGTCGCTTTCGCAGGTAAATTTTCTTCCTCAATAATCTCCAGTACCTCCAGCGCGGCAGCACAGGAAAAAGGGTGCCCGCTGTAAGTATGCCCGCTCATGATTAGTCCACTCCCCCGCTTTATGGGCTCGAGAATGTGCCCTTGCATCAGCGTAGCGGCAATAGGTGCGTAGCCGGCGCCCAGACTTTTTCCGATAGCGACGATGTCAGCCACAGTATTCCAGTGGTTTAAGGCGAAATATTCGCCTGTTCTACCCATACCGGTCAGTACTTCGTCGGCAATGAAGAGGATGTCTCGTCGATCACAGAGTTCCCGAACTAACTGATAGTAACCCGGAGGCGGCATAATGGCCGAGCCGGCTGCTCCGACGATTGGTTCCAGAACAATTCCGGCTATTGTATGGCTGCCCTCATGATCTATGATCTGTTCAATCTCTTCGATTTGCTCATCAAGAGTGTCGTCTTCCATATCTGATTGCAGCACCGGAAACTGCACCAACGTATGTTCAAATCTTTGTCTGCGCAGCTTATGTCCAGATAGAGCAAGGGAACCAAGTGTGATACCGTGATAACTCTTTCTACGGGCAATAAATTTTACCTTATCTGACTGCCCTTGTTCCTGCCAATACTGCCAGGCCACTTTCATTGCGGTCTCAGTGGCTTCCGATCCGCTGTTTACAAAAAAGCTACGACTGTATTTTTTATCGGGTGAAATAAGACACAATTTTTCGGCAAGACTCTCCGCCTCAAAGGAACCAAACTGTGAGCGATACACAAACTGCAGGCGGTCCAGTTGATCCCTTAGCCGTGCAATCATTCTCGGATGAGAATGCCCGATTGAGCATGTGATGGCACCTGAGGAGCCATCCAGGTATCGCTTCCCATTTTCATCTGTGATATAGACGCCCTCTGCACTGACAGCCTTGAGATATGAGGATCCAAGAAGTGGTTGAATGTTGTGCTTCATGCAGGAAGAGCTTGCATCAATATTAGCGAAGTTTTACTTTCCGGCAAAGCCGAATCCCCGGGTGACGGGATGGATGTCGATCGTAAAAACAACCCTGTATCAAACCCATTTTTCCTAATTTCAATGAACCAGAAAGAACCAAATTCTCTCATACGAACCTTCCCTTAATCTTATGACTGTACACTGGATAGACATCCTCATATTCATCCTCTATCTCAGTGGTATGTTGGCGGTGGGTCTTTACTTTTTCAATAAGAACAAGTCAAAAGAAGACTACTATGTGGGTGGCAGGCAAATGACTGCCGGGCATATTGGTCTTTCCGTGGTAGCTACCGATGTCGGAGGTGGCTTTTCTATAGGTCTTGGTGGGCTGGGATTTATGATGGGTCTTAGCGGAAGCTGGATGTTGTTCACCGGAATTATCGGTGCCTGGCTCAGTGCCGTGGTCCTCATTCCAAAAATCTATCCGATTGGAAAGCAACATCAATTGCTAAGTTTTCCTGAATCACTAAAGTTTTTCTACGACGCCCGTGTTGCCCTGGTGGCGGGGGTGATTTCATTTGTCGGGTATGTAGGCTTTACCAGTTCTCAGATCCTTGCCGGTGCAAAACTGGCATCAGCAACTTTTCCATCTCTGAGTTTGGACGGAGCAATCATGATCATGGGAATAATAGCTGTGGTCTATACAGTTGTGGGCGGACTAAAGGCAGTGATTTACACAGATACTATCCAGTGGATAATCCTGATGGTGGGATTATTTCTGGTGGGGCTGCCGGTGGGTTTCTACGAGCTGGGAGGCTGGTCAGGGATACAACCATATCTCCCGGACCATTTTCTGAGCCTTCAAAATGTGGGGATGATTCAGATGATCAACTGGATGTTCACGATCGTGCCAATCTGGTTTATTGGAATGACTTTGTACCAGCGCATCTATGCCTGTCGTGACCAGCGTACAGCGCAAAGGGCTTGGTTTATTGCCGGCCTCTTTGAATGGCCGGTCATGGCATTTCTCGGTGTGATCCTGGGACTATTTGGCCGGGTAGCCTTTGAACAGGGACTCTTTGCAGGCATTGGCATGTCATCGACTACGGAAATGGATCCTGAGTTGGGATTACCGCTATTTCTAAGTCATGTCCTGCCTGTGGGCGTAATGGGATTACTCATGTCTGCCTACTTCTCTGCGATCATGTCCACTGCCGACAGTTGCCTCATGGCGGCCTCGGGCAACCTGATCACAGATATTCTAGGGGAGATCAGGCAAAAACTTGCAACCAGTGTCCGCCTATCACAACTACTTACATTTGCGATCGGTGCAATTGCTATCATCATTGCCATGCAGATGGAGCAGGTACTGGCGCTGATGCTGCATTCGTATGCAGTGATGGTATCGGGCTTACTGGTCCCGGTGGTGATGATGTTGTTGATCAAAAAGCCTTCACCCCTGGCAGCACTGGTAGCCATGATCATCGGTGGTGGTACCACCCTAATCCTGACGCTGGGTACCTGGGTGCTCTCTTATGGTCTAGATCCCATTGTCTTTGGGCTCGTAGCGGCGCTGGTGTCCTATGTTACTGTTCAATTCATAGATAGGCTCTAACTTTTTTACCTGAATTCTTCAGAATGCGATAAATTTGCGGTCCTGCCGGTATGGAAAAGCTCTCCTTAACTTTCCACTACAGGCAAATGGT
>JAHELJ010000031.1:0-45016 GCA_024644235.1 Lewinellaceae bacterium
CTGAGTGATATCAAATGGAATTTCATTCCGCTGGAAAATGTCGAACAGATCGAAGTTATCAAAGGATCCTCTTCTGTACTCTATGGTTCAGGAGGGTTGAATGGTGTGATGCACGTACGTACCGCTACTCCTAGCCTCAAGCCATATACTTCGATCTCCACATACGCCGGCATTCATCATATCTCTGACAAGAATGGGAGAAGGTGGTACAATAATGATGACCGGCCGTTTCAAACCGGACTATCCCTGGCCCACCGCCAGAAAATGACACCCGATTTCGACCTGGTGGTTGGCGCTAATGCCCACTACCAAAACAATTTCCTCAAGGGAGCAGATGAGCGCAGGGTGCGCACCACCGTGAATACCCGTTTCCGTCCTTTTAAAGACAAAAGGGTTGCCCTGGGATTTAATGCCAACTATATGTATTTCGAGGAAGGTATTTTCTTCCTACCGGTAAATATGGCGGAGGATGCTTTCGTCCATATTCTGAATCTCAATTTGGAGCGCACCAGTTTGCTCAACCTGGATCTCAACCTCGACTTCTTTGACAAGGGCGAGAACAAACATCAAATCCGTCTTCGGCATCTGAATGCGGTGCGTTACCGTACCCATAATCCCGATTTGCCTTCCGGCTTTTACCACGCAGAGTATCAGTTTCAGCGACGGTTTTCCAGCCACTCGATTCTTACCGCAGGTGCCGGAGCCAGTCATGCCCGCAGCAAAAGCAATCTGTTTAGCAAGGCGGATACCCTATTCCTGGAGAATGATACCCTCATCAATGCTCCCCGCGAAAGTGTCAATATCGGCTCGGCTTACCTGCAGTGGGATAAGAAAATCGGTCAGAGATTAAACCTGACTATGGGGCTTCGCTGGGAAGCAATCGAATTCGAAAATGCGATCAATACCAGTCTGCCTGTGTTCAAAGGGGGCATGAATTACGCGGTGGGGGAAACGGATTTTCTGCGGCTATCCTATGGCCAGGGATACCGGGTGCCGAGCTTGGCTGAACGCTTCGTAGAAGACCGGCTGGCCGATGGTTTCTCGATTTTTCCCAACCCCGACCTGGAAACGGAGACCGGCTGGACAGCAGAGCTGGGTTATAAGAAGACCTTCGTCAAAGACAGCTGGCAGGGATATTTCGACATAGCCACATTTTGGATGGAGTTTAAAGACATGAATGAATTCTCCTTCGATCTGCACCGGCCCGATTCGGTTGTGGCTATCCGCCCCGTGCCTTTTCTTGAAGACTTCATCAATTACCTCGGTTTTAAGACTGTGAATGTCAGTCGTGCCAGGATTGCCGGTTTTGAGGTTTCCTTCCTGGCTGAGGGAAAGACTGCTGATTTCCCGCTGCGCCTCTGGGGTGGCTACACCTACAGCTACCCGGCAGATCTGCAGCAGGATCCTGATCAGAAAAAGGTGCGAAACTTTCTGGGAGAATTGGTTGACGCCTTCGCAAGTGTGGATAGCACCATGGCTAGAGGGCTGCTCAAATATCGAAATCTCCATACCTTCCGCCTGGATGCCGAGATAGACGTGGGTCGTTTTACTTTCGGGATCGCTTCAGCTTACCACAGCTTCATGCACCGTTTGGATGATATCATCGCAGGTGAAGGGGAGTATGCAATGATCGTGGAGACCTTAAATGGACGGCCAGTAGTACCCTTTCTCAATGAATTCCGCGATGAGCGCCGCAACGGCGATCCGGTCTTTGATCTACGCCTGCACTATCGGTTGGGCAAGCACCGTCTCAGCTTGCTCGCTACCAACATCTTCAACCGGGAGTATGCTATCCGGCCGGCAAAGATGAACGCTCCGCTGGGACTGACGGTGCGGTGGAATTATACCTTTTAGACAATTTCTTCTATCAGTTTGCTGATCAGCACAGATCTTCTTTTCTTCACCTGCCAATTATGGCATTAAGACGATCCATTTCCTTCTGGCTCAAACTCTTGATTAAAGTTCCTCTGGCTTTGATTACGCTGCTGCTCACCACTTACTACCTTTCACCCGTTTTCAACTTTGAAAGAGGAGTGCCTTTCGAAGGTGCTTCCTTTTACAATCCCTACGCAGACCTGCCTTCGCAGCAGATCAGAGCGAACTTCCATGCCCACGCCCGCGCTTGGGGAGGGCTTACCAACGGGAAGACACCTGCCAAAGAGGTGGTGCAACTCTACGTAGATCTGGGATATGATCTGCCTGGCATTTCCAACTACAACATGCTGGAGGATCCTATGCCCAATGCACCGATCCACCTGCCGATGTACGAGCATGGGCTCAACGTAGGTTTCGTGCATCAAATCGTGGTCAACCCCTCTGAAGCGACACTGCTCGATTATCCGTTTTACCAAACCCGCAGCCACCGTCAAGCCACCTTTAATCGCCTGAGGGAAGATGACAACCTGATCATGGTGGCGCATCCATCCTCGCGGGCTGGCTACAGCTACGAAGATCTGGCCCACCTCACCGGATATGAGTTGATGGAGATCATCAGTGTGCAGGCGGTGAGTCCGGATCATTGGGATGCCGCATTGAGCACCGGTCATCCGGTGTGGGGTATCGCCAACGACGACTGTCACGACACTACCGACTACGATATCGGACTATGTTGGAACATGATCTACGTACGGGATACCAGCCGGGCTTCCATCCTCCGGAGCTTACGACAGGGTAAACATTTTGCCGTGAAGGGCTGGCAGGCCAAGGATATGAACGAGCTTGAGTATATCCGGGTGACCTCTGAGGGACTCTACACCATCAAACTGGCCCACCCAGCCGATTCGATCACTCTCATCGCCGACCAGGGAGAACGTGTCCTAATCGCTACCGGACTGGATTCCCTCTCTTTTCAGATCGCACCGCAGCACACCTACCTGAGGGCGGAGGTATTTGAAACTGAACCCTGGAACGACTGGACCAAGATGTATTTCAATCCGGTGATCCGCAGCAAAGATCCGAGTCTTTCCTTTCCCCCTCCTTCGCATTCGGTTAACTGGCCACTGAGCATTATCCACTGGCTTTTCATTTTTCTTTTGCAAATTGTCTTGGTGCGTGTGTTGATTCGCTGGTAATGTGATCAGGTCATCATCACCAGGAATAAGTGATTGCAAGCGAAAGAGCACGGGGCAGTTCGAGATCTAACACATGGCGCTCCCACCTCAGAGCCGGAGCGAAGGTGTACTCCCGGATGCCCATACCCAGGTCCAATAGGTTGTAGCCCGCTAATAGAAACTCAAGTTGCCCCCTTGGCAATTCCAGCCGGTGAGCAAGTCGAAGTTGTATGTTCCACAAGCCATGGTTGCGGCTGTTAAATTCACCGGTAAAGGGATTATCACCCTTGATCCCTTCGTTCCATATGGCCAGCTGATTACCACTCGCCATGCGCTCGATATGGGTCTCAAAAAAGTTGAAAGGCTGTCCATCCTTGTACTTAATCTGCAGCACTCCGGTCCACTTGGTGTTGGGCCGGTAGCTCAGGGCAAACTGCGACACAAATGACCGGTCGGTATCGAGCCGACCATAGTATTTGAGATAGGTATTGGGAGTGGCCAGGCTTTCGCTCAAGGTATGGAGTTGATTGACCTGGGCACCGTTGCCCAGCGGACCAAATCCTACTGCCATATAGGCACGGAAGGCAAAATGCATCCACCACTTTTCACTACGATGCTGGGTATGCAGGGTGAGACCGGCACCAAAGGGATGTTTAAAAAGGAATGAAGAATTACCCGTTGCAGATAGAGCAAGATCAGATCGGAATGGTACAACCTCATAAGTGGTTTGTGCCCCTGGGCTGAAGTGAAATAGGTCCTGCCCATTGACCGATTGGAAAGTTCCCAATTGATCAATGGGTTGTTCAAATTCTACCGTCCAGGTATTTCTGAAGGATTGGAAATCACCGGTGAGCCCAATCTTCCAGCTGGGCGAAAGATTGAGGCGGTAAGGTAGGGTCAAACTATAAATGACCGGCTGCTTTAGTCCGGATCCGAGGCGATGTATCAAGCCTCCGCTACGGACGAAAGGCTCGCCCCGCTCCTCCGTTTCGAAGGATTGGTTGGCATTTTGGTCTGTCCAGAAATAAAGCTGAGTGTCTTGATAATCCGGCGATAAGAATTGAATGATATCATAGGTGTAGGGCACCCGCTGCCGGGAAAAGGAAAATTGAAGGCTTGATTTGTCAAATTGACCCCGGAGTGAGAGTTGAAAGGTGGGCTGCAAGCTGATTTTCGATCGCTCATTTCCGGTAACCATACCATCAAACGCTAACCCCAGATTTCCCTGGATAGTCCACTGGCTTGACAGGTCTGTTTGATAGCTACCGGACAATTCATTTTCCAGCAAGGCAGAAGTGAAGCGCTCAGAAACCATTGCTCGTACATACAATGGAGTAAAATCGTTAGCATTCGTTTGCTGAAAAACCGCGTGCACTGATTCTTGGGTCCGCGGGTCAAACCGGGTCAGGCTGTTGTAAGACTCCCAGCTCAACTTCATTTTCTGGGATGTAGAAGTTTTCACCAAACTAAGGTGATGGCTAATGCTGATTGCCCGGTGGTCGGGTACCCAGGGCTCAAATCCTTCGCCATCCTGGTCGATTATGTTGCGGCTAAAGTTGGGTTGGTTGGGACTAAGCTTACGGTGATGAAAGTTGAATCCTGTGCTGCCGGTGATGGGACCATGAAAGGATCGCCAAAGGGCCAGGTGCCCATCATCGAGTGTCGTAGTCTCAGCCCGGCCGTTACCATATTCCGATAAATACCGATCTCGAAACTTGTAGCCTACAGCGTAGTTCCAAGCTTTCCCTGGCGAATGACCCAGAGCTGACATTGAAGTATAAGCTTCCGGGTAAGTGCCATTCAGGCCTTCGAAATCAAAATGAGTCAGGTGCCGATTACCGCTAAAGAAGTTGATGCTATGGGTCCATCCCTGGTTCTCTATGGTGTTAAAAAGAGTTGCCTCGATTTCCAATTGATGTCTAAGTCGACGGCGCACGTCGAACGTTTGCCTGGCGGTCTGCCTGGCCGATTCATGGCCATAAATAAAGTTGACGATTTCATCTGATCCGGCGAGCCAGCTACCCATTGAACCTTCATCGTATTTCACGGAGAGATGTCTTGTTTTACGTGTTCTGTCAACACTAATGGTGAGACGGTCAGCGTCAATGGCCAGATTGGTATTATACATGTTAATTCGGAAAAGGGGAACTCCGGGAGACAGCACCTGCGAGATCCGGTGTCCGTTGAGGTGCCACCTGGTCCAACGGAAGGAGCCATTGCGAATCGAGATAAAAGGATCTTCGATCTCCGCATACTGGCTATGGGCATCGTTGTGCACAAAGATGCCATCAGCCAGATTGTCAAGCGTATGCAGCAGGGATGGAGCGAGAAAACGGGTTTGCAGGGAATCGGACAGGATAACTTGTCGGAGGGGGAGAGAATCCTCTTGGGCTAAGGCAATCAGACCGGTAGAAATCAATAAGGCAAGCGATATGACTCGAATCAGATTCAGCTCTACATGGTTTTGCTAAGCGAAAATACCGATCTAGAAGAGATACAATCCCGAGATCTGAATCGTAGCAAATCCAAGCTCTTGATCCGCCCGGCCGTTGGGACTCCCCCCAACCAGAATATCTGAGAGGTTGATGTACCCTGCTTTCGCACCCACCTCTACCACAATGCGCTGGCCGGCAGGCCACTGAAGATGGGCATGCACTGAACTTCCCCAGCCGGACAAATGGTATTTTTTATTGCCACCGCGCTCCCGGATATAGCTTTCCGTGCGGGGAATATACAAGCCGGCATCGGCTCCCAGGCTGATGAGGAGGGGTAGGGGAGGACCCCTAACTTGAAGCAGAAAGTCATGTCCGATGTAGAGATAGTTTAGGCCATCGGTATGCTCAAACCGGAAGAACTCAGGAGAAAGTTCGATATCGCCACTAGCGATGATTTTGCCTTCACCATTTGGTGTGTCGTGATAATAGCCATCAATGTCCACCCGCTGGTTTTGCCTGGTGTGGTAGCGCATGTGATCGAATCCCATGGCGATGGACTTATTTGAAGCATAGCGATAACCCAATCGCAAATGATAAGGACCATAGGAAAAGGGTTTGAGATCCTTCAATCCACGAAGAGGGAGATCAGAAGCCTTTACTTTGTCCAAGGTGAAGTCAAACACCGATGATTCCTGCAATTGAATGGTGGAAGGAGTGAAATAGGCCCGGTGATATCCAAAGACAAAGTAGAATTTTGGCCATTTGTTGATAAGCTCAAGACCGCTGGTATCTTCTGACCCAATTTCATTCTGAGCTGTACCTCTGGCACAAAATAGTACCAGTAAGATGAATAGCAGGGGGCGATGGAGGATGATCGTCATGAAATCTAGCGCTCGATTTGGATCGAGCTCCCATGAATGTAGTGCTTTTCGATCTCAGTCTTCGGCGGCGTAGAAGCTACCTTCGAAATAGTCATCCTCAAAAACTGGTTTATCTGACGTCCGTATGAGGTCTCCATGCTCACCAAATTCTAGATAATGGTGAATGTCGTCCTGAGTGATCTTCACCCGGAAGAAGGAGCGTCCATTCTTCCGCTTTCCCGTGGTCACATGAGCTAGATAACCTTCGCGGAAATGATCCCGGATGTATTTAGATGCTTTTGCTGGTAGCTTTGTCATTTTTGGATGGCTTTTACCTCAAAGCTATTGCTCCATATTCTCTCTAGAACTGATGCCGGTCGGCCAGCAAACTAATTCTGATCATGCCCCTTGAAGGAAGGGTAAAGAAATCAGAAAGCCTTAATACTGATTAGGCAATCTTCAGACGGTGGATATCGCTGGTTTTGAAGATCGTTTCTTTCTATAGAATTTCATTAAGTCTGCCCAGGACCGGGTGTTAAGGATATCTTTTTTTTTACACCAAGCTCTACGCGCTATGGCTACTCCCAGTTGCATGAAATCAAATTGATCATAAGAATGACTATCGGTACTGATGACCAATTTCACGCCACGCTCAGAGGCCATTCTTGCATAGCGATCATCAAGATCCATGCGTTGGGGTTGTGCATTAATCTCCAGGGCGGTTCCGGTAGCCCGGGCTGCCTTGATCAAGTGCTCCATGCTGACCTCATATCGTTCTCTCGTTCCGAGTAGTCTGCCGGTAGGATGCCCTATGACGTGGACATAGGGATTCTCACAGGCCTTAATCAGTCTGTCGGTATTGTTCCGGTTAAAATTGGTGTGGATGGAGGCTACTACCCAGTCCAGTTGAGCCAGTAGCTCATCGCTACAATCCAGAGATCCGTCAACGTTGATATCTACCTCTACGCCGGTTTTCACGAACTGCCTACCTAATTTCCTATTGATGTTACGGATCTCATTGATCTGTTTCAGCAGATCCTTTTCTCCAATGCCCCCGGCTACCCTCACTGCTTGCGAATGGTCGGTGATCGCCATGTAGTCGTACTTGTGATTTTTTTCAACATAATTTGCGATGTCTTCAATGCTGTGGGTGCCATCTGTCCAAGTCGAATGCATTTGCAAATCACCTTTGATGTCTTTCAGCTTGATTAGCTCTGGAATTTTATTTTTCAGCGCTAACTCTACCTCTCCGGAATCTTCCCTGATTTCCGGAGGCATCCATTGTAAGCCAAGTGACTGGTAAACTTCCTCTTCGTTCTGGCTGGCGATGCACTTGTTCTGGGGTTCTTTAAAAACTCCGTATTCATTCACTTTCAGACCCTGGTCTTGAGCAATTCGCCGGATATGCACATTATGCTGTTTTGAACCGGTAAAGTAGACAAGGGCAGCTCCCCACTCTTCCGGTTCCACAATCCTCAGATCCACTTGCCGGTCGATCATCCTTTTTTTTGCAGTCGGCTGGTCCGTCTCTTTAATCAAGATGCTGGCCTTGGTGTCGCCTTTTGCCAGGACCCTTTTCACACCTTCCACCCCAATGAAGTGATCGATGACTTTTTGCCGGTCTTTTTGCCTGCAGGTTAACAAGATGTCAAGATCTCCAATAGTCTCTTTGCGCCTTCGGATACTACCAGCAATATCTATTTTTTCAACTTCCGGGAGCTTTTGAAGATCTTTGACGATCCTTTCACTCATCTGCAGCGCATCCCACAGGGGAATTCTTTTTTCCACCGCATCATGAAGTTCCAGGCCTTTCAGCATGTTCTCAACTTTCTTGGAGCCAAATCCTTTCAGTTTGGCTATCCGTCCGTCTTTCAATGCACGAACAAGTTGGGCCCGGGTTTTAATCTTTAGAGCTCCTTGGATGGCCTTGACTGTTTTGGGCCCAAATCCCTTGACCGACAACAAACTAATCAGGTCCAATGGCATTTTCGATTTTAGTTCTTCATATTTTGAGATTTTACCCGTCGCAATGTATTCCTCTATTTTAGTGGCAATCCCGTGACCAATGCCTTCGATCGCTTCCATTTCCTTCTCAGTGAAGTTGCTAACATCTTCTTCAAGGTCGCCGATAATCCGCGCCGCCTTCTCATAAGCGATGGCGCGAAAGCGATCTGCTTCTCCGGAATAGGTATAGAAAGCCCCCATGTCTGAGAAGATCCTGGCTAGCCGCTTGTTGATGGAGCGCATCTAATAAATGAATTTGGTGCCAATATCAGTGTAAATCGAGTGTCTCAAGGACCCATAAATACTTTCCATCCTCTGCAATCTGAAAATATTTCATTTGGGGATCGGGAAGTAATGATTCTTCTTGCCGCGAGTGCTAATTCTGATCATTGGGATAAGATGTCAGGAAAATTGATTGGGGAGTACCGCACATGAGATCAGATCTCTGTATACTAAAGATCAGATTCCGGGATTGAAGGACTAAATCGCAGTTTGCACTATAAAATAGGAGCGAGTTCAGAATGGTAATCCACCTGTTTGATTTGCGTAATAATCCCATTGAAATTTGTATCTCAAATCAACCATAATTATCGTTGTTTTGAGATGAGAAAGTGTATTAGGGAATATCATAAATAAGGCAAACAGAAACCAGTTTGCGTAGATAAATTCATATGAGAAGGAAGCAAAAATCATATCCGTCAAATGAACGAAATAGTATTGCCAAACATCAAACCAACGGATCACAACGAAGGAACTTCTTGAAGAAATCCGGCTTGGTCATTGGTGCATCTATGCTTGGCAATGCTGTTTTTGCAAATCCTAAGTCGACCGATACCTCGTCTAAAAAAGAAGGAAAAATTGCAAATTTCATTGATAAGCAAAGGGTTTTGGGTTCCGGTGCCCACAGTCTGAAGGTTTCGGCTCTGGGTCTTGGCTGTATGAGTATGACCAGTAAGAGCTACAATCCGGTCAGAGATAAGAGCGATATGGTGAAGGTTATTCGGGGAGCGGTGGAACGTGGTGTGACCTTCTTCGATACCGCTGAGGTTTACGGTCCATTTTCGAATGAAGAATACGTGGGGGAAGCACTCAAGCCTCTGCGTGACCAAGTAGTAATTGCCAGTAAATTCGGATTCAGTTTCGATAATGGACGTCGAGCTGGAAGGGATGCCCGTCCTGCCAGCATTCGGAAAGCAGTAGAGGGCATGTTGCAACGTCTGCAAACCGACCGGATAGACTTGCTTTATCTACACCGGGTAGACCCGCAAGTGCCGATCGAAGATGTTGCCGGAACAGTAAAAGATTTGATCCAGGAAGGCAAAGCTCTACATTTCGGACTTTCCGAGGCTTCACCAGATAATATTCGGAAAGCACACGATGTCCAGCCTGTGACAGCATTGCAGAATGAGTATTCCTTGGTGCAACGCGTTCACGAGCATGCGGCTATAAAAGTTTGTGAAGAACTGGGAATAGGTTTTGTTCCCTGGTGTCCGGTAGTTAGGGGCTTTCTGGCTGACCGCTTCAACGAGTATACCCGCTTCTCCGAAGACTCCCGATTTTCGAGCGTACCTTACCTGACTCCCGAAGCGATTAAAAATAACATGGCCTTGCTTAATCTCGTTAGTGATTGGTCGGCCAAAATGGGAATCACCCCAGTTCAGTTTTCCCTTGGCTGGCTGTTGGCGCAAAAACCGTTCATCGTGCCCATTCCGGGAACGACAAGAATCCATCATCTAGAGGAAGACCTGGGGTCAGCAGATGTGAAGTTTACCGAGGAAGAGTTGAGTGCGTTTAGAGCACAGATGGAAAAAATTGAATTGATTGGTGTCAGGGATGCCGACTCAGCTTTTCGGGATAGCTAATAATCACCTTATGCATTTGAACGTTTAAATAAACATCTTCGAATTATCACAGTATCTTTATTAGACTTTTAACTCAACTTGTTTAGCATGGCAACACTTACCTTAAATATTAATGGAGAGCGAAGACAAATCGATGTTGATCCGGCCACCCCTTTACTCTGGGTATTGCGGGATAATCTGCAGCTAGTGGGAACAAAGTATGGTTGTGGCATTGCCCAATGCGGTGCCTGTACTGTCCATCTGGATAAAGTGGCGGTGCGCTCTTGTACCTTACCTGTGTCGGCTGTAGGTGATAAGTCAATTATCACCATCGAAGGTCTGTCAGAAAATGGAGATCATCCGGTACAGAAAGCTTGGCTCGAGCATGATGTGCCTCAATGCGGCTATTGTCAGGCGGGTCAGATCATGAGTGCAGCAGCTCTGTTGAAAGAAAACTCCAAGCCGAGTGACGAGGACATTGATGCAGCCATGAATGGCAATATCTGCAGGTGCGGCACCTATACCCGAATCAAGGCAGCAATCAAAACAGCTGCAGAGATGAGGTAAGATCGCAGCAGCCCTTTACTTAATCAATGCTCAATTATTTTAAGCAATAAAAATTCACCATGTCTATCAGTAATAAATCAGTCGGAAGACGTTCTTTTTTGAAATCCAGTGTCACTACATCCGGAGGGATGGTCTTGGGATTCAGTTGGTTGGCATCCTGCCGACCTGCCTCGAAAGAGGAAGTACTAGCTATGCCTGAGCAGTGGTTTGATATCAATGCCTATCTAAAAATCGGAGACAATGGGGTGGTGACTATTTACACACCCAATCCGGAGTTTGGCCAGAATGTCAAAACCTCTATGCCAATGATCGTGGCGGAAGAGCTTGATGTGGATTGGAAGAAAGTATTGGTAGAGATGGCTCCTTATAACGCCGAGCTCTACGGCTTTCAGTTTACTGGCGGCAGTCGCGGCATTGCGTCGCGATGGGAGGGACTGCGCAAAGCTGGAGCTAGTGCCAGGCATATGCTGAAAGAAGCTGCGGCCCAGGCCTGGCAGGTATCTGCCGATGAGATCAAGACAACGGAGGGAGTTCTTACTCATGAAGGAAGCGGTAATTCAGCTACCTATGGTGAGATGGCTGCCGCTGCGGCACAGATACCGGTGCCCGAAGAAGTGGAGCTGAAGGAAGTCTCGGAATTCAAGATTATCGGACATTCGAAAAAGAACGTCGATGGAAAAGATATCGTGACGGGAAAACCGCTGTTCGCGTTGGATCATCAGGCGGAAGGGATGTTGATCTCAATGATTGTTCAGCCTCCTGCTTTTGGGCTCAGATTGAAGTCGATTTCCAATGCTGATGCTGTCAAAGCTATGCCTGGGATCAAGGATGTATTTAGTATAAAGACCTATAGCGAGGGCCAGGAAAAAGGGGGTTTTGATACGAATGCTTTTCCGGAGTTGGTGGCAGTTGTAGGAAACTCCACCTGGGAAGTCATGCAGGCCAAAAAAGCACTCAAAGCAGAGTGGGAGCCCTTTGCTGCCTACTCCGAAACGATAAATGGTTGGAGGGGTTCTTCGACCGTAAACATCCCGGCCGGTTTGGAAAACACGACAGATCATAAGGCGCAGATGGAAGCGTTAGCGGCAAAGCCGGGAAATGTTGTGCGCCGTGATGGAAATCCCGAGGAGGCGTTTGAAAATGCAGCAAATGTGATTGAGCGCACTTATTCCGCGCCCTATCTTGCCCACAACTGCATGGAGCCCGTAAATTCTTTTGCCCAGGTAAAAGATGGAAAAGTCTTTATCGCTGGGCCACTCCAGGCACCGGGAATGATCGAACCGATTATCTCGGCGAGGCTAGGGATACCGGTCGAGGACATTGATATCGAAATGACCAGGATGGGCGGTGGATTTGGACGGCGTGCCTATTCCCATTACATGGTTGAGGCTGCCCTGATCGCGCAGCACGTCGACGCTCCCATCAAATTAATGTATACCCGGGAAGATGACATGACCAATGGCATCTACCGACCGACTTATCAGGCAACCTACCGGGCAGCATTGGATGAAAACAATAACCTTCTTGCCATTCATGTGAAGGCTGGGGGAGTGCCGGAAAGTCCTCTGTTTGCCAATCGTTTTCCAGCGGGAGCGATTGAGAACTACCTGGCGGAAGAGTGGTCTATTGAATCTAATATCACTATCGGAGCATTTCGGGCGCCCCGATCCAACTTTATGGCTGGGGCAGAGCAATCTTTCCTGGATGAGTTGGCTGAAACCATGGGACAGGATCCAATCCAATTCCGACTGGATCTGCTGAAACGGGCTATTGAGAATCCAGTAGGAGAAAGAAATGACTACGATGCGGAAAGGTATACTGGTGTTCTCGAATTGGTTAAAGAGAAATCCGGATGGGGGCAAGGGGATGCTGAACTGCACCGCGGAGTTTCCGCCTATTTCTGTCACAACTCTTATGCTGCCCATGTTTTGGACTTGTCCATAAAGAATGGAATGCCGGTAGTTGAAAAAGTTACTTGCGCCCTTGATTGTGGGATTGTGGTGAACCCTGATGCTGCTGTAAATATGGCTGAAGGAGGAATCGTGGATGGCGTCGGAAATGCGTTCTTTGGTGAAATGACTTTCGTGGATGGTATGCCTCAGAAAAACAACTTCCACCAATACCGCATGATCCGGATGGGTGAGGCCCCAAAGAAAATCGAGGTACACTTTGTCCAGAACGAGATTGATCCGACTGGGCTAGGTGAGCCACCATTTCCGCCCATTTTCGGAGCGGTAGCAAATGCGATGTACCGAGCGACCGGAACCCGGCACTATCGCCAGCCGTTTTTGAAAGATCAGCGGTTGTTGGGATAGAATTGGCAGATTGGGTGATTAGCGTCTTGGCGCTTTCAGCGAACGACATTGAATCAATTAATTTTCAAAAGGATAAGATGAGAAATTGCATTTTCGTCCTCTTCATTATAGCCCCTCTATATTCAGTTGCTCAAGATTCTGCATATACTGTTTCCTCCTACTTCACTGAAGGCACAAAGGCACCAAATACTCATTACATAGGTGAAGCCTGGTTAAATGCCATTATTCATGATGATGCTGAATTGGGCTATAACATAACAAAAGCAACTTTCAGAGCCAACTCCACTTTGGACTGGCATAAGCATGGTTCTGCGCAGGTTTTAATAATTGTAGATGGCGAAGCCTATTATCAAGAGAGAGGAAAAGAGCCTGTAATTCTGAAAGAAGGTGATGTAATTAAGTGTGAGAAAGACATCGAGCATTGGCATTCCTCCACCAAGAATAGTGATGTCACCTATCTGGCTTTATATGGTGGTGAACAGCCTACAATTTGGACCGAGGTACTTTCACAAGAATATTATGATAAGGTGGCTGATAAGCTAAAAAGTAACTGATTATCAACAAAAATTATC
Organism: Lewinellaceae bacterium; assembly: GCA_024644235.1. Taxonomy (GTDB): domain Bacteria; phylum Bacteroidota; class Bacteroidia; order Chitinophagales; family Saprospiraceae; genus JAHELJ01. Next base: position 13,645 of record JAHELJ010000031.1, read on the forward strand.
AGGCAGTATATTCGATCTAAAAGTATGACTACCATAAAAACTTCCCACAACAGACGATCATTCTTAAAGGCATCAGCTCTTTCCGGAGGAGGCATGTTGCTGGGATTCAGCTGGCTGGCTTCCTGCCAAACCAAAACTGATGAAGCAACAATTAGCATGCCGGAGGAATGGTACGATTTCAACTCATACCTGAAGATCGGAGAAAACGGAGTGGTGACTATTCTGTCTCCAAATCCGGAAGGCGGACAAAATATCAAAACGTCGATGCCCATGATCGTGGCAGAGGAACTGGACGTGGACTGGAAGGATGTGATTGTAGAACAGGCGCCCTTAAATACTGAATTATATCAGCGGCAGTTCATCGGAGGAAGTAATGCCATTCGTTTTGGCTGGGAGGCGCTGCGAATGGCAGGGGCCACCGCTAGACAAATGCTAAGAGAAGCGGCAGCTCAGGCCTGGCAAGTTCCGGCATCTGAAATCACTACCGAAGCAGGTGTACTTTACCATAATCCAAGTGGAAAATCTGCAGACTATGGAGAGATGGCTTCATCCGCAGCACTAATTCCAGTGCCTGAGGAAGTGCAGTTAAAAGCTCTTGATGACTTTAAGATCATTGGTACCTCACGGAAGAATGTGGATGGAAAAAAGATTGTTACAGGGCAGCCATTGTTTGGTATTGATGTCAATAGGGAAGGGATGGCAATAGCCATGGTCGTTCATCCTCCTGCTTTCGGGATGAAATTGCAGTCTATCGATGAATCGTCGGTCAAAGCAATGCCTGGTATTCAGGATGTTTTTACAATAAAAGTTTTAGATGACGATTTCGAAAGACAGCATTTTGACACTTGTACATTTTTAGAAGTGGTTGCGATAGTTGGCAACTCGACCTGGGAAGTCATGCAGGCAAAGAAGGCCTTGGATATTCAGTGGGAACCGTTTGAGTCATATACAGAAGAAAGAAGGTTCTACGGACGCCCTAGCAGCCAAAAGCTGACTATTCCTTCTGGCCTTGAAAGTTCTTCCAATCAGCTCGCTAGGATGGGCCAGATGGCTTCTGAAAAAAGCAATGTAGTTCGCAGAGACGGAGATCCCGAATCCGCTTTTAAGAATGCGGCAAGGGTAATCGAACGAACTTATACAGCTCCATATCTCGCACACAACTGTATGGAACCCATGAATTTTTATGCAGATGTCAGTGATGGCCATGCTCATCTCATTGGACCACTGCAGAAAGCAGAGCTGACCGAACAGACCTTATCCGCCCGCCTTGGGATTCCACTGGAGAATATTCATATCGAAATGACCAGGCTTGGTGGAGGCTATGGCCGACGCTCCTATGCTCATTGGGCCGTGGAAGCTGCTTTGATATCAAAAAAGATGGCGAAACCGGTAAAGTTGATCTACACGCGCGAAGACGACATGACAGGGGGTATTTATCGTCCGCTGTATCAGGCTACTTACAGAGCGGCTTTGGATGAAGATAACAACTTGATTGGGTTCCATGTGAATGCCGGGGGCAACTTGGAAAGCCCGCTCTATGCAAACAGATTTCCAGCAGGAGCAGTCGAAAATTACCTGGCAGAAAGCTGGACGATTAACTCGAATATTACCATTGGTTCATTCAGGGCACCGCGATCAAATTTTATTGCCAGTGCCGAACAGTCCTTTTTGGATGAAATTGCGGACGAGACTGGAAAAGACCCGATTGAATTTCGATTGGAACTCCTCGATCAAGCAAAAGCAAAGCCGGTGGGGGAGCGAAATGATTATGATGCAGATCGCTATGCAGGGGTTTTGAAGTTAGTCCGGGAGAAATCAAACTGGGTCAATTCAGAAGGAAATTTAAGCCGTGGTGTATCTGTTTACTTTTGTCATAATTCCTATTCCGCACAGGTTTTAGATTTGACATTGGATGAAGGTAAACTGGTTATAGAAAGAGTCTGTTGTGCGGTAGACTGTGGTATTGTAGTAAATCCTGATGCTGCCACTAATTTGGCAGAAGGAGCCATAGTGGATGGAATTGGTAATGCATTATATGGTGAATTGACCTTCAAAGATGGAGTGCCTGAACAAAGCAATTTTCACCAATACAGGATGATTCGTATGTCAGAAGCACCGAAGCAAATCGATGTTCATTTTGTACAAAATAGTATTGATCCCACAGGCTTAGGGGAACCTACTTTTCCTCCCGTTTTTGCTGCCTTAGCGAATGCACTCTATAAAGCAACCGGCACTCGACTCTATCATCAGCCGTTCTTGAAAGATCAACAGTTGTTGGGATAGTGTGGTGAGTGGGTTGTTATCGCTTTTGTATGTCAAGCATTTTGGAGGTTGCGCTGTATTTCAGTCAAAGACCTGAAAATGTAGGCCTTTAACGTAGTAAATGGATTAGAATCTTTCTTAATGAATTTTTACAATGAGTAAACTTCCAAAATAAAAAATAACTATGAAGACATTAATTATCGTATTTGTTCTAACCATGACGGGGGTACAGTTAGCTTTCGCTCAGGAATCCAATACCAAACAGGAACTGAAGGATCTGTCCAAAGCGAAATGGGAGTGGATGGCCGACAAGAATGTAGATGAACTTTCAAGGCTTTTCCACGACAGGTCAAAATTTGTGCACATGAGTGGATCCTGGAAAAAGGATGAGGAGCTTGAAATCATTAAAACAGGGAGAATTTGGTACAAAAATGCTATAGTGCACGACGTGGCGGTAGAGGTTTTTGATGATACAGCCATCGTTTGGAATAGGATCACACTCGAAGCTGTCGTTCGAGAAAATGAGGTAGCCAATGAATTCACTGTTACCGAAGTCTATCAAAAGCAAGCTGACGATTGGAAACTACTGGATTTGACATTTAGTAGCGTTCGAGACACCCACCAGATTCAGAAATAGCAGTACATCTTAATGGCTAATACGCTGTTCGGAAATAGCTTCAATAATTGAAGTAATGGAGTGCCTGTAAAACATGATATCGATTTAAAGCAAGGGTCGCTTTTGTTGCCAGATAAATTGTCTGCGGTTGATCGCTATGGATTCCGAAGCTCATCCAGGCAAAATTTCTTAAAAAGATGAAAGCAGGCCTCAGTCTCCTGCTGCTGACGCACTTATCTTTTCATTTGACTTGTGCCTTGAAAGAAACAAATAGAAGTGTGTTGAAAAATCAAGTACATGAGTCAAATCTCGGGAACGGAACTACTGAAATAAAATCTCATCTTACCACCAGCCACACCTGCCGCGATATAGTTGACCACCCGGCATTTAAAGGGTTTGGTGAGGCATTGCTTGTACGGGATGAAAACTCCAGGTACTACAACACCACTCTGGGAAACATCGGAACGCTCATGCCCTATCATAGCCACGTTGAACCAGATATTGTGGTAGGAGCAATGAACCATATGATTGATGAGGTTAATGATGGCAAAAGAATCTTCTACGAATTTTACAACACAGAGCAAAAGCAGAAAGACCCAATCAAAGAACTTACTGGATTGTTTTTCTTTAGGGGCAAGCCGAGGGCTTCATTTGCGATCATTTGTCCGGGAGGAGGGTTTTCGTATGTTGGCTCCCTTCATGAAGGATTCCCTTTGGCGTTGGAGATTAGCAATAAAGGGTATAATGCATTTGTAATCCGTTACCGCCTGGGCAGTCGTCAACTGGCTACCGAAGACTTGGCATTGGCCCTAGAATATATTTTCAAAAATGCTGAATCTCTCGGAGTAAGTACCAGGGATTATTCAGTCTGGGGTGGGTCTGCTGGTGCACGAATGGTTGGCAATATCGCCCTGGAGGGTGTTTCAGCTTATGGTGCCTCTGAACTTCCAAAACCAGCTGGGGTAGTCATCGCATATACTGGTCAATCTAGTTATTCATCTGACTTTTCTCCAGCTTTTATTACGGTAGCTGCCAATGACGGTATAGTTGATGTCAATACCGTTGATAGACGGGTGGAGAATTTAAGAAATTCCGGGGTGGACGTGGAATACCAAAGATTTCAGACTGCTGGTCATGGATTTGGACTTGGTACCGGTACAGATGCAGAAGGCTGGCTTGATATTGCTGTCCAATTCTGGAAAAGGCATATGAAAGAATGAATTTTGACTCAACTTATGTGAGAAGATTTACTGCAACGATCTTTGTTTCCTTATCATCTTAAGATAGCCTGACATGAAAAAATTTCTATTGGTTTTGCCTTTGTTATTCATTGTATATACTCAGCATGCACAACCGCAAGTTCAAATTACCAATGGAATCGTTCGCGGAGTTACGGAAGATGAAGTGACTATATTCAAGGGGATTCCATTTGCCGCTCCTCCTGTCAGTGACTATCGTTGGCGCCCACCACAACCCGTAGTGGCATGGGATGGAGTACGGAATGCCAGCGAATTTGGACCGAATTGTGCCCAAGCCGGATGGGGCGGATCCCCCGGGTCAATTACGGAGGGCTCATCCGAAGATTGTCTCTATCTCAATTTATGGCTACCCTCCGGAACTGAGCCGGGAGCAAAACTCCCGGTCATGGTGTGGATACATGGCGGTGCTTTTGTAGGAGGCAGCGGCTCTGGACCCGGAACTGTCGGAAATGAATTTGCCAAACAAGGGGTTATACTTATGACCTTCAATTATCGCCTGGGGCGCCTTGGGCATTTTGCTTTTCCTGCTTTGAGCGAGGAATATCCTGAAGAACCCAAAGGCAGTTATGCTTATATGGATCAGATTGCGGCGCTTCAGTGGGTGCAGGAGAATATTACCGGATTCGGAGGCGATCCGGAAAATGTAACCATTTTCGGTTTCTCTGCCGGTGGTGTTTCCGTACACTCGCTACTGACTATGCCGGCTGCACGAGGTCTTTTCCATAAAGCGATCAGCGAGTCAGGTGGAGGACGCGATGGTGTACTGACTGGACGTCCGATTCGGGGGGAGAATACCGACCCTTTCTACCCTGTTTCGGCGGAAAGGATAGGGACAAATTTTTCGCGCAGACATGGGATCGAAGGCATAGATGCGTCAGCACTTGCTAAACTGCGCGCAATGAGTGTGGAGGAGATTGTGGATGGAGGCCAGGAAACTGATGGTCAAGGAGGGCCGCGTACCTACTCAGGACCGATACTTGACGGCAAACTGGTTGTGGAGACTGCCGAGAGCGCTTACAAGTCTGGTAGACAGGCAAGCGTTCCTCTGATCATCGGGAATACGAGCGCAGAAATTGGTGGAGGCTTCGTTAATTCCAGCAATTCAAAGGAAGATCTGTTTGCATTGTTCGGTGAGTTGGAGAGTGAAGCGAAAGCTGCCTATGATCCTGATGGTAGCAAAGAATTCGTTGAAGTAATTACGAAGTTTAATACGGACTGGGTATGGGGTGAGCCGGGTCGTTTTGCTGCTCAGTCTTTTGTTGCGAATGGAGATCCGGCCTATATGTACCTTTTCTCCTATGTTCCTGCACCAATGAGGGAGAGGATGCAGTTTGGCGCTGGCCACGGATCCGAAGTTTCTTATGTATTCAACAATCTCAATGCGCGGTGGGGTGCCTCTGAGGCAACGCCTGAAGATCTTGAGTTAGCCCTATTGATGAACACCTATTGGGCTAACTTTGCCAAGATCGGGGATCCCAATGGCGAAGGACTACCCAGGTGGCCGACTTTCCAACCAGAAACAAATGAGATCATGGAATTTCAACGTGATGGATCTGCCGCAAGCAAGCCCGATCCAAGGAAAATGAGACTGGATGTGATCAAGAAGGCCTTCGAATTGAGGATGGAGATACAGTCAAGGGGTGGCATTTAATACCTAATTTGATGAAAATCAAGCGAGTGATTTCGCACTGGTCAGAATGCTCGTTGACCACCAATCAAATAATGATTTCGACGCTGATTTTTGAAGACCATGCCTCAAGCTCCAGGGCATAGTGCTCGCGCTTCCTAGAAAAGTATCCTGATGATCAAATTATCTAAAGTGAACCTTTAAGTAACTATGAAAAACTAGCTATGGATTGGACGACTTACTCCCGCTTTGTTTTGCAGTTGGCAATCATTGCTTCCTTGATCGGATGTGGATCGAATGAGATTCAAACTACGGATGAATCATCTTGGAACTGGAAGAGTTATGCCAGCGATAAGGCCAGCTCAAAATACTCACCGCTTTCCCAGATCAATAAAGAAAATTTCAAAGACCTGACTATTGCTTGGAAGTGGGAATCGCCAGATCAAAAGATCTTGGCAGACAATTCAGATTTGCATACCTGGGTTTGGGAATCCACTCCACTAGTCATAGATGGAGTGCTTTACACCAGCACTTCCATGTCACAAGTAGCTGCAATAAATGCGGTGACTGGTGAAACACTTTGGATTTATGACCCGGAATCGTGGAAGAATGGTATTCCTTCTAATGCTGGATTTGCACATCGGGGAGTGGAATATTGGGAAAGTGGAAATGACAAGAGAATCATCATTGGTACCGTAGATGGATATCTGATTGCACTGAATGCAATCAATGGTGAACTGATTTCAACATTTGGAGAAAATGGAAGAGTTGATCTAACCAAAGGTTTGAGTCGTGAGGTATCGAGGAATCTTTATGGGATGTCATCTCCTCCGATAATCACCAGAGATGTTATCATCACCGGGTCAAAAGTTCATGATGTACCTGTGTCTGAGATAATGCCTCCGGGTGATGTTAGGGGTTTTGACGTGCGCAATGGAGAGCAGCTTTGGACGTTTCATTCCATTCCACACGAGGGAGAATTTGGCTGGGAGACCTGGCAGAATGAGTCTTGGAAAACTATTGGTTCGGCTAATGCATGGACGATGTTGAGTGCAGATGAAGAATTGGGTTACGTCTATATTCCCTTTAGCACGCCACAAAATGATTTTTATGGTGGCAACAGACACGGTGATGGTCTTTTTGGAGAGACTTTAGTCTGTCTGGATGCGCAAACCGGAGAGCGAATCTGGCATTTTCAAATTGCTCATCATGGAATTTGGGATTATGACTTGCCTGCCGCTCCCAATTTGATTGATGTAAATGTTAATGGAGAAAACATCAAAGGAATTGCACAGGCAACCAAGCAAGCATTTCTGTTTGTGTCGGATAGAGTGACGGGCGAACCAATATGGCCCATTGAGGAAAAGCCCGTACCGCAATCTAACATTACCGGTGAGAAGACATCAGCCACCCAACCCTTTCCGACGAGACCATTGCCTTATGACAGACAGGGTGTTTCATTAGAAGAGGTGAATGACCTCACACCCGAATTGAAGGAAAAAGCTTTGGAAATCCTGAAAAATTACCACTATGGACCTATCTACACACCTCATGTTTTGGATAAACCGACTATCATGTTGCCTGGCTGGGCGGGTGGCTCCAGTTGGGCTGGAGCAGCCTTCGACCCTGAAACGGGGATTGCCTATATCTCATCGATTATTTATCCTTTGCAGATTAGAATGGTCGACTCCCCATCCCAGTTGCCACATGCTGTAGTAGGTATCCCATCCCCTTTGGAAACGATGGATGGAATACCGATCTGGAAACCACCGTATGGAAGGGTCACGGCTATTGACCTGAATACCGGTGATCACCGCTGGATGTCTCCATTGGGTGATATTTCCCGGGCTCATGAAGAGCTGAAGAATCTCGATATTCCACCAACGGGCAGACCTTCAAGAGGACATATGTTACTGACCAAGAGTCTATTGATTGTGGGACAGGAGGGTAATACCCAGAGGCAGGAGGGTGGGCAAAGAGAATTTGTGTCTTTTGAACCAAGTTTAGTTGCTTTCGATAAACAGACCGGAGAAATGATCGGGGAAGTTCCTTTGCCGCAGAATGCCACTGCAGCTCCCATGACCTATGTGGTCGGGGGAGAACAATTTATTGCCGTTGCAACTGGTGGTGCAAGTATGCCCGCAGAGTTAATTGTACTTAGTCTTCAGGAGATTGACTAATTGTATTTATAGAAAACTGTACAAGAAATCGACAGAACCTCTTTGATGTCTAGCTAGTCTTTGATCAACGTCTTTGATACAACCGGTGTAATAATTATTGTCATGACACTTCAGGGTGTAGACATAGAAAGGTTGATCTGGCGGTCTTTGACCGCTCTCGTAGAGTTCAAATTTCAATGGAGATAGGAATTTAATAGCACGCCTTCGCTCCTTATTCAGGAGCTTCGACGAGCGAAGGCGGTCCGGACGGGACTCGAACCCGCGACCCCATGCGTGACAGGCATGTATTCTAACCAAACTGAACTACCGGACCGTTGCTGACAAAAAATTCTGATGTCAGATTCTCAATACTTTTTATTGAGGTATGCAAATGTAGCAACGATTTTTAATACGGGCAACTTCTAGATGGCAAATAAGAGATCATACTCAGGCAAAGCATATAATGATGATCGCTGAACCAGATAGGCATAGTTTTGCTACATTTATTATAGATAACCTGGGCTTTTGACCTATGCAATATCAAAAGCCAAAACTTACGCAAATGGTTTTCTTAGAGTTTGAAAAACCTCTTGAGAGTCTTTACGAACAGCTTGACAAGATCAAACAAGTCGGTCAAGAGGGTGACCTGGATGTAGGACCGATGATCTCAGAGCTGGAAACCAAGATCCAGAAGAAGAAGAAAGAGATCTATGGATCTCTGACTGGTTGGCAAAAGGTACAACTATCACGACATCCTGAGCGACCCTATACTTTGTACTATATCCGGCATATCTGTGACTTATTCATTGAACTTCATGGCGACCGAAACTTTCGAGATGATAAAGCGATCGTTGGAGGATTGGCTAAAATTGATGGTCAGCGCCTGGTCATCCTGGGACATCAGAAGGGCGTGAATACAAAGATGCGGCAGTACCGCAATTTTGGTATGGCAAACCCGGAAGGTTATCGCAAGTCGCTCCGGCTCATGAAGTTGGCTGAGAAATTTGGGATGCCAGTGGTATGCCTGATTGACACTCCCGGTGCCTATCCGGGGATCGAAGCAGAAGAGCGCGGTCAGGCTGAAGCGATTGCCCGCAACTTGTTTGAAATGGCTCAATTGGAAACCCCGATTATTTGCTATGTGATCGGTGAAGGGGCTTCGGGTGGAGCGATTGGTATCGGTGTGGGAGATGCGGTGTACATGTTTGAAAATACCTGGTACTCGGTAATTAGTCCGGAGTCATGCTCATCCATATTGTGGCGCAGCTGGGATTTTAAAGAGCAAGCAGCAGAAGCCCTCAAATTGACTGCTGATCACATGCATGAGTTTGGCCTGGTCGATGGCATTGTGAAAGAGCCCTTAGGAGGTGCTCATTCTGATCGAGAGGGAATGGCAGCCACTTTGAAAAAACACATCAAGCAAATGATTAGGGAACTAAAAAAAATACCCACTGACGAACTAATCGAGAATCGAATAAACAAGTACCGGCATATGGGCAAATTCCGGGAAATAGTTACCAGTGTCGAGGAATGAAATGGCTGCGAAGCATAGCCGATTGGTTTTTGCTGCAATATCTCCGGAATAAGTCATTTCAAGATTCCAAAAATTCAACCAAGTCCGGACTTGTTGCCCTCATATTTTCCGGAGATCATCTTCCAGAACAACAAATTGCAATTGAATTGAGCAGTAAGATTCAAAAAGAAATGAATCTTCGAGTTTATCCTCTTGCCTTCATCAATAAGAAGCTGGATCCAAATGTGACCTTCTCATTTCCCCATATCAGTTTGGAGGATGTGGGAGCCAAGCTGTTTCCAACAAGCAAGAATCTTGACCTTTTCCTGCAAAGAGATTACGATTACCTCCTGAATCTGGATACACACAACTATCCGATCCTCCACTATATAAGTAAACAGACAAAAGCCCGGCATAAACTTGCCATCAATCCAAGATTACCTAGATTATATGATGTGGTTCTTAGAGGACAGATCGAATCCGGCGATGATACATATATCGAGAAAACATTGGATATCTTTAGAAAAACATATGCTTGACCATGCAACAGGAGCTTAAAGGAACCGGAGTTGCTTTGGTTACACCTTTTACTCAGGGAGAAGTGGATTATGAAGCGCTCACACGAATCATTGAGCATGTGATCCATGGTGGGGTGGAGTACCTGGTCTGCCTGGGTACCACTGGCGAAGCCAGTACAATCACACTTGATGAGTCGCGCTCGGTTCTGGAAACCTTTATTAAGGTGAATGATGGTCGGGTGCCGATCGTTCTTGGAACACTGGGAGGAAATGATACAGCTGCCCTGATCAGGAGAATCTCGGAATTTGACTTGGATGGAGTATCCGCATTTCTATCAGCAAGTCCGGCATATAATAAACCGAGCCAGGAGGGGATTTTTCAACACTATCGCGCCCTCTCTGATCATTCTCCATTACCGATACTTATCTACAATGTGCCGGGTCGTACGTGCAGCAATATTACAGCGGAGACTACCCTTCGAATTGCTGAGCATTGCGAGCGGGTTATAGGTGTTAAGGATGCTTCAGCAGACATGACGCAGGTCTCAAAAATAGCCAAGTATAAGCCTTCCGATTTTCTTCTGCTTTCGGGTGACGATCCAACTACTCTAAGTACGATTGCCTGTGGTGGGGAAGGAGTGATTTCTGTCATTGCCAATGCCTTTCCCAGACAGTTTAGCGATATGGTTCGGGCAGCGATGGCAGGAGATTATACTGGAGCACTCAAGCTGCATCAAAAGCTTCTTGACATCCATCAATGGTTGTACATCGAGGGGAATCCCACCGGGATAAAAGCAGCAATGAACATATTGGACTTGTGCAGTGCTGAGATGCGTCTACCTCTCGTTTCGATGACCCCGGAAAGGTTGAGATCTCTAAGAGATGCGATGGATCAGATGGGGACAAAAAAATAAGGCTACCTCCCACAGCAGCCTTAGAAAACCATAGTTATCCCGATCAAAAAATTCTTTTACAATTTTTATTTGCTTTCATCTTTAGGACGCTACCCAACATTAAAGTCACAAACCAGAACAACAAATTAATTGACTCGAAGTCAAAATTAATCTCTCTATCCTTTCACAAGTATTTTGGGGCAAAAAAATAAGGCTGCTTCTTTAAGCAGCCTTAGAAAACCATAGTTATCCCGATCAAAAAATTCTTTTACAATTTTTATTTTGCTTTCAGTTATAAGACGTCTGATCGGTCCGTCCCCACAAAAGCATTAACTAATTTTTTGACAAAAAATTAATCTGATATTTTTGTCGAATATATAATGGCTTGGTCTTTCAAGTAATAAGAAAAAAAAATAAGGCTGCTTCTTTAAGCAGCCTTAGAAAACCATAGTTATCCCGATCAAAAAACTCTTTCGGTTCCTTTTGGAATAAAAATTATTCTTTAACTGCTGGCACTTTTCGATGCCACTTGGCGGGTTTCATTCGTGGCAATTATCCTAAAAAGGATATGTCGTAAAGACAATCTCGGTAGTTCAAATACAATGCCAAGATTTTTTGTGGTAGAGATTGGTATTCTAATCTAAAAGCACTTCTTAAAGGGAGGAAATACCTATGACTTACATAAGCTTTTTACAATCCGTGAGCATGACACTGGCAATGCCACTTAAAGTCAATAAGATATATAGTAAGCTTGTTTCTCATACCGCTGGGCAGCGTGATTCAAATCAGGAATTTGCCAGATTCGTAGATAAGCTCATCATCTGCAAAAATTTTTCCTCCATCCGACATATCCGCAATCATATCCCAATGGATAGGGGATTCATTTTTACCTCCGGTCTGAAAGTATGACTGACCTACCGCCATATGAATCGTGCCTCCAATCTTTTCGTCGAAGAGTATATTCCCGGTGGGAATGCTAATGTTATAATTGGTACCAATGGCCACCTCGCCAAACCTCTTCGCTCCTGGGATAGCAAAGAGTTGGTCTAAGAATTCCTGTCCAGCAATTGCATTCCATTTCTTGACTTCTCCATTCTTGACTTCTAAGGTGATGCCTTGTATGGTATGGCCCATATATATTGAAGGAAAGTCAAAATGTACCGTCCCTTCCACGGAATCTTCAACTGCGGATGAATAAACCTCTCCTGATGGCATATTGGTTTGACCGTCAGAATTGATCCATGTTCTTCCTTTTACAGAAAATCTAATATCTGTTCGATGGTTCAGATAGCGGACTTCAGAGACTTCATTCAGAAAATCGACGATTCGGCTTTGTTCGTTACGTACCGCCACCCAGCTGGCAATAGGATCATCATCGTACAATCGACATGCGTTGTACACGAATCGTTGGTATTCTTCCAGCGACATGCCGGCTTGTTGAGCTGCAGCGTTGGTGGGGTATTGGCATAGGTTCCTTTTTAATGACCGGTCGGCAGTTCGTCTGAAATAGGTTTGATTCAGATCGGTTAAAGCTTTAGAGCGTATCCTCCTTTTTTCAGGATCGACACTTTGGTCATCTCTGAGATTAAAAGGAGCTTTTATCGCAAGATATGCACTGAAGTTTTGCATGGCAGTTGCTAACATCGGGGAAATCCAGCTGAGTTGTTCATCATCACTTTCTTCGAAAAAGATCCGGTTGGCTTCCTGGAACGAAAGGTCAACCACCACATGAGCTCCTTTTCGCAAAGCCAGGCGGTAGACCTCTTTGACCAAAGGTTCAGCCAAGGTCGTGGTCCGAATCAGTAGCTTGTCACCCTTCACAAGATCCAGACAATAGTTTACGAGCAAATTTGCGTAGCATTTTTCCATGGTCTAAAAGTTTCAGACTTTGGGAGGTTGCAGGTTTAGGAATTGACCATTCATTTCAATATGTCGCCTAACTCTTTCAGCTTCACTAACTTTTGGAATAATCTGTACTAGATGCTGGAGTATTTTTTCTTGCCTTGAAGCGAGTGCCTGCAGTTGCAGGAGGTCGAATTCCTCCTCAATGGATAGACCGATCATCTTAGCAATCTGAAATAATGTCATTGCCTCAATCTGGTGCGGAGGCCTGCTTATTTTCATCAATTCGAACAATTCAGTGACTTTGCTTTTGATCGAATCGGTTGCCAGGCTGTCTTTCTTGTGCTCACCTTTCACGAGTTCTATGGTAGCTTCAGGGTACAGTTTGCCACTAGCCTTGGAGCGAAAGTCAAGCACTCTGAATAGATCCTCTCCCTCGCAAGCCACATCCAGTCTCCCATCATCATACTGCCGGACGATTTTGCTGATCTTCATCCGGGTTCCCAGATCTTGGAGTTTTCCGTCTATCACCGGAATGATGCCAAATTTCAAATCTTGTTGTACACAATCCTGAAAAAGCTGTTTGTACCTGGGCTCGAATATATGTAATGGCAGTGGCAAACCAGGAAAAGCGACAACTTCTAGCGGGAACTGAGGCAGCACAAGTGCCATGCCTGATTATTGATTATAGGGTTGATATTAAATAAAAAAGCTGATCCCGGATGAGACCAGCTCCTATATTATTTGAAATGGCATTTACCATTCCATGTCATCTTCTGTCTCTACACTCTTTTGGTCATCCCCACTCTCTTCTACCACTTCTTCGTCTTGACTGCCCGCATCTGTGCTACCTGAATCATCTGGACTCTGCTCGGCACTTTCACTTGCTTCCAAGGCACGTTTTTCCTCCCATTCCTGATTTCTTCTCGTGTACTCATCGTAGTCGTAATCAGGCATTAGTTCTGTTTTGACGTGATCAATCGTCTCTTGCAAACCATCGGCAAAACGATTAAAATCCTCCTTGTAAAGGAAAATTTTGTGTCTTTCATAACCCTCACCGTTAAATCGCTTGGTACTTTCAGTCAGGGTAATATAAAAATCGTCTCCCTTCGTTTTGCGAACATCAAAAAAATACGTTCTTCGCTTGCCGGCCCGGACCCTGTGTGAGAAAACACTCTCCTGCCTCCTGTTACTATGCTCGTTCTCCACTGCAATATTATTTCGTGAATAATGTTTTGGTCTTTACAAAAGTACTGATTTGCAAAAAAAAAGAGAGGAATTACAAAGTTTTATTTTCTCCCTCCATAACTCTCTGTCTTTCATACATTCTTGCATAAAATCCATTTCTATTCATCAGGCTTTCATGGGTGCCCTCTTCCACAATTTCACCCTTTTCTAACACGATAATTTTATCAAATTGGAGCATACCGTAGATTCTGTGAGTGATGATTATCGTCGTTTTTTCCTTGAGTGCTTCGTTGAGGTATGATAAGATTTGATTCTCCGTGGTAGTGTCCACTGCACTGAGACAATCATCAAGAATCACGATTTCCGGGTCTTTGATAAAAGCTCGAGCGATCGAAATACGTTGTTTCTGTCCACCTGAAAGAGTGACTCCCCTTTCCCCTACCATGGTTTCAAACTGCTCTGGGAGCTCCATAATATCGTTGTATACTGCGGCTTTCTTTGCGTAGTATTTTGGATCCTTGCCGTTGGCTTCGCCCTGGCCAAATCGGATATTTCCTTCTACAGTGTCACTAAACAAGAATACGTCTTGAGGAACATATCCCACTTTTTCCCTTAAATGTTCCAGATTGTGTTGTTTGATATCAAGGCCATCAATACGGATAGTACCCGAGGTAGCATCATACATCCGAACCATAAGATCAGCGATGGTGCTCTTACCCGATCCAGTTCTGCCAACAATGGCCAGCTTATGTCCTTTCTCAAGCTGAAAAGAGATATTACGCAGTGCCTGGATACCCGTATCGGGATAAACGAAATCTACATTCTCAAATTCAACCAATCCTTCGATGGGGGTGATTTCTTTCGTTGGGTTTGTGATCTGAGGCTCGGTTTGTAGAAAACTATTGATCCGTTCTTGCGACGCCTCGGCTTGCTGAATGATCGAGGCGATCCAGCCTATAGAGGTTACCGGCCAGGTCAGCATATTGACATAAATGACGAATTCAGCGATGTTGCCAGGAGTGATATTTCCCTTGTAGACTTGAAGACCACCAAAATAGATGGTAAGAATCGTGCTGGCACCGATGATCAGTAGCATTACAGGAAAAAACAATGCATTAACCGAGGCTAGTTTCATGCTCTTATCCTTGTAGTCTTCACACTCTTGAGCGAAGTAGGTGCTGATATGCCGTTCGTGAGTATATGATTTAACTACTCTGATACCATTATACACCTCTTGAGCAATCGAGTTCAACTTGGCCAGCTGCCTCTGGATTACCTCGCTTTTGCGGTGAATTACTGAACTAACGAAGTAGATGGAGAGAGACAGGAAAGGTAATGGCAAAAGGCAATAGATAGACAATTCCGGACTGACCGAGAACATGGCGTAAATTACCATCACAAACAAGGTGGCCAGATTAATGCCATATAAAAGAGCTGGCCCTAGATACATCCGCACTTTCGAGACATCCTCGGTGATTCGGGCCATCAGATCCCCTGTCATATTTTTCTTATAAAAGGCCAGGTCTAGTCTTTCATAATGAATGAATATCTCCTTGCGCAAATCATACTCAATAAGTCGTGACATTACTATGATCGTTTGTCTCATGAAGTACATGAAAAGACCCATGATCAAAGCGAGTACTAAGACCAAGAGGGCGAAATAGAGGAGAGACCTGCCTATAGAAGTATACACGTGCGCCTGTGCCTCAAAACCCTCGTAGAGCCGGTACATCCTGATGTTTTCATATACCAAGTCAAGTGCCTGACGAATGGCTTGAGGCTGCAGAACACGGAAGTAGTTCGATAGGGCCACAAAGACCGTCCCAAGGATAAGAAGCCACTTATATTTGACAAAATACTTGTTGAGATGACGAAGTTCCTTCACGGGTCAAAGATAGCATTTTAGGTCCGCCAGTCACTAAAGCTTAGAGCTGCCTAAGGATCAACATTTACATTGATCTTAAGGGTGGACATCTTAGCTTCTTTCCGGATTTTTAGACTGGATTCTTCAATGAGCTCTTTTGCCTTTCGAATCAGTTTGTAATCCTTCTCCAGCTTGATGGTGATTTCATTCAGATATAAGTTGCGAATGCGTGAAATACCCGGTTTGAATGGATCAGAAACACGCTTACCCAGCGTCCCTTGAAGGAGAGTGGCGATCGACCGGGAGGCTTTGTCGCTGAGTGTGCGATCACGATGCTTGCATGTAATTCTGATTAGTCTGATAAAAGGTGGGAATCTGAAGTCTTTCCGTTCCTTAATTTCACGTTCATAGAACTTATCAAAATCATGCTGGACCACCTCGAGTATGACTGGATGACCTGTATTGTAAGCTTGAATGATTACTCTACCTTGTCTTCCCTTTCTGCCGGAACGGCCACTTACCTGAGTCATCAATTGAAATGCCCTTTCAGTCGCTCTGAAATCCGGATAGTAAAGCAGGTGATCAGCACTTATGATACCAACAAGCCCAACTGAATCAAAGTCCAATCCTTTGGTCACCATCTGTGTGCCGATCAATACATCGATTTGTTTGGCTTCAAATGCACCGATAATCTTGGCAAGCCTTTTTTTGCCTCTGGCTGTATCCAGGTCAAGTCTGTTAATTTTCAGCTCGGGCAACCTGATCTTTAGCTCGTCCTCAAGAAGTTCAGTACCAAATCCTTTCAAGGTCAACTCGTGATTACCGCAGGCAGGACAAACCAATACCGGTTTCTCACGATATCCGCAGAGATGGCATTGCATTTCCCGGAAATATTTGTGGTAGGTGAGTGATGTATCGCAATTGCGGCACATGGAACTCCAACCACAGTTGGTGCAAAGCAGGAGGGGAGCAAAGCCTCGCCGGTTTTGAAATAAAATAGTCTGATAGCCGTCTTCCTTCGTTCGTTCGATAGCATCCAGTAGGGCATGGCTGAAGTAGCCCGCTTTCGGTTCTTTCTTCAGATCCACCACTTGTATTGATGGCATCTGTAATTTTCCGTATCGGTTCTTCAATCGGGTAATTTCGTATTTACCCAATGACACGTTGTAATACGATTCGAGTGAGGGTGTTGCACTTCCCAGAATGATCCGGCAAGACATCTGACGGGCCATAACCACTGCTGCATCCCGCGCCTGATACCGCGGATTGGGATCATCTTGCTTGTAGCTTGAGTCATGCTCTTCGTCTACCACGATAAGTCCGAGATTGGGAAAAGGAAGAAATAATGCCGACCGTGCACCCAGGATGAGTTTATTTTTTTTTAGTGCCTTCTTCCAAACTTCCACCCGTTCATTTTCGTTGAGGCGCGAATGATAAACCATGAGTTGATCTCCGAAGATTTCTTGCAACCTGCCTACCAGCTGAGTGGTCAATGCGATCTCAGGAAGCAGATAAAGCGCCTGCTGGTTCTGGTTCAACACTTCCTTAATCATCTCCACATAGAGGTGAGTTTTTCCACTGCCAGTTACTCCTTGTAAAAGGAGAGGCTTCTCTAAAGGCATCGATTTCAATTTCTGAAGAGTCGATGCCTGTTCATCGCTCAATTCAATGTCATCCCTTAAATCACCATCATAATCTTCTATCCGGCTCACTACCTGTGACCGTCGCACGATGATGCCCTTTTTTTCCAACGATTGCAGGACAGAAATACTCACATCGGCTGCCTTCAGTATCTCCTCCTGGGGGACGGCTCTCTTCGTCCGGCTCAACTGTATAATGGCAAGAAGAGCTGTCGTCTGTTTATCCCACCTTTTTATGCGATCGAAGATGTCTTGCTTGTCATCAGCTTCTTCATAAACAGGACCAAGTTCTACCACCATGACCTCCTTTGGTTTGAACTTAGTCTTTAATTCCTCTTTGATGTAGATTACTCCATTTTCGAGCAGGTATTTTATGATGGGATAGACTGTCTTTATCCCTAAGATGTCACGAATGCGATCGATCGACAATTCTTTTTGGATGGAAACAGCTTCTGCCACGGTTCGGTAGTGTTTGTCGAGATCAAAAATTTTTTCATCGATATCATGTCCCACAGTAACGGTAGTTTCGCTGCTCAAACGAAGCTGAGAAGGAAGGGCCGCGTGCATGACCTCACCAATACCACAGACATAGTATTTGGCCATCCATTGCCAAAGCTCCAATTGATGGGTTAACACGATCGGGTTTTCATCCAGTACTGATATAATTGTTTTTACCGGGTAGTCGGGTGGCTCCTTATGAATGTTCATTACGATGCCAGCATATAACTTGCTCTTGCCAAAGGGAACTTCAACTCTTTTACCGATTGTAGTCTTTTCCAGGAGATCGTTAGGCACCTCATAACTGTAGGTGTCTTTCACAGCTAGAGGAATGATCACATCTGCGTATAGCTTTCCATTCAGCTCATTTGTCAGCCCGGTAGCACTTTTAGATGTGATTTTATTAGCCAAGTCCTAATTTTTGAAGTTATCTTTAAAAATCGACACCGACCGTTTTTTGATGCGATCTGTAGTCATCCCCGTACTGCTAACTCTCCTTATAGCTTGCCAAGCTGATGCTCCCCGACAGGATGAGGCTGGCGAATATCTGAAATTCAAATCTTATCCCAGCGATCACTTCTATTTCCAAAGAGCTTATCCTGACACATCTTTTGATATGGTGGCTATGCGAAGGGAGTTTCAGGTTTGGCAGCGCGATGAAGTTCGACTTAGTGCTAGACGCATGCAAGGCCAATGGGTATCACAGGGACCAGCCAACACTGGTGCTCGAGTGAATGCTATTGCCGTCCATCCGGCAGATCCCAGGGTAATCTACATCGGTTTTTCAGCCGGAGGAGTTTATAAGACCAACAATTTTGGAATTACCTGGATGCCTGTCTTCGATGAATACCCTTTCTTGGCAATTGGAGACATAACCATTGATGAAAAAGAACCTGACCACGTGTGGCTGGGAACAGGCGATCCCAATATCTCGGGTTATCCCTTCATCGGAGATGGTATTTATGAATCATTTGACGGAGGGGAGAATTGGACCAATATCGGTTTGAATGAGGTGGGCATTGTTTCAGAGATCCTTGTTGACAAGGATGATTCTGAAAAGTTATTTGTTTCCAGCATGGGAGTACCGTTTCGGCGAGATACGAATCGAGGCATCTATCGCACACTCGATGGCGGTCTTTCTTGGGGAAAGAGCCTTTTTTTAGGAGAAGGAACTGGTGTGATTGATATGGTTATGGATCCTGACAATTCCGATGTAATCTTTGCTGCCGGCTGGGATCGGATCAGGAATTATGACGAATCCATCACTTTCGGTCTTGGCGCAAAGATCTACAAGACTGAGGATGCAGGAGTTTCCTGGGCATTGGTACAGGATGTGCTACCTCAGGATACGTTATCTAGGATAGGACTGGCGATCAGTGAATCCAATCCCGATATTGTTTGTGCCCTTTTCGTCAATAAGGACCATGATTTAGGTGCAATATACCGGTCAATGGATGGAGGACTTACCTGGCATGAAATGCCGACAGATAGTGAAACCGGCTTGTCTTCAAGCCCTTTGGGAGGTTTTGGTTGGTATTTTGGTAAGATCAGGATTCACCCCTCCGATCCCAACCGTATTTACATTTTGGGTGTTGACCTTTGGGAATGGTGCGAAAGCGAGGGCCAATGGAGTCGGGCTGCCCCCAGTTGGTGGACCGGCGAAGTACATGCTGACAAGCATGATCTGGCATTCATTGGTGCTGACACATTAGTTTTAGCGACGGATGGGGGATTGTATTTATCAACAGATCTGGGTGCATCCTGGGCCGATATAGAGAATATATCCACCACACAATTCTACCGGGTGGCATTCAATCCTCACCAGCCGGAACGTTATTATGGAGGGACACAGGACAATGGCACTGTTCATGGGAACGTGCAGGAGATTAATGAGTGGAAGACCATTTTTGGAGGAGATGGATTTCGACTATTATTTCATCCGGAAGACCCCCTGGTGTTTTATGTGGAAACACAAAGTGGAGGTTTCGCTGTCACCACCGATGGTGGTGGCACCTATTCCAGTGCGGTGAATGGAGTGGATGCCCAGGATAACAAGAACTGGGATCTGCCCATTCTTATGAGTCTACATGATCCCGATATTCTCTACTATGGAACAGACAAGATCTACAGGAGTATCACAGGTGCTGAGGTTGAATTTGAGCCTATCAGCCCGGCACTTACCGATTCCGTTATTCTGCTTGATCTCACCAGCAACCTGTCTGCCTTGAGTGAGTCACCCCTTAATAGAAACATTTTGTTTGGTGGAACCGGAGATGGAAATCTTTGGCGAAGTGTTGACTACGGTGAGAATTGGACCAATGTAAGTAGTGAGTTACCGGATCGTTATATCACATCCATTCACCAGTCAGAGCTCGACACTTTTACAGTTTATGTGACCCACTCCGGCTACAAGGCTGGAAGTAATCTGCCTCACGTTCACTTTTCATCTGATCTGGGTGATAGCTGGACTGACATCAGTGGCAACCTGCCTCCTTTTGCCGTAAATGATCTTTTGATCCTACCCAATAATAATGATCAAGTCCTTTTTGCTGCAAGTGATGCGGGTGTATATTTCACGGACGATGCCGGATTGCACTGGGAGCGTTTGGGAATCAATATGCCTTATATACCCATCTATGATCTGGTCTACAATCCGGTTCTGAATCAAGTGGTGGCTGGCAGCTATGGCAAGTCGATCTTCTCTTTTGATCTCCAGCAAGTAGGGCTAAGTGGTGATCCCACAGTTGCGGTCCACGAGTCGGCCGTTGAATATTTTCGAATTTTTCCAAATCCCACAGCAGGCGATGTATGGATTACTAGCCTCTATCAAGACATCAGACCAGAACACTTCTGCATTTTCAGTCTAGATGGGAGAGAGATCGGAAGAGGACCTATGGATTCGGGTGAAAGATTGTCGCTGGAAAGCTATCCATCAGGAATCTATTTAGTTAGCATTCGAGATCAGGATGGCAACCTATTTCAAGCATCAATCCTGAAGTGGTAGGATCCCTTTTACTGTCAAGCTCGACAGCCATGCAGATACTCTTATATTTGTGCTGATCAATCCATGATATGAGTAAAAGACCTCTCATTTTGCTAACTAATGATGATGGTATGACCGCTCCCGGGCTTCGGGCTCTGGTTGATGCCGTTTCCAGTTTAGGTGAAATAATTGTGGTGGCACCTGACACACCTCAATCGGGCAAGGGCCACGCGATCACCATAGAGGAACCGCTACGCATTCATGAAGTAAATGTGTTTGATGGCATTGTGGCCTATGAATGTTCTGGCACTCCGGTGGATTGTGTGAAACTCGCAAAAAACGTATTGTTGAAAGAGCGCCAACCTGATATCTGCCTGTCTGGTATAAATCACGGATCCAACGCTTCAATCAACATCATTTATTCGGGCACCCTATCTGCTGCTATGGAGGCCTCATTGGAAGGGATTGATTCTATCGGGTTTTCGCTCTTAGACTATTCGTTCTCAGCAAATTTTCAAGACTGCCTTCCTTATGTTACTGATATTGTCCGACACGTACTGGAGAACCCTTTAGAGTGTACAAAATTGCTAAATGTAAATATCCCGGTAGGTCAGATCAAGGGGGTAAAGATTTGCCGGCAAGCTGAAGCCCGGTGGGTGGAAGAATTTCAGGAAGGTAGTGATCCCAGAGGGGAGAAGTACTACTGGCTGACTGGTCGTTTCGAAAGTCTCGATCAGGGACCAGATGCTGATGTTACTGCGCTGCAAAACGGGTACATTTCCATCGTCCCATCTATGCATGATCTAACTCACTATCAGGCCCTGGATTCACTCCGATCATTAGAGAAAATCGAATTGAATCGTGTATCGGAGATATAGAAAGTACGATAAGGAGCTAACCGGGGTATTGGTCGGAGCAGCATTTCCGCTGATTTGGTACTTTCTGCTCTTACAACTATTCACTGGAATGGAAGCCATGGAATGGATTCCAGCTCAGGATCCACTTTCGGATTTCCGGCAACGCACATCAGCCCTGGTTGCTATCTGTCTTAATATAGTGCCTCTTCAAATTTTCAAAGTCCAATATATGGACCGTGCTATGCGGGGGATCGTTTTCCCCACTGTTATTCTGGTCGGCTTGTGGTTGTATCTCTTCGGACATTCCGTCTGGTGACATGAAGTACTACTTGATCGCGGGTGAAGCTTCAGGCGATTTGCACGGATCGAATCTGATGAAAGCATTAGCTGCCAGGGATTCTCAGGCTCAATTTCGGATGTGGGGTGGAGATCGTATGGCATCTGTAGGTGGAGAGTTGGTTCGACATTATCGTGATACTGCATACATGGGTTTTGTAGAAGTAGTATTTAACCTTCCGGATATTCTTAGAAACCTAAAGCGTTGTAAGGCTGATGTACTTGAATTCGCTCCCGACGCCTTGATCCTGATCGACTATCCCGGGTTCAATATGCGGATTGCACGGTGGGCCCATCATCGAAATATTAAGGTATTTTATTACATCGCTCCGCAGGTGTGGGCCTGGAAAGCAAAGCGGGCTAAGGAATTGAAAGAAATTGTGGATGAGTTGTATGTCATTCTTCCCTTCGAGAAGGCATTCT
This sequence comes from Lewinellaceae bacterium, assembly GCA_024644235.1. Lineage (GTDB taxonomy): Bacteria > Bacteroidota > Bacteroidia > Chitinophagales > Saprospiraceae > JAHELJ01. The sequence continues at coordinate 36,123 of JAHELJ010000031.1, forward strand.
TTGAAAATCATGGCTTCAAGGTGAAGTATGTTGGTCATCCTCTTCTAGATGCACTGAATGATATTTCCCAGGGTGAAAAAATGTTGAAGCTGCAGAGTAAACTGGATGGAAGACCAGTACTTGCTCTTTTACCTGGCAGCCGGCTTCAGGAGATCAAAGCTGCCTTGCCCATCATGCTCGAAACCACCAGGCAGTTCGAGGATTACCAGGTGGTCATCGGTGGTTTGAAAGCTATCGAGCGGAAGGTGTATACAGATATGATCGAGAAATGGGGGACGGGTGAATTGGTTTTGGATCAAACTCATCAATTACTTTCTCATGCCAATCTAGCTGTTGTTTCTTCGGGTACCGCCACTCTCGAATCAGCGTTACTGGGAGTTCCACAGGTAGTGTGCTATAAAGGCAGTTACCTCAGTTTTCAGGTGGCCAAACGTCTAGTCAATGTTCCTTATATAAGTCTGGTCAACCTCATTTTAGATCGGCCTCTCGTCACAGAATTGATTCAAAATGATTTTAATGTTTCGAACTTGAAGAAGGCACTAAGTCGATTAGAGGAAGACAAGAATTTGAAGACCATCGAGGCGGGATATGAAGAAATTAGGACAATGTTGAAAGATAAAGGTGCCTCCGGCAGGGTGGCCGCTGACATCCTAAACCAACTGCAAAACTAGCTCTTGACCGCTTTCTTCTTCTTCTTGACCGTACCTGGAGCTTGTTCTTCAATGATTCCCAAAACATCTTCCTTAGTCCAAGCCTGGATCTCGTCTTCGGAAAATTTTTCTCCATCAGGTTTCTTGGGAATCTTGAAATTTTTCTTTTTGAACTTGATATAAGGTCCCCATCGGCCATTTTCTACGGATAATTTGTCTTCATCCCATCGATGGATATATCGTTTAGCCTCTTTTTCCGCCTTTGCTTGGATGAGTTGATGCATTTCATCAATGGTAAGTTCTTCCGGCACGTATTTACGCGGGATATTAACATATAAATTATTCCATTTCAAAAAAGGTCCAAATCTTCCCTTACCACGTGTGATGGGCAGTCCCTGATAGGTTCCAATAGGGGCGTCGGCCTCTTTCTTCAGCTTGATCAGTTCTTTAGCTCTGTTAAAATTCACTTCAAATGGATCTTCGCCCCGCCCAAGTGAGATAAAGGCGTCACCAAATTTCACATAAGGTCCATACCTTCCGGTGTTCACGCTTACCTCTTTTCCTTCATATTCTCCCAAGACCCGAGGCAATTGGAACAGAGGCAAGGCTTCTTCCAGGGTTATGGTCTCGATGGATTGACCCGGCTTGAGATTGGCAAACGTAGGCTTGTCTTCTTCGCCCACTTCTTCCTTTGTCCCAATCTGGATCATCGGCCTCCCGAATCTGGATATCTTGGCAAGAACTGTCCTCCCCGTTTCTGGATCTTTTCCAAGTTCTCTTTCACCTCTCTCCCGTTTAGCATGTTCCATCGTTTCCTCAACCACCTCGTGAAAAGGTGAGTAGAAACGCTTCAGCATTTCGGTCCAATCCCCCTTTCCATCGGCGATGTGGTCGAATTTTTTTTCTATCTCTGCTGTGAAGCCATAGTCCATTATTTGGTTGAAATGCTCATTCAGAAAGTCGGTGACAATCATTCCGACATCGCTGGGGTACAACCTGTTCTTGGTGGCACCGGTAATTTCGGTTTCTGTTTTCTCCGTTATATTTCCATCTTGAAGGAGCATCACTGTATAGTTTCGCTCTATACCCTCACGGCTTTCTTTGGTGATGTATCCACGACCTTCCTCCATTATTTTGCTGATGGTCGGTGCATAAGTAGAAGGGCGTCCAATACCTAACTCCTCTAATTTTTTGACTAAGCTCGCTTCTGTATACCGCGCTGGAGGCCGGGTAAAGCGCTCAGTAGCTTCCAGATGCTGTAGATCGAGTACCTGACCTTCTTTCAAGGGAGGTAGGATCCCGGTCGTTTCACCATTTTCGTCATCGTCTTTCGATTCAAGATATACTTTGAGGAATCCATCGAACTTGATGACTTCGCCCGAGGCTACCAGCATTTCTTCAGGAATTGAGGAGATACCAATATTGACAATGGTTTTTTCAAGGATTGCCTGCGCCATCTGCGACGCTATAGTCCGTTTCCAGATCAAATCATAAAGCCGTTGTTGATCCCTGTCTCCACTGATCGTGCTGTATTCAATATAAGTAGGCCTTATGGCTTCATGAGCTTCCTGAGCATTGTTATTCTTACTCTTAAATCTCCTTGTGTGCAGATATTGATCTCCGTAGTCCTTGCGTATAGTTTCTGCTATGCTTTTAAGTGCCACTTCACTTAGGTTGGTCGAGTCGGTACGCATGTAAGTAATGTGTCCTGATTCGTACAAGCGCTGGGCTATCATCATCGTGCGTTTCACGGAAAATCCCAACTTGCGGCTGGCTTCCTGCTGTAAGGTCGAGGTGATAAACGGAGCCGCAGGGTTACGCTTGGAAGGTTTGACCTCAATTTTCTTTATGGAGAAACTGGCACCGTTAGCACGCTCCAAGAATGACTTTGCCTGGGCATTGGTTTCCAGCCTATTGGCGCCTTCTGCAATCAAGTCAACCGTTTTATCGTACCCATTCTCAACAGCGAAGATGGCCTTGACTTTGAAAAACGCTTCACTTTCAAAAGCCATGATCTCACGCTCACGATCAACGATTAGCCTTACAGCCACCGATTGTACTCTGCCAGCCGATAACTTACCTTTTACCTTTCTCCACAGGATCTCCGATAGCTCAAAGCCTACCAACCTGTCTAGTATCCTTCTCGCTTGTTGGGCGTTGACCAGATTAATGTCTACGCTTCTCGGGCTCGCAATGGCTCTTTGAATAGCTGGAGAGGTAATTTCTCTAAAAACGATCCTCTTGGTTTGCTCAGGATCGAGACCCAGTACTTCACAAAGGTGCCAGGAAATCGACTCCCCTTCGCGGTCCTCATCCGTTGCCAGCCAAACATTATCAACTTTCTTGACCCAATCTTTCAACTCCTTTACGACTTTTTTCTTATCAGGAGTGACGACATACTTTGGTTTGAAATTATTCTCAACATCGACCGCTCCCGTTTTCTTATCGAGATCTCGGATGTGACCATAGCTCGACTTTACGGTGAAGTCTTTCCCCAGTATCTTTTCAATAGTCTTTGCCTTTGCAGGTGACTCAACGATCAGTAAGTTCTTTGGCATTAACGCAATAATTTATGATGACGGCCGGAGTGTCTTGGCCAAAATTTGGGCAAAAATAAGATAGAAATCTATATGTCCTAATCTTGTTGCTTACTTCAACCATTCAGCAAGCGGAGGAATTCCAACCGGTAATCCCGGGCGAAATCGGTAAATGTTATCGGAGCTCTGCCCAGCACTTTGCGCACGTCAGGGCTGATGTCTTCTTCATTTCCTAACCTCACTAAATCATATAGATACGCGAAGAATGCCGCATCTTGTTCCGGCCATCCTTGCTTCACCAAATGACGTAGGTACTCCTCTGATGATAGCTCCACATATCTAACTTCTATGCCGGTGACATCAGATATCGTGCCAGCCACTTGATAATGATCCAGTGCTTCTTCTCCACTCAGCTCCAAAATCTCCCCGACGTGCGAGCTATTCTTAAGAATTTTGTGGGCAACGGCAGCGATGTCCCGGACATCTACAAATGCAGTCTTTGAGCGACCCGCAGAAAGGTAAAAAGCCCTGTCGGTAGATAATGTGTCACCAATCCACCCGTTAAAATTTTGCATAAACCATCCCGGACGGATAATGGTGAAAGGGATTCCGGACTGTTGTACGACCTGCTCTACCTTATTCATAGGAGATCCAGTGATTCCGCCGGTTGTTCTTCCGGAAGAATATAAAACATTTGCTACAGAGCTGTTTTTCAGCATAGCCAGAAAGGACTGCACGCTTGTGTGAGCATCTGTTTGGGGAGCTATGAAGAACACAGTGTCAATTCCGTCCAAAGATGACTTCCAGGTGCTCTCGTCGTTGAAATCAAAATGAGTGGTCTCAACCTTATTTCCATATAATTTTATAAGCTTCTCGGGAGAACGGGCAGCACCTTTGACAGGCGTGCCATCTTCTACACAAAGTTTGACGATTTCTGACCCGATATTTCCGGTTGCTCCAATGACCAAAATCATTCTTCTCAGTTTTTCTTTATCACCTGGGCGCTGTCGATGATCTCACCTTTTAATAATCGTTCGTGTACCTCGTTTTTACGTTTTTCTGAGTAAAAGCTGGCAAGTTCGTCAATCAATAGTGGTTTTCCATTTAGTTTTCGATGATACCATGTAATGAGGGCTGAAGCCATATCATCTGGATAAGTCACTCCCTTAGACTTGAGATAATGGGAGAGCCGTGAGCCCTCATAAAATCCCCAATTTAGAATCATCCACCGACCAAAGGTAAAATGGATCCGTCGTACTGCTACCTCTTCAGGGACTGACTTTAGTTTTTGTTTAGATGGTTCGTCGATCAAACGGTCAAGTTCGATCATTGCATCCTCAATGTCCTTGGGAATATAACGACCATTGATGTGGGTCTTGGTTATGCGTGTCTGGTACTCCGATTCGTATTCCCTTTCATAACTAGTCTCCTGAGCAACAACCAGATTGGAGCCTGTCAACATCCATAGAATGCTGGTCAATATTACTTTATTCATATACATCAGCTTGAACAGGATGAAGGTGTCTTTTATTCCACACTGGTAGAGATTAATTCTATTTTAACAGCCTGTCATGACCGCAGGCCGCACAAATATCATTGAAATTTCGCTGATCCAATTGATCTTTTACATTGGCGTGTTCCTTTGGAATCAACATATAGGTGTATTACTTAGCCTTTCGTTTGCTGGAATCAGCCTCTCCATAGTTATTTTGTCTTACCTGGCTGATTGGATTGAAGCCTCCCGCGTGCCTGCATGGTATTATCCACTTATGTGGATCTCAGTGATTTGTCCGATCGTTGTCTGGATATTTTTTGTCTTGATTGGGTCCGCTAATTTTCTGTGATCTGGTTAGATTCCATGGCCGAAGACCTCCTTCCCAGATACAATACAAAATCGGCATTTTGTATTTGTGTGGTGAGGGTTAGCAACGTGTCGGAGAGCTGATCGATGGAGTAGACGATCTCCGGAACACTTTGTTGAATGATTTCAGTCTCAGTCTGTTGATAGGGATATGATGCGTCCTCACCAAGAATATTGGTATGTACCAGACTGTCTCTGACAAATTCAAAATAGAGACTTGACAAACGATCGGAAGATTTTCCATTGATGCTTGCCTGGGTAAGTCCCCAATAGCCCTCAAGCGAGACTTCTCCTTCTGCCTGTCTGTCATGGGAACATGCCCATAACATTATGCCAGCTGCAAGACAGCCTGTCAAGAGTATCCTAATGTCCATAAACTAACTTAGCGATTTCAATTCGATCAAAGTAATTTCGGGAAGGATTCCCACACGGCCGGGATAACCCAGTACACCAAAGCCTCGATTGACGTACAAATGTTGATCGCCTTCCTGGTATAGGCCTGCCCACTGTTTGTAAACGTATTTACTAGGACTCCATTTTATCCATCCCGGAATTTCTATTCCAAATTGAAAACCATGGGTATGACCAGAAAGGGTAAGTTGAATGTCGAGAAAATCAGTAGTCACTTGTGCATTCCAATGGGAAGGATCGTGCGAAAGCAGCATCTTAAAAACGGCATCGCTAGTTCCTTGACTTGCCGCTGAAAGATCACCATATCGATGGAACCGTGGTAAAGCACTATAATTCTCGACCCCGATAATTGCCACTTGCTCCCCATTGATGGTACGCATCCTGTTTTCGTTGAGCAAAAGGTCCCATCCCATTTCACGATGAATATTTTTCAGCTTTTCAAAGTTATCCAACTTCTCCTGAGCAGAGCTCCACTGATGGTAGTCGCCATAATCATGATTACCCACCACTGAATATATTCCCTCCTTGGCTCGGATTTGACTGAAGAGATCCACATAGGGGTCCATTTCATTGGCGGCTGAATTTACCAGATCACCGGTGAAGAAGACCAGGTCCGGTTCCAACCGGTTGATCATGTCGATACCATTACTGATTGGTTCTTTGAAAGTAAAACTGCCTGAATGAATGTCGCTAATCTGAACAATGCGTAAGCCATCTAAGCCGGTGGGTAGGTTTCGGACACGAATTGGAACCTTGTGTACTTTATACCGGTATGTATTCCGGATCATACCATAAGTAAGGCTCAATAGAGGTACTGCACCAAGCATTAGACCTACCTGTGATAAAAACCTTGACCTGCTTAGATCGTATGGCTGATTGGAAGCAAATTGGTTGTAAGCGGTAAGCACCAGACGCCGTAAATCATCCAGCCCCATGAATACAGCAACCAGCAACTTTGATAGAAAGAATATAAAGACAAAAGCCCGGCCATAAATGTGGGCATTCTTGTTCCACCCTTCAAACCAATCTTGCACACCACCCACGATATAGAGGTAGGCAAGGAGGCTGATAAATACAAAGGGAGTAAAAATCCCAATCCTCACTGCCTTGCTCCATGGAGTAGCAATGGTACGCAAGGCCTGGAATGCATATACATCAATAGCAATTAATATGATCAGAAGAATGAAGAAGCGCATGGTAAAAACTCAGCTGGAGTGAATTACTGATATAATAGGAGAATACACAATATTGTTCTTTAAAGTGTAAGATTTTAATTACCTCTCTTACATCTTGTGAAAAAGAAAACCCAAAAGCAAATGCTCTTGGGCTTCATCGGTTAGGGAAAATTTCGGTTTACTATTTGGTATTACGCTTTTCTTTGATTCTTGCTTTCTTACCAACTAAATCGCGAAGGTAGTACAATTTGGCTCTACGTACTTTACCATACTTTGTCACAGAGATATCGATGATATTTGGAGATGCAAAAGGCCAAATTCGTTCAACACCAACTCCATTGGACACCTTGCGGACGGTAAAGGTCTTTCCTGCGCCTTCTCCATTGATTTGAATCACATCTCCGCGAAACGACTGATTTCGCTCCTTGTCACCCTCTACGATCTTATAGGTCACTACCACATTGTCGCCGGGGCCAAACTTCGGGAAGTCAGGCTTTTTCAGCATCTGTTCCTGCACAAATTTTATTGCATCCATGATTTCAGATTTTACACTCCATTGACGTGAAGCGTGCGCAAAAATAAAAATTTTTGAATTCCCACTCTCAAAACCTATCAAAATACAAGGAAAGAATGTCTCCTGCTGATTAGGTGTAGTCTAGCGGATTAAGGTGGCAAAGCCATCAAATTGCACAGGTTGGCCTCTGGGGTCCACATAAGACACTTTGTAGACATAGACTCCTGGCGGTAGAAGTTGGCCGGTGTTGTCCTTGCGACCGTTCCAAGCATCCTCAGGGCTGTTTGTAACGAACAGCAGTTCACCCCAACGGCTCCAGATTGAAAGCTCAAAAGCTTGCATGCCGGTGGTAAAGCCATTACCAAGGAACTCATCATTCCGCCCATCGTCATTCGGACTGAATGCATTTGGCATAAAATAGGTGACTCGGGGGATCACATCAATTTGCTGAATGCTGGTGTCCATACAGCCATTCTCATGCGTTGCAATCAATTGGACAAAGTACATTCCTGTGTCGGGAAAAGTAAAAATGGGATCATTATCGAACGATCGGCCAAATTGATCAAACTGCCACACGTAGGAAATAGCATTTTGGGAGTTGTTGTCGAAGCTGACCGTGGGATTGAAGTTGCTGGGGATCTCCGGTGTGAATGAAAATGCTGCCGCAGGCGATTGCTTGATTTCAATCCAATTGGGAAAACTGGTTGAGGTGAAACAACCAATGGGTGATGTAATATCGACTTCCACCGTAAACAATCCGGGGTTCTCATAGATATGTCGTGGGGATATCGTCGAGCCGGTGTTTCCATCGCCAAAGTCCCAATGAATATCGTAAGTGGAGTCGATTGGTACTGAAAGGTTGTTGAAGAACACATGACCGGGTGTACATCCCACAAACGTGCTGGGCTCTACTATAATCAAGGGTGGAACCGGAAAATATGGCAACAGTTTTTTCTCCGTATCTGTACATTCATTATTGTCGCTAACTGATAAGGATATGGTATGATTGCCAGGAATCGGGTAATTGTAGACTGGGTGCTGGTTTGCAGAAAGCCCACCTTCACCAAATTCCCATGTCCAATTAACAATCCGGTCTGCGCCTGTCGATGACATATCAGTGAATACCGTCGGACCGGCAATACAAGTGTCATAGTCAAAGCTAAAATCAGCGTGAATTGAGGGGAAGAGATTCACAAAAATCTCTGCAGTGTCACCGCAGTCCAGGCCTGGATTTACCATCATCACTCCGCGATATTCACCAATACCTGGAAAGGTGATTTCGGCATCACGGCTGCTGACAATTGTGGTTTCACCTCGGATGTCAAATTCCCACCTGTACACGTCAATAAATCGTTGGTTCTCGCTCTGATTTTCAAAGAAAATAGTGTTGACCCCGCATGAGTTTATAAGAAACTCTTTATCTCCCACCGTGGCATCGCTCTTGATTTTTGCAAAAACCGTGGGATCACAGTCAGCTACATTGAATTGAAAATCTCGGCGAATTTCACCCAGCAGGATGCTATCGCGATACTCTTTGACACATACTCCCATCACGAATTGGCCAATGATCTTGGGTTTTCCGTTGATCCGGCCCGAACGGCTGTTGATGGAAACTACTGGATCCCCTGCCATCGGCTGTATCCTGGAATATGGGCCAATAAAAGCTACCTGCTGAAAAGGGGGAGGACAAGGTGGGTTGGGCCGAAACCCATCGCAGGCAGTGGGGTTACCGGTAGGATCAAACCG
>JAHELJ010000031.1:45116-46886 GCA_024644235.1 Lewinellaceae bacterium
TAACGTGCGCTCCAAGTTATCATTATTCGTAAAGCTACCGAACCAGAGTTGCAAAGCCCTCCAATACAATCGGTTGTCCACGAGGATCCACATAATTTACTCGGTAGATGTAGACTCCCGGAGGAATTAAGTTTCCAGAGTTATCCTTTCTGCCGTTCCAGCCTTCCTCAGGATCGGAGGTCACAAAAATCCGTTCACCCCACCGGTTCCAAATGGAAAGTTCAAAGTTCTGCATGCCTTCGGTAAAACCACTTCCTCGAAAGTCGTCGTTCTTGCCGTCTTCATTTGGACTAAAGGCGTTTGGCATATAGTAGGTCACCCTTGGGATTACATCGATCTGCTGTACTGTGGTGTCTTTACATCCATTCTCATGGGTTGCAATTAAGGCTACAAAATATACTCCCGTGTCTGGAAATGTGAAGGTTGGATTTTCTACCATGGTTCGACCTAGAATATCAAATTGCCATAGATACGACTCGGCGTTGAACGAATTGTTGGTGAAGGTAACCATAGGATTAAAATTGCTCGGAAGGTCTGGAACGAAGCTAAATGCTGCTTCCGGAGATTGTTTGATCTCAATCCAATTGCGAAAGGAAGCCGAAGTGGAGCAGCCAATTGGTGAAACGATATCTACACTCACCGAAAACACACCAGGATCTTCAAAGACGTGGGTCGGGGACACAGAACCGTCTGTGTTCCCGTCACCAAAATCCCAGGTGATGTCATAGGTCGAGTCGATTGGAACAGACAAGTTGTTGAAGAAGACCTGGCCCGGCGTACAACCAACGAAAGAGCTTGGCTCCACGATGATAAGAGGAGGAACCGGGAAGTATGGGAGAACTTGTTCCATTTCTGCCACACATTCATTGTTATCCGTCACTGTCAATCGGACTGGGTGTCTGCCCGGAATCGGGTAGGTATATCTCGGATCTCTTTGTTGCGAAGTACCACCTTCGCCAAAGTCCCACTCCCAGCTCACGATACGCTCCGCACCGGTGTTACTCATGTCGGTAAATACTATCGGGCCAGCAATGCAAGTGTCGTAATCAAAGCTGAAATCAGCTTCTATGGAAGGAAAGAGATTAACAAAGATTTCGGCAGTATCGCCACAATCCAGTCCCGGATTCACCATCATCACGCCTCGATATTCTCCTATGCCGGGAAAGGTCACCTCCGCATTCCTGGAATTGATGACCAACTGATCTCCATCGATATCAAATTCCCAGCGGTAGGCATCAATGAATTGCTGGCTTTCGCTTTCGTTCACAAACTCGATAGTGTTTTCTCCACAGGAATTGATCAGAAACGACTTCGCACCTACGGTAGCATCACTCTTGATCTTGGCAAACACCGTCGGATCACAATCGGCTACATTAAATTGAAAATCACGTTTGATCTCACCTATTAGCTCTCCATTCCGGTACTCTTTACAGCAGACGCCCACTACAAACTGCCCGATGACTTCCGGCAGCCCCTGGATGAGGCCGGTAAAGCGATCAATGGTTACGGTGGGTCTGCCTGCCATGGGAGCACCCACTGAATAAGGACTTATGAAAGCAGCCTGCTGAAATGGAGGTGGGCACGGCGGATTGGGTCGTGCTCCGTTGCATGATGCCAATAGCAAGGCGTTTGGCGGATTTACTCCCTGCTGTCCCCCTCCCTTAAGGGGACTACAGAACTCATAAACCAACGAATCGCCCTCGGCGTCGCTCGCGCTGTGATCAAAATTAATGGCATTACCTACGCAAACGACCGTAGGTGGGAATTGAT
>JAHELJ010000073.1:0-1148 GCA_024644235.1 Lewinellaceae bacterium
CTGGAACTTTGACTATCGAATATATTGCCCATGCTAGTTTCATTCTTACCCATGATGAGTATTCTATTCTAATAGATCCATTTGCAGATTCGGTCTGGATCTCATATCTATTTCCCCGTGATGTCAAGGCTGATATTATCTTTAGCACACACCCACACTACGACCATGACGGTGGCATCTTCAGGGATCTTAAGCCCTATTGGCAGAACAAAATGCCCATGATACAAGATCCAGGCAACTATCAAAAGGGCCCATTTGAAATTAAAGGTATCAAGGGAAAGCATTGTGATCCATACGGTAAAGAATTTGATCAAAAGAACACCATTTTCGTATTTGAGGCAGCAGATATTCGTGTGGCCCACTGGGGAGATAATGGTCCAATCACAGATTCCATCCGAGTACTAATGACTGATATTGATGTCCTCATGCTGCCAATCGACGACGAATATCACATTCTAAAACAAGATGAAATCAATCATATACTAGAGTCTGTCCAACCAAAGATTGTCATCCCAATGCATTATAAGTTGGCAGACCTTGAACCAATACCCGGCAAACCGAAAGACCTGGGAACCATTGATGCGTTCATTCAAGGATTGGAAAATGTAATTCGATTGAAAACAAATTCTCTTTCACTCCATGTAGAGGACCTACCAGTAGAGTTGACATACTTTGTCTTCGAGCATTCACCAAGCGTCAAAACTCCGGGTCTATCGAATTAATATCTTCTCTCCTTGCACCGGAATATGATATCGAGCCTGAAGGGGAGCACTCAAGCGCAATTTCACTTCTTCCGGATAGCCTTTAGCCCAAAAACGGGTGTCTTCATTTACAATGACCGTGCTGTGGTGCTGGGGGAAGATGTAATCGGGCTCCAATCGGTTTATCAAAATTATCGACCGGTCAATGTACATATTATGTTCGGTGGGGGAAAAAAATAGAACGTCGATATCTTCCAAAAAGAGATGATCTTCGAGCAGGTATGAGTCTCCCGGTTGCAGGAATCTGGTTCCAGCCACCTCTAAGACATAACCAACATCCTGGAGATTGGCTTCGTAGTAAATGGCAAAATTGGCGTTGCCATGGATTGCCCGCAGCGGTTGTACTTCGATGCCCTTGATTTCGAATGGTTGACGTGGCTTAGCAAC
>JAHELJ010000073.1:1248-12323 GCA_024644235.1 Lewinellaceae bacterium
ATCAACAATCGCAAGGCAGTAATATACTCTTCTTCCTCTCCCCTTCCGTTATCTGAACCACCCCAAGCAGCAGCATGCATGGCATCGAGTGACATCGGATCGGCACCCCTGCTTAGCAGCAGCTTGATCATTTCAATTCTGGCGTTATTGGTTGCCCAGGACAGCACCGATCGGTACCAGTTTGCATTACTGGCATTGATGTCAGCCCCATTGTCAATCAATGAATTTGCCAATTGGAGTTTACCGTCATTAGCAGCATAATGCAAAGCAGTGCTTCCTTTGACAAAAGGTTTTCCCAGCTCATCGGGGCCGGGCCATTCAAGAATAGCCAATTGAGGTTGTTGTTGCAGAATTTCCAGAGCTTCGACTTCCCTGTCTTCATCGTATTTTGTGGTCAACAAGCGATAAAAGGGTGAATCTTCTGAATATTCAATTTCCATCATCTTCTGAATGTATTAATTTTTAGTAAATGATTACCTGGTTGTATTTCCTGATCATTCTATTGATCTCCGGTTCTGGCGTTGCTGATAATCAAAGCAATGAAACCGATGCTCCTCCCAATTTCGTTTGGATTACTTCGGAGGATAATTCCAAACACTATTTGCAGATTTTCGATCCGCATGGAGTTGAAACACCCAATATTGCCAAACTGGCCCAGCGTGGCCTTATTTTCCGTCATGCTTTTTCAAATGCCCCCGTATGCAGTGTTGCAAGGTCTACCCTCATTTCAGGATGCTATGGCCCAAGGATCGGTGCCCAGTTTCATCGAAAACTGAAAATGGTAGCAATGCCGGATTCGCTTCTGATGTTTCCGGAATACCTGCGAGAGGCCGGGTACTATACTACCAATAATAGCAAAGAGGATTACAATATTCACAAAACAGCAAATGTATGGGATGAGAGTAGTCGTAAAGCATCGTGGAAGAATCGAAAAATCAACCAACCATTTTTTCATGTGCAGAATTTCACAACAACTCATGAAAGTAAACTGCATTTTACCAAATCTGATATGGAAAATCAGGCCACCAAAAATCTCCCGGAAAAGGTACTGGTATTTCCAAACCATCCTCAGACTGATCTCTTCCGGTATACAAATGCCTACTACCGCGACAGAATTGAGGAGATGGATGAACAAGTGGGCATGCTAATCAATCAGCTCGAGGAGGAGGATCTGCTATCAAATACTTTTGTATTCTACTTTGCCGATCATGGAGGAGTTCTTCCAGGCAGCAAAGGATATCTCTACGAAACCGGATTGCATGTGCCCCTGATCATACATGTTCCTGAACAGTATCAATATCTGATCGAAGACTTCACGCCGGGAGATGTTGACGGCTTTGTGAGTTTTGTAGATTTTGCTCCCACTATGCTCAACCTGGCTGGAGTCGACGTACCTGAGGCATTCGATGGTAGAGCTTTCCTGGGGCCGGGAGTGTCCTTAAAGGAATTGAATTCGAGAAATACAACCTATAGCTATGCTGACCGCTTTGATGAAAAATATGATTTGGTAAGAGCGGTCAGAAAAGGTCGCTTCAAGTACATAAGAAACTTTCAGCCGTTCACTGTCGACGGACTTATGAACAATTATCGATATAAGCAGCTAGCTTATCAGGAGTGGTTATCGCTCTTTAGAACAAGCAAACTTTCTGAGGAACAAACTTTGTTCTTCAATCCACGTCTTCCCGAAGCTCTATATGACCTGGAAAGGGATCCCTACGAAATCCATAATCTTGCCACCAGCGGAGAAATGAAGGCAGTCTTAGACGAGATGCGAGTCATGTTGTCGGATTGGATGAATTCAATGCCTGATCTATCAATGTTTCCGGAACACGTCTTAATCCAGAGAGCTTTTTCGGACCCGGTCGAATTTGGACAAGAGTACCGGGATGAGATTTCTCGTTACATCGAGATAGCAAACCTGGCAACACAACCATTTAGTATCGTGAAAGATGCTCTTTCAGAAGCACTTAGATCGTCAGATTCTTGGCAACGTTACTGGGCAATAATTGTTTGTAGTTCTTTCGGAAAACAATCGCAGACTCTTATTGGCGAATTGGAGCATTTACTAAAGAATGATTCTGAATCAATAAACAGGACCAGAGCAGCTGAATACCTAGGATTAACTGATGTGCAAGATCCTTCTGAAATGCTAATTGCTCAGTTGTATGGATCTTCAGATGCAGCCGAAGCACTTCTAATTCTCAATACCATTGTGCTTATGAAAGACCACAAAGGGCATCGTTTCAACTTGGAACCAGACCGGATCGATGCTGCAGTAGCCGCCAACGTGGAAGTGAGTAGGCGATTAAAATATCTTGTACCGAATTGAAATAATGATCAAGTTGACCGAGCCAGTTGATTCACGGCATCTATAAAAACATCCAACTCCTTACTAGTGGTAAAAACGTTTGGTGAAATCCGGCAGCCATGCACTCCGGCTCCATCGATAGCCACTGTAAAGATCCGGTGTTCGTTCATCAATCTCTCAGCCATTTCTGAAGGTTTCATACCATCGATTCCCACATTACCGATCCCACATGAACGATGAGATTCTTCAGGAGTATTGAGTACTATTCTATCCACTTCCTTTAGGCCGGCTCTCCAATAGCGTTGTAGGTAACGCATTCTTGCTTCCTTCCTTTCTATACCGAGGCCTTCCAAGTAATCAATTGCATTGCCTATTGCCAGATCTGTATGAGCTGGATGTGTCCCCGTGTGATTCAAACGAAGTATATCATCGGGCTCACGTGGGTCCCCAAACAAGGGCCACAACTGGGCAACTTTGTTCTTGCGTACATACAGTAATCCGGCTCCCAGTGGAGTGCTTAACCATTTGTGTAGGCTGCTACCGTAGTAGTCGCAATCGAGATCATATATGTCAAAATCGAAATGCCCGAAAGCATGGGCACCATCGACCATTACTTCTACCCCTCTCTCATGTGCCATATCACAGATCTTGCGTACTGGTAATATCTGACCGGTGATATTAATAATATGACAAACCATCAAAAGTCGAGTGCGCGGTGTGATGGCAGATTCATACAAATCAACGATCTCCTGGTCCGAAACGGGATGATTGGGGACGGATATCATCTTGTTCACGATACCATGCCTATCTGCCTGCAGTCGAAACATCTCCAACATGGCAAAGTAGTCTTGCTCTGCCATCACTGCCTGGTCCCCTGGTTTCCAGTCGATCCCTCCGATTACAGTATCCAGCGATTCGGTTGTATTTCTGGTAATGATCACCTCATCTTCTTGGCAACCGAGCATTCCCGCCAAACGTGTCGCAACAGCGGCTTTGTTTTCTACCTGGACAGTACGCATGTAATATGAACCCTGATAGTTCACTTCACGAACATGATGGATAAAATTTTCGAGAGTTTCTTGTGGAGTGATGCAATAATATCCACTCTCCAGGTTGATATAATCTGGTTTTAGACGGTAGCCTCTTCTCACCTCCTGCCAAAATGTTTCATCAGAAGCTACTGACTGTGGTGGCACACCGCAGATTGTCGGTACCAGAGATTCGAGACGCTTGAAGGATCCACCCATGACCAGGGGAGATGCCATCATAGTTCTTAGAAAGTCACGCTTGTTCATACATATCAAGTTTGCGTACCCACAATTTATCATTTACTTTTCAGCTTCTGAATGGAATGCTGAGAAGATGGGTGACCAAAAATCAACGCTGTCGCTATGTGCTGCTGTTATTATAGCAGCTCTATTTGTCGCTTGCGGACAACAGGATCTTCCTCAGTCAGGCTTTATCCAGGTTGGCAATAACCAGGTGCATTATGTCATGGAAGGGGATGGTGAATCAGTTCTACTATTACATGGAGGATACCTTGACCTATCGATGTGGGAGCCACAGGTGGCTGCTTTGGTCGACAGTGGTTTTCAAGTAATTCGTTTTTCAGATCTGGGTCACGGTCAGACGGTAAGTGCCGGAGAAGCCACAAACGGGCACGAAATCATGAGGCTCTTGCTCGATAGTCTGGCCATTCCTTCCACCCATCTGGTGGGACTATCATGGGGTGCTATGCTTGCCATTGACTTCGCGCTTCATCATCCAGAACGAGTAAACAAAATCGTCTTGGTCTCACCAGGACTATCTGGCTGGAACTACTTTATTGACTCAACGGCCAAATACAATTATCAACAGAGACAGGTGGCCATGTCGCGATCTGATACTAACATGGTCATCGAGTATTTCCAGAGAAATTGGACAGATGGACCAAAGCGACAGCCCCATGAGGTCGACGCAAGACTTCGGGCGCGAATCAGAGATATTATTCATGCGAATCTTAGGAATCACTGGCAAAAAAACTGGTCTGAACTTTCCCCGTCGAGCCTGGATGCGCTTGAAAAGATCGGTGCCCCTGCACTTATCGTAGTCGGGTCGCTTGACGCTGCTGACATCCTTCGCATCGGAAACATATATGATACCAAGATACCCGATAGTGAGTTGCTCCGATTTGAAGGAGTGGCCCATATGTTGACGATGGAAGTTCCTGATCACTTCAATCAGGCTATGATTTCATTCTTATTATCACCGAGTCAATGAAACAACCCACGGCCATAATTACCGGTATCAGCAGAGGAATAGGAAGGGCATGCGCGGCACTATTTCTTGAAGAGGGCTGGAAGGTAGTTGGCACATCCACAAGTGGAAAAGCACCTTTTGAAGCAAACAGTCTGGAAATCTACGCGCTCGATCTGGCAAACCCCGAAAATATCCAAGAATTCGCTTTGGACATTAGGAAATCATATCCAAAGGTAAATGCTCTGGTGAACAACGCGGCTATTCTTGTTGAATCATGGTCCAGTTCTGAAGTGAGTCTAGATATTCTTCGTCATACGTTCGAGGTAAATTTTTTTGGTACCGTACACCTTACCGAGGCTTTGCTGAATACCTTACAGCCTGGTGCCGCTGTTATCAATTTGAGTTCCGGTTGGGGCACTTTCAGTGATCCTTCATTCAGTGCCGAAGTGCCTCATTACAAGATGTCGAAGACCGCCATCAATATGTATTCGAAGCTCCTGGCTCACCGGTTGAAGGATCGGGAGATAAAAGTGCATGCCTTAAATCCTGGTTGGGTCAAAACCGATATGGGAACAAGTGCAGCAACGAAAAGCCCTTCGATGGCCGCTAAAGAGATACTAAATGCAATTCAAAATTCACTTCCGACGGGTTCTTTCCTGAATGGTAACAGGATCGGGACATACTGAGGGGCTCGAACAAACTTCAAAGGATGAATCACAGTTATCTCGCCGACCTTTGCAGCAAGCTCCCTGGCACAACTGAGGACATAAAATGGGACAACGATCTCTGTTACTCGGTAGGAGGTAAAATGTATTGTGTCGTCAGTCTTTCCAGTCCCTTTACCGTTTCATTCAAGGTGACACCCGAACAATTTACATTACTCACTACCCGTCATGATATTGAGCCTGCACCGTATCTGGCACGGTATAACTGGGTATTGATTACAGATGTCGAGGCTTTGACAAAGTCAGAATGGGAGAAAAGCATAAATAAGTCCTATCAACTCGTTTATGCCCGGCTACCAAAGAAGTTGAGAGAGAAACTGAATCATTAACACTGATGATTGACAGGTATCGTCCCACTTGTCGTCTTCATTACAAATTCAAGTGAGAACTAATCTCGTTATTTTCTACCTTAGAAAAGTAAACCGGTCTAAATGTCTAAATATAATCGAGTAGAGATCATCAACAAAGGAATAGAGTTGATGCGACAGCATGGATATCATGGAACCGGAGTACAACACATCTTACATGCTTGCGGAATACCCAAAGGGTCATTTTACAATTTTTTTGAAAGCAAGCAAGATTTCACCTTGCAGGCAATTGAGAAATATGGCTTGGACAACTTGAAAGCGGTGGAAGACCTGAAAGCGAACGCTAATTTGACTGCTGTCGATAAAGTCGCTCGATTCTTTAGCGATCTGGAGAGGTTTTATCGATCGAAAAACTATGAGCTAACCTGCCTGATGAGCCTCCTTTCTCTCGAACTGGCGGGTGAAGACGAGTTGATTGCGGAAAAGATTGAAGCAAAATTCAATGATATAAAGAAAGTGCTAACCCAGATCATCAAAGAGGGACAATCATCCGGTGAGATCAGAAGGGACTTCAGAGCTGCAAGAATATCGGATTTCCTCATTACCAGTTTCAACGGTGCTCTGATCACTATGAAGTATGAGCGATCAAGTCGAGCAATCAAAGAGTTTCAAATGATGTGTTTGCCCTTTTTGGCAATCGACATCTAATGAATCAATGACTTTTATATAACCAGTTAAAATTTACACTATGGCACAACTACCTTACATCGAACCGGAACATGCCGATCCGGTCACTAAGGAGGTGTATGACAAGGCAGAGGCACGATTTCAAATGGTGCTGAATATTTTTAAGATCACAGGAAATGCTCCCGAAATCGCAGAGAAGATGTGGGAGATCTTTTTTGAAATTCTCCGAGAGGGTCAGATCACCTGGTACCAAAAAGAGTTACTAATTCTTAAAGCAACCAAGATGGGTGATTGTCTATACTGCGTGACCCAGCATGAAGTAGTGAGCGCCCGACTGGGTGTGACCAAGGAAAAACAGGAAGATATCGTGGGAGTTGAGTATCAGACAAGCCCTCACTACAGCGAAGACGAAATTGCCATATTAGATTTGTGTGCACATGTCGTACTCAATCCCGAAGCAATCCCGCATGAGGTATGGGCATCTGTTCGTAAACATTACGATGATGGACAAATCGTTGAGATAGTAGCGACCATAGGGGCCTATTTACAGGTCAGTAAATTCGGTGATGCATTGGGAGTAGAACTCGAACCTGTATGGCACGGACACGAACCTGTTCTCTTCAACGTCGAACCTCCCGCGTCCAAAGCAGCTCAGAGACATTTAGATCATTTCTTAAGTCATTCTCCACAAAATTAAGATCATGCCAGCTACTAAAATATTAACCAAAGAACAAGTGGAAGGGAACGTCAAGGATGTTTTCAACCGAGCTGAGAATCATTTCGGAAGAATACCTAATCTAGTGAAGGTATTGGCAACTAATCCTTCGATGTGCACATCCATCACTGATTTCCTGATTCAATCATTAGGGCCAGGTCGTGTAGATTGGGGATTCAAAGAACTTATCATCCTTAAGACGCTCAGGGTGATGGGCAGCTTTTACAGTTATGGAGCTCATGAAAGACTGGCCATGGAGCTAGGTGTATCAGAAGATAAGATTGGAGATCTGGCAAATTCCATCTGGAAATCAAGCCCTCACTACAATGAAGCTGAGAAAGTAGTTTTCGAGCTGGTTGAGCAGATTGGCATTGATGCCAATGATGTAAGTAATGAATTATGGGATCGGCTGAGAAATCATTGGGACAATGGCCAACTTCTCGAGATCAATGCTGTTATAACGACGTTCATTATGATTGGAAGAGTAGCTGACACATTGGGGGTTTCCGATCCTGTTCTCTTCACCAAGGATGTGGTATAAAACAGTAAATCCGGCATGTTAGTACATGCCGGATTGCTGCCGGTTTTCAGGATTCGCAGCCCGAATCTCATTCCATAATGCTTACTTTTCTACTGATGATCTCCTTGCCGGTATCGAATCTTACATGATAGATACCTGGCACCAGATACTTGGTTTGGATGGCAAACCAATTGCGCCCCGATTTTAGTGAGTAAGGTTGCCTCATGACTACGGCACCTGCTTGATTGATCATTTGAATTTGAATGGCTTTATCGGCCTTGGATTCGATCTCGACATAAAAATATTTCTTAAAAGTGGGGTTGGGATAGATGTTCACTGTAGACAAGGTATGACACAAACTTCCACTCAATGTCTTTAAGGCAAGGATCTCCTTTCTTCCATCCATTTCCTTCTTCACCAGACGGAAATAATTGTCAGGATTCATTTTGCGGTTTAGGTAAACACTATACTGATTCTTGTCGAAATAGCTGTTACGGGGAACTTCCTTCGCCGATTCAACAAAATTTAGCCCATCATAACTGTATTCGATGCTGTAATAGTCAATATTATATTCGTTTGCAGTCTCCCATTGGACCATAGGTATGCAGTCTTCATCATGACCCACATCAAAGGAAAGTAGATCAACTGGCAGAAGGGCCCCTTGAGCAAAAGAAAGATTGCCAAACAGCCCGAGTCCCCGCCCTCCGGGATCAAAGGCTCCACCAGCTTCGTAGTAAATAACGGTGACGCTATCTACAAGGTCATTGGCAAAATCCACTTTAATAGTGCCCGCATCTTCATTACTATAGGCTGATCCGTTTCCCATGGGTCCAGAAGGAAATCCCAAGGCAAATGCCCTGTGCTCAATCACTCCAACTGTTGGTGTATCTCCCATCACGTAAAGAGCTGGTGTAGTCAGACCATCATTTGCAATAACAACCAGGCTGTCTTTTCGTGATCCCGAAACATCTATATCAGAGATCTCAAATTCCAGGCAGGTTACCGGCTGATCAAATTTTAAGGTAATGTAGATTGGTGAAAATCCCTGATTTGTGTCAGGATTGAAGATCAGACCAAGGTCAAGCCCGGTTCCAAAATTCCATATGGAATCCCCGTCGATATATGGTGTTTGAACATCAAAATCGGCAAAAGTGCCAATCGCTTCTGTACTAACCTGAATAGCAACGTCTACCGAATCAGATCCACCAGCAAATGGGACCCGATAGGTATTGGCACTATCTCCACTAGTCCAACTATAGTCAGCCCAATCGAAAGCCATGGAGTCAATGGAGCAATTGCTCTGTCCAAATACGAGATTAGCTGAAAATGCCAAAATCAGACTAGCTACAATCAACCAATAATCTAGTTCGAGCAAGGTTGGGTTCAGATGACGTAATTTCATATTAGAATTAATTACCATATTTATGATAGCAAATTGTTTGCCAAACAACTATGCAGTACAAAAAATCATAATATTTAACATTATGGCATTCTCTACATTCTCTTGTCTCCTGATTGCTCTTTAGTTTTCTGCTACTTGAATATTTGAACTTAATGGGGCTTGTTTGCCTCAGCCAACTGTGATTATTACATTTGATTTGCATTCTAAGTGCAACCTTCTATGACAACCAATCGCCGGCTAGCAGCCATAATGTTTACAGACATCACCGGTTTCTCGGCATTAATGCAGTCGAGCGAGGCTCAGGCTAAAATTCTTCGTAGCCGGCATCGAAGTGTCTTCAGAGATTCTCATGACCGCTATAAAGGCCAGATCCTCCAGTACTTTGGAGACGGAACCTTGAGCATTTTCGACAGTGCAGCTGCCGCGGTAGAGTGCGCAGTAGAGATGCAAATCGAATTTCGAAAGGAACCAGTAGTACCGCTTCGTATCGGCATTCATACCGGAGATATTTCATACGATGAAGAGGGGGCCTACGGAGATGGGCTAAACATTGCATCAAGGGTTGAAAACCTCAGTATCCCCGGATCCGTTTTTATCACGGCCAAGGTATACGATGACATCAAGAATCATAGCTGGCTTACAGCCGTCTCTCTGGGATTCTTTAGGCTTAGAAATATCCTGTCTGAGATTGAAATCCTGGCGGTAAACTGCAAGGGATTATCTATCCCGGATGAAGCTGAACTGGCAACCTACCCCGAACTTACTAATGATGCACCACTCATGGATGCTGGAGCTGTACCAGGCTCTCAACGAAGCAAATGGCTAGCTGGCACACTTGCCTTGCTTTTTGGCGTACTTGGAGTACACCGGTTTTACCTCGGAAAGAGACTGCAGGGAATCTTGTATTTATTTAGTGCATTCGTAGGATTAATGATGACGGTAGAGGGAGAATTTCCAGGCATTGCCGTTGTTGGAGTGGTTGCATTCATAGATTCTCTCGTGCTGTATTTTATGCCCCAGCACGAGTTTGATCGAAAATATAATGCTGGCCGAGTGGCGAGTACTGTCCCCACTCCCTTACCAAAGAGGGAAAAGAAAAAGCGAAGGAGAAGGCAGACTAAACAATTTGGGCCGATCAAAAAAGCACTCAGACTGTATGACCAAGGTAAATTTCGCGAGGCGGTTCAGGCTTTTGATAGAATTTTAGAGAACGAACCGGATAATATCATTGCCCACTTTTATCTGGCCTGTTGCTTTTCCATTTTTCGTGATAAGCAAGATGCCTTCTTTCACCTGAGTCAGTCGGTATCACTAGGATTTGATGATTTTGAGCGGATTGAGGATGAAGAAGCCTTGTCTTTTCTGAGGGCTCAACCAGAATACAATTCTTATCGAGCCAACGGATATCGGCTTGTTGAAAGCCTGCCTCCACCTCAGCCTGATTTGCTGGATGCAACAGATCGATTCAACCCTGATGTGCTCGTAAAAATCGAAATCCTGGGTGACAGGATGGAGCGGGGTGAACTGTCCCGTGAACAATTCGAAATTGAAAAGCGCAAGCTTCTGGATGAGACCTAGCTCATTTTCTTACTGAACGGCTACTACCAATTTTCCTGTGGTAGTTCCAGATTGGAACTTCTTAACAGCTTGGGGCAATTCATCAAAAGCAAACCGATGGCCGATATGTGGTAAACCTAGCTTGAATTGCTCAATCTTACCAAGGAGGTCATGCATTTTTTCGACTTCATGATAGAGCCAGATCAGATTGAAGCCAAGAATCGAACGATTGGTATTTGGCAGAAGTAGGGGATCTATCTTCGGACGGCGAAGATAGTTCCAGAGAATCTTCAAATAATTTGGTCTGTTACCTGCCGAGGCATATTGAGCAGAGCCGTATACAACCATTCTGCCCTCTGGAGCAAGTTGATTGAAACCCTCCTTTAGAATCGTTCCCCCAATGCATTCAAGGATCAGATCCAACTTCCGCTCACCAAGCTGAGCTTTAAGATCATGAGCAAATTGAGACGATCGAACAATTACCCTATCATATCCTTCATCCCTCATAAAGGCCTCCTTGCTTTTGCTTCCGGTGGTTCCTATCGTATGAGCACCTATGCCTTTAGCCAATCTATTTGCATATATCCCGACACCTCCAGCACCACTGTGGATGAG
>JAHELJ010000073.1:12423-13893 GCA_024644235.1 Lewinellaceae bacterium
AAAATTTTCGACTATGCTTCGTAAAAGGTACGCGCTTGTCCTTTTCATTGCCACCTTGTTTTTGGGTCAGTCTTTGTTCGCCCAGCCCAATCGCAGAGAACCATTGGACATCAATATCGACTGGGAATCTTATGATCCTCCTTCCACCCTAGTTGTTCCCGAGAATCCCAGGTACCGGGCTAAATTTCCCTTTGTGGATATCCACAACCATCAGTGGCGACTGGGAGAAGGCGATCTCTCACCACTAGTGAGCGAAATGGATTCTCTCAATATGCAGGTACTGGTAAATCTCAGTGGCCGGGGAGGTCAAGCTTTAAAGCAGATGACCGACAATATCAATGCTCAGGGTTTGAGTCACCGGTTCGTCATCTTCACCAATATTAACATTCGCAGTATAGACGATCCGGACTGGAGCGAAGAAACAGTAAAACAACTCGAATTTGATGTAGAAAACGGAGCAAAAGGATTGAAGATTTACAAAAGCCAGGGAATGTCTCATACAGACAGTTCTGGCAACCGGATTCCAATTGACGATGAAAGGTTGGATCCGGTCTGGGCCAAGTGTGGTGAACTTGGTATCCCGGTTTTGATCCATAGTGCCGACCCCCGTTCCTTTTGGGAACCTCACGACAGTCTGAATGAACGTTGGCTTGAACTCAAGCTGCGACCAGGTCGAAAACGGGGACCAGATAATCCAGCTCCCTGGGAGCAGATTATCGCCGAGCAACATAACATTTTCCGCAAACACCCTGGCACCACATTTATTAATGCCCACTTCGGATGGTTTGCCAATGATCTGACTAAACTATCGCAACTCATGGAAGAGTTGCCAAATATGCACGTGGAGTTTGGGGCGGTGATTGCTGAATTGGGCAGGCAACCTCGTGCCGCTAAAGCTTTCTTCGAGAAATATCAGGATCGCATTCTTTTTGGGAAAGATGCTTACAACCCTGATGAGTATGCCACCTATTTCCGTGTACTTGAGACGGAAGATGAATACTTCCCTTACTATAAAAGGTACCACGCTTTTTGGAAAATGTACGGGATCGGCCTGTCAGATGAGATCTTGAAAAAGATCTATTATGAGAATGCTCTAAAGCTAATCCCTAGTTTGGATATGGACGCCTTTCAGGGGACCAACTAGAGGCTTTGTCGATAACGAAGTCCAATTCCTCCTCCGGAAATTGCGACGGTCAGATTCTGGTTTGAATTGCCCTTACGGTGCCAGCGTGGCACAAATATTCCGGCTGCCAATCCAACCAAGTGACCAACGATTATGTCGCTGGGATAGTGCTTTAAGGCACGGTAACGATAGTAGCCGACTGCTGCGGGTGGCAGGCTGGCCAATCCATAGATGAGCCATTTATTCACCTGGGGATGATAATCTGCATAAATGGTTGCCGAGGTATAGGCAGCACTCGCAGCCCAGGCAACATGACCACTAAAGAATGAATTGCGATTGAATTTATA
>JAHELJ010000181.1 GCA_024644235.1 Lewinellaceae bacterium
TCATCGCATTTTTGATCAGTCCAATGATGGCCATGACTGCTCCACCACCGACACCGCCACCAGCTACGCTGCCGATGATACTGCCAATGTCAAGAGCTTCTCCACCACCACCCATTGACATGCCTAACATGCCGAGAATCTGACCGCCGAGGCCACCACCCAAAATCCCTGCCAAAGAGTTGCCAATAGTACCAAGAGAAAGATTTTTCATGAGCTTGCCAGCGAGATTTCCTCCAGCTGCTCCACTAACTAGTTGAATGATAAGAGGTACAAGGTTTTCCATAATAAGAAGGTTTAACGCTTTATCCGTTTAAAATACATCAAATAAATTATAATATGATTTATGATCATAAAAGATTTTTGGCATCAAGATCCGGAATGAAATAAATTAGTTCTTGTTCGAATCTATTCGATTCTGTCGAGACTAGCGACCTATGGAAACACATCCGGGAGCAGTACAGGGTACGCTGTTATTTATACCAGATATTAGTGGGTTTACTCAATTCGTCAATGAGACAGAAATCCAACATTCCCAACATATTATCGAGGAACTCCTGGAGGCCATAATTAATGCACACGAAATTGGACTTGAGATTTCAGAGATTGAGGGTGATGCCATCCTTTTTTATCGCATGGGCCCAGGTCCAACTATTGCGGAACTTCTGGCTCAAGTACAACGGATGTACGTAAGGTTCCACACGATCCTGAGAAAGTACAACCAGTTTAGAATCTGTCAGTGCGGTGCATGTTGTACAGCCAGCAAATTGGCTCTAAAATTCATCATGCACTACGGGGAGCTGAGTCAGAAGCAGGTGAAGTCTTACAAAAAGTTGTTTGGCTCAGGGGTAATCACCGCTCACCGGCTGAAAGGCTCACAACACAGATGTATAGTCAATGACAACCCAAAAGATCCATTGGTTGTGAATCATGAAGTGAAGGTTGAAGAGAACCTGATTACCTTATTGGAAGCTGACCTTGTCAATAAGTTTGATGCTTTAATTCAATTGCTAAAAGTAAGTCCGGTGATTACCCGGATCGCATACACCGGAATGATCAAAGGAAACCAAGTCATACGACTGATTTTTTATCTCTTTATGAGAAAGAAAACGATTCGAGAATTTAATCAGACGTTCTCGAATCTAAAGGAGATATGCGAAAAATTGCATCGGGACAAGAAGAGCCATCCTAACCGAATTATCCTCAACATGCCTACTCCTACTCTATTTCGCAGGCTTTGGAAACAAAGCGTCCTCCATCCTGAACTTCCATTTGGTAGTTCTCCAGCTCCTCCGCTAAATCAAAATCGTAACGCTGATAGCGAGGGGTATACTCAACCGTATCCCAATAGATAGTTCTAGGGTCAGCTGCTCGGGGATCATTTGTCGAGATCATCCATGAATCGAGCTCTTTACTGAGCTCCCGCCGGGCACTTTCGTGTGATGCATTACTTGCCAGATTACTCAAATTGCCGGGATCTTCTCGTACATCATACAGTTCTTCGGCTGGCCTCTTTGCAAAAGTCAGGGAAAACAGATCTGGACTCTTTTTTTTATTTTCCATTGCCATGATGAGAAATTTCGAAATGGAATTATCCACGTCCCCATACTGCCCGACACTTATGTGTGTTGTCGGGTCACCTGCCGGCCATCGATCGGGTTCGAAATTGCGGATATAGAGATATTCGTGGGTCCGTATTGCCCTCATGGGATAGCTCAAATCACCTTTTCGAACATTTGCATGTCGCTCTCGTTCAATAAATACCATGTCTCTTACCGAATTGCTTGATTGATCTGGCAACAAACTAGATCCAGAAATGTCGTCTGGTATTGGCACTTGGGCTGCTTCCATAATGGTGGGAGCAAGATCAACATGACTTACAAAGTCCTGCACAATTTGATTTGGCCGCAGCGCAGAAAGCCAACAGATAGCAAGTGGCATCCTTGTCCCGTAGTCATAAAGGTTAGCCTTTGCCCTGGGGAAGGGCATACCATTATCACTGGTGATCACCACCAAGGTGTTTTCAAGTTCTCCTTTTGATTTCAGGAAATCAATAATATTTCCACATTCCCGGTCAAACCGTTCCACTTCATAGTAATAGTCGAGGATGTCATTTCGAACACATGGCACATCAGGTAAAAAAGGTGGAACAATTACTTTGTCAGGATCCATTCCCAACCTCACACCAGTATTGGTTTCATAAATCCTGTGAGGGTCGCTTGACCCAAACCAGAAAAAGAAGGGCTGTTCAGATGGTTTTTGATCATAGAATGATTTGAAATCAGAATAAGACTGACCCGCGGGGTTGTTTTCATACCCAGCCCGTTCGTAATCTCCTGGACCCCATCCCTTTCTGCTTGATCCAGTGAAATATCCATGGGTACGCAGTTGATCCACAAAATTGACATGATTTGAAGGATAGACCGACCATAGATTTCCTCCTGCCCCTAATTCATGGGGATATTTTCCGGTAAGCATTGAGGCTCGAGACGGCGAACATGAGGGTGATGCGCAATAAGCATTATGAAAAAGCACTCCGGAGCGGGCAATCCAGTCGAAAGTTGGCGTTCTTACAACAGGGTCTCCCAGGTCACCGGCATGAGGATATGACCAATCATCAGCAATCATGAAAAGAACATTTGGCCGGATCGATGTGGGGAGTTCAGGTGCCGGACTGACACAACTGACTAAGACAACTAGTAATAAAAGGAATATGGGAAAATAACCCATTTTGTGAATATCTGGATGATCTCTAAAGTAAGGGAATGGAAGCATATTTCAAGAAGGATTGAATTTCTTTTATGAAGCTCGTAATTTCGGACTTCAATTTTGCTAAGCATGTATCTGGTTCGATCAGTAGGGGCCTTACTCATGGTTGCCTTTCTTCTAGCGGGGTGTGGATTTCCTATGGACGAAGAAACTGCAGGGGCAAGGGAGTCGATTCCTGCCAGAATCGACTATAATTTTCATGTAAAACCCATTCTGTCTGATCGCTGCTTTAAATGTCATGGACCGGATGAGAAACAGAGAAAGGGTGATCTACGCCTTGATCTGGAGGAATTTGCCTTTGCCAGGAGCAAAAGTGACGATCGTCGGGCTAAGCACATTATAGCCTCCGGAAACCTGAGAGGAAGTGAGCTGGCACATCGCATTGCTGATGCATCTACGACGTATCAAATGCCACCACCAGAGTCCAACTTGTCGCTTACTGCCCACGAAAAAGCCATTCTCCTCGAATGGATCGATCAAGGTGCTAAATATCGAGAACACTGGTCTTTTGCAAAACCGGTAGCAGCAGAACTGCCGAAAGTTGAAAACAAGAACTGGCCCCAATCACCAATCGACTTCTTTATTCTTGAAAAAATTGAGGAGGCGGGCATCCCTGTTTCTCCTCCTGCTTCAAAAGAAAGACTATTGCGGAGAGCTTCACTTG
>JAHELJ010000182.1 GCA_024644235.1 Lewinellaceae bacterium
GAAAAGTGCATAGAGTCCTTACTTAACCAAGGCTTTGATCGATCATTCGAAGTAATCGTCGTTGACAGTTCAACTAGAGAAGTCCAGATCAAGGTAGAGCAAATCTGCAAAACTGATAATCGAGTTAAGCTCATTAAGAAGGGCCATCAAGTCTATCCCGGATCAGCTCGAAATATAGGGATAAGAGCTGCATCTGGAAGCATTATTGCTTTTCTTGATGCTGATTGCGTTGCCGACCAAAATTGGTTGACTAATATTTACCATCATGTTGATGAGAACGTAATTTTATCCGGGGTAATTAAAAATGGCACACCAAACAGTATCCTTGGAACCTGTTCCTACTTGGTCGATTTCAGTCATTTTATGGACTTACGAGAAGAAACCAAAATTGTCAAAGCAGTTCCCACATGCAACTTTGCTTGTAAGAAGAATCTTTTCGAGAAAAATGGCTATTTCCCTCATGTCAGGGCCTACGAAGATTTTATTTTCTGCCATAATTTCGTTGCTAAGGGAGGCAAGATAATTCGAAGAAAGGATCTAATTATTACACATCAGAATAGAACTGAACTAGCAAGCATATGTCAGAATGAGTTTCTGTTGGGAAGGTTTTCAGCTCAGGGTCGAATGGAACACGATTTGGGTCCTAAGACTATCTTCAATCTGCCATTTCTTTCGTTTTTTCTCGTCGCTTACCGCTTCACTAGCATCTTATCCCGCATGCCGTTTGGATGGAGACTGCTGAAATATCTACTCTACACTCCCCTGGTTCTATTTCTGCTCGGCTATTGGAGTTCCGGATTTTATACAGGAATAAAAACCTTCACAATAAGCAGAGATCTTGTTTTTGATTCCTCGGTCTAAACCTACAGTTTGTTGAACTCAGCATTAGTTGGAGATTTCTCATCTCTATTGTGATCGATATCACTAAACCTCATATGGCAGCCCGGTACATTTGTACCAATTGCCAATATGAGCAACTATGGATGATTTTATCAATGATTGGAAGTTACTGATTCTTGCGTCCCTCACCTTAGGACTTGCGCCTTTTTTCCCGGAACCCCACCTTCTAGGCAAGATCAGGTGGATTCTGGGAGGGGCTAAGGGAATGATGCTGATGGATTGGTTTGATTTCTTTTTCCACGGCTTGCCCTGGATGTTGCTGGGAAGATTGGCGTTAGTAAAATTTTATCACAGAAACAGGAAAAATGAAAAAGAGAGTATCCTTCAACAGCTTGATACAAAGCAATAAACCGGTTTTGGTTGATTTTACTGCACAGTGGTGCGGACCATGCCGAGCGATGGGACCCATCTTGCAGGAAGTGGCATCAGATCTTGGTGATAAGGCATCTATCGTAAAAGTGGATGTCGACAAGAATCCCGAATTAGCAAGCCAACTAGGTGTCATGGGTGTACCCACATTCATTCTCTATAAGAAAGGGAAGGCTCACTGGAGACACTCCGGTATGCAGTCAGCAAAGGCTCTGAAAGAGGTGATTGAACAAGCTATCGCCTCCTAGAGTGCCAGAATGAGGATCATACCTGGTAGGATCTCAGGGCTCCGGTGTATATATTACCTTGCAGTCACAAGCCAAGAGCGAATATGAATATACAACAGAGTGAGATCCTTGAACTGGTTCACCGGCACTTTCCGCAGCTTGCTGAACGTGCATTACAGGATGAGATTGCAGAAGGAGGCCAGGTATTTCACTATCAGGCCGAAGAGGTCATCATGGATTTTGAGAGCTACGTCAAGATGGTCCCTCTCATTGTCGATGGAAGCATCAAAGTGACCAGGGAAGATGAAAGGGATGGTAAGGAGATGATCTTGTATTTTTTAGGGCCAGGGGAGACCTGCTCCATGTCTTTCACTTGCTGTATGATGAACAAGAAGAGTCAAATCCGAACGCAAGCAGTGGAAGACACCACCTTGATTGGTATTCCCATCCGGTACATGGATGCCTGGATGTCGAGATACCAAAGTTGGAAGAATTTTGTCATGCAATCGTATGACGCCAAAATGATGGAGTTGGTGCGTGTCCTTGACAGTGTTGCTTTCGAAGATATGGATCGCAGATTGCAAAAATATCTTCGAGCAAGGGCTAAATCAATTGGAACTAGGGAGCTGCAGGTTACCCATCAGGAGATCGCCAGTGATCTGAATGCTTCCCGCGAAGCCATCTCCCGTCTGCTAAAGAAATTGGAAAATATCGGAGAAGTCGAATTGGGAAGGAATCGAATCAAGCTCTTGTCAGAATAATAACAAAAGAAAGATTTCGAGAGGTGCAAGTCGAAAAATGAAAATAAGTCAGTACATACCTGCGATCGATTGGATATCGGACTATGGTAGTACCCAGCTGAAAGGTGATCTAACTGCCGGATTGACTGTGGGGATCATGTTGATACCCCAGGGAATGGCATATGCTATGATTGCCGGCCTTCCTCCCATATATGGCCTGTATGCTTCCACTTTACCCTTGATTATCTATGCTTTACTTGGTACATCAAGGCAGCTTGCGGTGGGACCGGTGGCCATGGTTTCATTGCTGACAGCAACGGGAATCGGAGCAATGGCGGAAGCAGATAGCGAGAGCTATATCTCCCTGGCCATCGCTCTTGCTCTGATCGTTGGTATGATCCAATTCTTGCTTGGTGTTTTTCGCCTTGGTTTCTTGGTAAGTTTTCTATCTCATCCAGTTATAAGCGGCTTCACCTCGGCAGCTGCGCTCATCATCGGAGTAAGTCAGCTGAAGCACCTTCTAGGGATAAAACTCTCAGGAGGTCATCGAGTGCATGAAATAATCATTGAGGCCATTCAGCAAATCAACCAGATTCATCTACCAACCTTTTTGTTAGGAATTGGTGGGATCGTACTGATTGTGGTGTTGAAAATGATCAACAGGAGGATTCCCGGACTGTTAATTGCGGTATTTCTGGCGATCCTTGTTGTTTGGGTATTTAATTTGGCTGAAACTGGAGTGAGTATTGTAGGATCTGTTCCACAAGGCTTACCTTCCTTGCAATGGCCCGGATTGGAGATGTCAACAGTGGGAGCACTCATGCCAACAGCGCTCGCAATTGCCCTTGTCAGTTTTATGGAAAGCTATGCTGTTGCCAAAGCCATACAGAGCAAACATAAGGATTATAAAATCGATGCCAACCAGGAATTGGTAGCACTAGGACTAGCCAATATTGGGGGAGCAACTTTTCAGTCATACCCAGTGACGGGAGGGTTTTCGCGGACAGCGGTAAATGACGAAGCAGGTGCTAAAACCGGTATGGCATCCTTAGTAAGTGCATTGCTGATTATTCTTACACTGCTATTTTTGACCCCTCTATTTCACTTCCTTCCCAATGCCATATTGGCCTCAGTAATCATGGTGGCTGTTTTTGGTCTCATAGATGTAAAAGAAGTAAAACA
>JAHELJ010000032.1 GCA_024644235.1 Lewinellaceae bacterium
TTGATGCTGGTGCCGAAGTAGGTGAGGGTACCAAGATCTGGCACTTCTGTCATATCATGTCGAGAGCGAAACTAGGTAAAGGATGCAGCTTGGGTCAGAATGTTTTTGTAGCGGACGATGTGATCTTGGGAAATAACGTCAAGGTGCAAAATAATGTATCGATTTATACAGGAGTGATTTGCGAAGACGACGTGTTTCTGGGACCTTCCATGGTATTTACCAATGTGATCAATCCCAGAAGTGCTGTGGTGAGAAAGTCAGAGTACATGCAAACCATGGTGGGAAGAGGAGCCAGCATCGGAGCTAATGCCACAATTGTCTGCGGCAATGATATTGGTCAATATGCTTTCATTGGTGCTGGAGCGGTGGTGACCAGGGACGTTCCTGCTTATGCTCTTGTTGTCGGAAATCCGGGCCGTCAGATTGGATGGATGAGCCGGTATGGCCAAAGGTTGGAATTTGATGGTTCGGGCAGAGCTATTTGTGGGGAGAGCGGGGAGCAGTATGTATTGGAGGGGGGAGTGGTCAGATCTACTGAACAAGATCATCAAGCCTGACAAAATCGGTCTTTCATTGTCCTTTCTTGCTGATCGCTAACATATAGGGACGGAAGAATGGGATTAGATGTTGAGGCAGATACAGGTAGAATTTATTCCATTTTATCCGGTAACTTCTGTAGGATATTTTGATATTTCTAAAATTGGTCTTTTCAAGAAAGGTCCTCAATTCGCCACGTGAATATTCATGGACATGTCCCATATGTCCAGTAGTGTAAAGTTTTTCGAACTGGGAATATGGTTGCAGGTAAGATCGTCCAAGTAGGAAATTGAGGACATTTGACAATTTATAGAGGTTGGGAGTGGATAGTATCAATGTGCCACCCGGTCTGATCACCCTATTTATTTCATTCATGGTAAAAATTGGATCAATTCGAAGATGCTCAAAAACCTCCATGAAGAGTACGATGTCGAAGTGACCATCTTCAAATGGTAATTTTTCTCGTTCAATATCGCACGCGAGAACGTTCAAACAATGCTTTTCAATGAATGCTTTTCCTCGTTCCGGATTAAGGTCTAAGCCTGTTACGTTAAAACCTGATTTCGAAAGAAAAAAGGTCATATGGTAAGGTAGGGAACCTATTTCTAGAATCTCATTGGTCCGTTCAAATCCTTCTAATATTCTAAGTTCGGATTTGTACCTGTTTTTCTGATACTCAAGATAATTTATGTTCCACGACTTCAAGTTGTCTGGAAAAAGATCAAAGTCTTTTCTGATCAAATTGACCAGATTTTCAAAATCAATTTTGAGCATTGTCTTTAAATTTTTTGTAGACGTCAATCACCATGGTATTGAAATCTTCGGATACTTTAAAGATGTAGGTAAGTATGACAAAGAACACTGACACAAATATTGATTTAATAATAATTTTTAACAAAGCAGAATCAGGAAATGAGATAAGATGCGTAACCAGGTAAATAAAGGTTGTTATTAAAACTATCCAAATATATTTATGGCTGAAGGGGTGCATTTTAAATTTTAGATGAATAAATAAGAATTTCGTGAGGTTGTACAGTGTCAGACTGATCGCAGCAGCCATGGCTGCTCCAATGATGCCGTAATTGAGAACTTTGATAAAGAAGTAGGTCAAAAATATATTCAAGACCGCCAGGATGAGCACTGCAACCAAATTAAATTTATACTGATCTGAGAAGACAATAATCTGATTGTTCACACTCATGGACATCTCAATTAATTTAGATGCTCCGAGGATAGCGACGAGAGGTATGAGGCCCTGGAGTTCATTGCTATTTGGCATTAAAGAAACCAGATCAGCTATAGAGACCATAATCAGCAGATAAAGAAGCAGGCCGAATATAGTGAGGTGCAGTGAGGTCGACTTGTAAAGACTGGATATCTTGCCTGGCTGATTTTGGGTCCATGCATCACTGATAATGGGACCTGATATATTCCGTACGGCAACGGTAGGAATAGCAATCGCATTGGCGAGAAATAAGCTGATACTATAAACACCTGTGCTTTTCAGATCGATCAGTGTCGAAACCATGATGGTATCAATTCTAAAGGCCAATATAGTTGCAATGCCAGTCACCATTGCATATAGGCTATATTCCAGCATTTCTTCTTTAAATAGTTTCGTTAGCCTGGCCGTGGGTCTTGAGAATTGGAGTTCGCCTAGTGACTTCAAATAAATACCTAGTCCAATAATGATAAAGAGATATACTGCAGCCAGTAAGTAAATAGAGTCTTGGTTTTTAATAATACTGTATGCACTAAGTAAAACAATCGAAGCTGTACCCACTTTTAGAAAAATGTTATTTAAGATTGCCGGCACAACAATTCGTCGAAAAATGGAAATATAGTTGGTAAGTAATATGCCAAGCGAAACCAATAATGCAATGGGCAAAATGTATTTAACAAATTGAGAAAAGATTGGATCATCCTGATTTCTGAGAAGAAATGATTCTAGGTTGTCTTTTAGAAGGAAGTAGATCAGTGAAGTTAGAAGAAAGCCAAAAACTACCATCATCAAGATGAAAGGAAGAAACCCTTGCCGATCTGTATTCGATGCGGATATTCGTGGATAAAATCGTATGGCGGTGAAATGAATACCGAGTAGCGCTATTGGAGCCAATAGACTTGCTGAGTCAATCATAAATCGAAGGAAACCATATGTCTCAAGGTCCAGGGGGTAGATAAATAAGGAACTAATCGCTCCAATGCCCACACCAACATAGCTAACAACACTTTGCTTAATACTTTGCCTTCTAATAACGCCCATTAGTGAGAGTGCATTTATCGTCTGTTCATTTCCAAGCAAGTACCTTACCCACCAGTGTTATGTGGAAGTCAAGACCTAGTTGTTCAATTATAGGAATTACAAGTTGATGTACTTTTTTGCTAGCTACATTGTACCAACCCGCCAGGGAAATCGCTATTCTTGATCTATTTGAAATGATATTCTTGCTGCCCTCAAGGGCTTGTGGTCCATTAATCGTCAGACTTAAGTAGTTAATTTCTTTGATGCCATGGCTGCTGATAATATTATCAATCGTTTCCGTTCTGCTTGTAGTCAAGAAATTGGTGCTGTTATTAATCTCAACAAGAGAATTATTTTGAGCCTTTCCTTTTCGAAATGTCATATTCGCTGGTTTGTCCCATGCAGCAATATTCAAGGGAATGATTTGATTCGCTCCATTTGCATAAACATTATGTCGTAGAAAGGAAAAACAGGATACTTCTGCTTCAAGACAGAAAATTTTGCTTTCATCACCAATCTTGTTGCGTATGGCTAAAGCTCCGAAGCCAGTGTGTGCTCCAACATCAACAACCGTATCTCCTCGATTGATATTGAATTTATCCTTAATAGTCTTTCTAAGTGATCTGGGAAAGTCTTTTAGATTATCGGCGTGCATCAGAGATATTTTCTTTCTGGTCTTTCGGCTATATTTTAAATCCCTAAGCACATTCATTTGAGGGTATTTGAATCTCACAATAATATCAATGGCGCACTTAGTAGCTTCGTAAGGCAGCTTCCCTCTAACCTCTTTGGGTAGTCTTCTATATGTAATTGTATCAAGTACCCTAAATGATGGAAAGGTTCTAAATACAGTTCCGCATTTAAGTTCTATTTCTGCCCATTTATTCTTGGTAAACTCAACACGGCTTATCTCCAACCCTTGAATCTCTTTCGAAAGTAACTTCGAAAGGACCATAGTTCGTTCTATATTTTCTACCAACCCTTTCATTGGTCTGGGGTACTCAATAATATTAACGGAACCGGATCCAAACCTTGACTATTTCGGTCAAAATTACAGCGGCAAAGGAATTTGAAGCCTACTGTGTTCTTGTCAATCACATCCAGTAATTTTATAATACATATCTTCGCTCAAATGTAGACATTAAAGTCCAGTGAATTAAAAGGAAGTGAGAATTCTGAATGAAGAAAATCATTGAAAATTTTTACCCTGCCAAGTACAAGGACCTGTTAATCAGTTTCATAGCGCACCAACGTTCGTTTTTTCAGGAGGAAATGGAGTCGTCGACGATTCGTGGTAAACTTGATCGAAGTGCAAAGGAGCTTTACAGCGATGTACACAACGATTCGAAGCCGGTTTTTGCTCTCTCGACTGGAAGGTGCGGCACCATGCTTTTAACCAAGCTTTTATCTGCTGACTCAAGTTTGCGGGTGGTCCACGAGCCTCATCCTGAATTGAGCTATCACAGCGGATGGGCTTACTATAAACAAAGCAAGGGTGAGAAGGTAGAGGAGCAGGTGATAGATGTGTGCAGGTATGAATCAATCCGTGATGCCTTTCTTCTTGGTAAACGTTATGTGGAAACCAACAACCGAATCACTTTTTTCGCTAATCAGCTGGCCATTCTATATCCCCTCGCTAAGTTTGTTCATCTGGAAAGAGATGTGGTCCCGTTTGTGCAAAGCGGTTATTCTAGAAATTGGTATGGTGATGAGCGCATAGGTGATGAAGGACGGATTATCAAGTACAATGATTTACAGGATTGGGAGAATTATTCCCAAGTTCAGAAAATCAGCTGGTTGTGGTGGGAAACCAACCGATTTATTCGGGACTTTGGAGAATCCATTGGATCTAGTCGCTATTTCTATCTGGCAAGTAAACACCTCTTTCGAAGTCCGGATGAAGTCGAGAAACTTCTTGAATTTCTTGAGATCGAAAATATTCCCAGGCAAAAACTTGAAAGCATGATGAGAAAGCCTGTCAATAAAAGTCCGGCCAGTAGAGTGAAGATATTGGAGGCTGAGCAACTTCTCGAGATCGAACAACTTATTTCATCCCTTCGCCTGACCACCAATGGTAAAGTTTGACGTTTTTCCAGAAATCTTACCACACGTCAAGTATATCTGGTCAATTTTCCTGCGACACGTTGAAACATCCGATCTATTGAATGAAATAGACCTCACCATAGGTCATGGAGAACGAAGCGACATTAAGATTTCAGGGGATTTTCACAAATGTATCGAAGGAAGAAAGTATGACCATCAAAGTATGTTCAGGGATGTACCACTCTTTTTGACTGAGAGTGGAAAACCTGACTATTTGGGAACGGCTTTTTATTTGATAAATAGTCTTCAAGAGTATGATTCTGATCTAGAGGACAAATTTGGTCGCTTTCCATATGAAGCAAGTCTACAAAGTAGATTTGAATGCTCAACTGAGAACTTAGTTGTAGATTATTTCAGGGCGTTGTTCGAGCAAACTTCTCAGTTGAAGAGTGGATTGAAATGGAAAGATCTGCCTTCTGGTATTTTCATCTCGCACGATATTGATCTGATTAGAGGAGCTCTTTACGAGGAAGGAGTTTGGGCCATTAAAAAAGGTCGATTCGACATATTACTGTCTTTGATTTGGATGGAGTTTATTTCAGATCCCTATTGGCTCAATATAGATCAGATCATGAATATAAATGATGAGCATGACGTTAAATCCACGTTTTTCTGGTTAGTCCGAAACGGTAAAGCAAGATTAAATGGTCAGGAGATTTCGAATGCCAATTACCACTTCAAAAGCCCAAGTATTCAGAACACGATTCAGAAGGTAAGTCACCGAGGATTCTTCAACGGGTTGCACAAAAGTATTTCGACTGATTCGATACAAGATGAGATTTCACAGTTTCAAGATGCCCCGGAAATCAACCGTAACCATTACCTCTTGATGCAATTACCGAATCATTATCACCAGATCGAGGAATCTGGAATAAAATTGGATTGTACTCTAGGCTTTGCCCCTTATCATGGATTTCGAAATAGTTATGGACTGCCATTCCAGCCCTTTAACATGTTTGAGAAGAGACCCTACAGATTCGTTGAGGTCCCTCTTCATCTAATGGATGCAACCTTTCGTGGATATCATTTTCTGGAGGCAGAGCAGGCGGAAAGGATCATGATTGAATTCATTGAAAGCAACCAAACCAACTGCCTGATCTCAGTACTTTGGCACAATAATTTTTTCAGCAATTATAAATATGCACCATGGCTGAATGTGTACAAAAGGGTTTTAATGACTTGCCGTGAGATGGGATTAAAGAGTTGGAATCCGAGGGATATTATTGAAAACTACCTGACAAATGGAGGTAACTGATTTTATTTGAGATCATATGAATATCATAATCATTGGACCGGCACATCCATTGAGGGGAGGTATTGCTGACACAAATGAATCCCTATGTCGGGCATTGAAACGGCAGGGCCACCAATGTAAGATTGTCAGTTTTTCATTGCAATATCCTTCAATTCTATTCCCAGGAAAAACTCAGTTTAGGCGCAGTACACCTCCGCAAGAGGTAGATATTATCTCCAGAATAAATTCGATCAACCCCTTTACCTGGTGGACCACAGCCCGATGGATCAACGCCCAACAGCCTGATCTGGTCATGGTCAGGTTTTGGATTCCTTTTTTAGGTTTTTGCCTGGGATCCATCTTGAGAATGCTTCATGATTCTGTAAGTATAATTGCCATCACGGATAATATCAAACCCCACGAGGGTCGAGTTGGGGACAGATTTCTGACCAAGTTCTTTTTGAAGCCATGTGATGCTTTTATCACTTTATCAGAAGCGGTTTTAAAGGAGTTAAGGACATTTACGACGAAACCAAGCATATGCTTTCCCCACCCGATCAATGACCATTTTGGTCCTATTTTAAAGCAATCGATTGCCAGATCGAAACTCGACCTGAGAGCGGATCTTCCTGTAGTGCTTTTTTTTGGCCTGGTGAGAAAATACAAGGGGCTGGATTTGTTGATCAAGGCGATCGCTAATGAACAACTTCATCAGCTGGGAGCACTACTGATCATTGCAGGAGAATTCTATGATGATGAGAAGTATTACAGGAATTTGATCAGTCAGCTGGAAGTTGAAGGCAGGGTCGTGGTGCACAATCGATTTATTCCCGTAGACGAAATCCCAGCATATTTCTCTGCCGCAGATATTGTAGCACAGACCTATCGATCGGCCAGCCAAAGTGGGATCACGCCGATAGCCTACCATTTTAATCGACCGGTGCTGGTCTCAAATATTGGCGGATTAGGTGAGATGGTGGAGCCAGGAAAGACCGGGTATATTGTGGAGCTAGATGCTGTGAAGATCGCTGAAGCCCTAACTGACTTCTTTGAAAACAGGAGGTTCGCATCTTTCTCCCAATCGGTTGCAAAGCACAAGATCAAATATAGTTGGGATGCTTTTGCCAGCCAGGTTCAGGAACTTTATGCTAATTTGACTTCATCTTGATACGGTGTCAAATACAGTGGCGAGTCGTTTAGTAAGGTTTTGACGGCTATAGGCCTCAATCTCATTCCAGTCTGGCATATTCTTTTCTCCTTGTTCCCATTTTTTGAATTGAGCCAGTATAACATGCTTTACATCACTTTTATAATCCTTCATGATACCGCTATTTGTCTTTCGAAGTACATCAGCAGCATCATCTTGTTCATCTCCTAAACCCAGTATAAAATTTCCGGTGGCTAGATATTCAAATAGTTTTCCCGTTAATATGCCTTTGCCAAAATCAGCCGGAATCAGTAGTAGAAGTATATCGGCCTGTTGCATGAGGGCGGTGGCCTCATGGTGGGCAACATAATCCAACAAGTGAATATGTTTTTCCAAATTATACTCGACTATGGCCCGATGGACTGAAGGATCGGATTTTCCATAGAACTCTATCCTGCACTTTGCCAGCACATCTTTGTCCAAACTACTAATGGCCTTGAAAAAGGCTAATGGATTTTGAGATCTGGCTATATGTCCTGTGTAAAGAATTCGAAAAAATTGGTCAGGTGGGTTTGAACTAGTAAAATCATCTTTGTCATAGCCATTGGAAATGACTGTAAATTTTTCTGAATACTGTCGACTCAGGAGGGCGATCATACCCTTACTGACGACAGTGATAGCCGAGGCTTCCCGCATCACTGATTTTTCAAAATTTAGATTGATTCGATTTGAAATCGGATTTCTCCTCAGTCCTTTATCCCAGAATGCTTGAGTCCATGGATCACGAAAATCGGCCACCCAGGGTATTCCTGAAGATCGATGCAGAGATCTGGCTGCAAGTTGAAGTGAGTGAGGCGGTGAACTGGAAAAAATGACATCCGGTTTTTCACGCTCGATAATCTCCATTCCTTTTTTCCTGGCATAGGGGTACCATCCCACCCTTGCATCAGGAATGAAAAAGTTTTGTCGGATAAATTGAGCAATCCGACCATTCAGCGTGGAGGGTTTCTGATCTAATAGATAATTTTCGACTCCTTTCTTTGACGATCGCCCCGAAAATAACTTGAAGAGTTTGTAGGGTTCAATAGATTTTGTTTTGTATTGAGGTACTTCCTTTGGAATATCTTTAACAAGTGTCTCATCTCTCACCGGATATTCACCACTGTCGACGGTCAATATGACTGGATCCCATCCAAATTGTGGTAGAAATTTGACAAACTTAAGGACCCGTTGTACTCCAGGTCCACCCGAGGGTGGCCAATAATAGGTGACAATAAGGACTTTTCGCCTCAAGTTGGCATTGGGTTTTGTTTCTGACCGGGAATTAATGACCGGATTGGCCTAAAGAAGTTGATTAAATAAAGTAACAAACCGATCAGAATTATGCTTGCAGAAATCTTCGAAATAGTAGAACCAGTATAGTAAGACCGTGGTTTGAATGTGAAGATAATTTTATGCTCTCCCGCAGGAATCCGCATTCCTCGCAGAATGTAATTCACCCTTATGAATTCAGCCGGTTCACCATCTATGTAGGCTTCCCATCCCTTATCCGGTCCATACCAAACTTCAGAAAATACTGCAAATTGTTCACTCGCACTGGAAGACTCGTACTCCAATCGGTCTGGCCCATACTTGATGAGATTTATAGTTCCATTTCCATCGGGAGAGAACGAACCAATATAATCACGAAACTCCTGATGGTAAATGGCTTCTGCGGCAGGATTAAAGTTTTGCAAAGCATTTATCTCTCCATCAGCTGAGGAAACCTCGCGGAGTGATGAGACGAACCAGGCATTGCCCATGGCATTGGCATTGATCTGTAGTTGTTGCTGGGGGTCAATGACATAACGAGTATTTAACATGTTGAGGACATTCGGGTCATTTTTAGAAATGTAGTAATCGATCATGTCTTGATATCGTTGCAACTTGGCGGCGTGATAACCACCGATTGTCTTGTGGTGATAAGAGGGGATTGAGGAGTTAAATGTATTTACCGAGAGGTCCAGAACACGGAAATGAGGATCAATATCCTTTAAAATTATTTCATCAGCTTCCCGCAGGGCAAAGATATTGTCAAGCTGACTTTGAGGGACAAATTTACTGGCTGGAAGATAGCGTTTACCCACACCCCACAGATCTATGGTAACAAGCAGAGATAATCCGATCAGTGCCTGAATCCGGCTTACTCTATTCTTAAGATAGAAATACAATAAACCAAATGCCAATGCGATAAAAGCCAATGATCTCAAAGCATCCTTTCGAAACAAACTTGCCCGATCCTGCTGAATCGCTTCAATGATTCTGGGATCGTAGTTGTCACTTTGCCCCTGGAATGAAAACGCTCCACCAAGCAGGATCATCAGTAGACAGAAACCACCACTTATAGCAAATGCCTGAACCACCTTTTTCAGCAACTGCGAATCGTTCTTTTGTTTTACCACCTGGCTCAAGGCAAGGACAGCAAATACTACAATCAGAAATTCAGTGATGGCGAGTATACTGTTGGGAGCTCTGAACTTGTTGAATAATGGAAAATAATCGAAAAAGGGCCGATTCAGGATCTCAAAATACTTGCCCATTGACATCAGTGCTGTCAGGACGATTGCAGTTAGAAGCCACCATTTAACACGACCTGGGACAATGATGATTCCAAGCACGAATAAGAACATCACGATCGCTCCCACATAATTGTTACCACTGGTAAATGGCAGGTTTCCCCAATATAGGGGAGATTGAATCGTCTTTTCGTTGGAGCGTCCAACCAGTCTGCCAAAGTTGCTATCGCCCGGGATCAATTCGCCGCTGCTTCCCCCGGCAGCCCGAGGTATGAGAAGGCTCAGCAAATCAATCGTACCATTACTCCATTGCATGGCATAATCCCAGGCCAATCCTTCTACCTCGCTACTGCTTCTGTCCTCGGCCTGGGTTTGGGTGAGTATTGGTTTCCCCCTCATGGTATCACGGGAATACTCATAAGTGGGCCATAGGCGATCAGTATTAACAGCGAGAGCCAGAAGAGTGGCAGCGATCAATGTACCGGATGCTTTCGCGAACTGGGGGAGGGTTTTTCCCTTCAGATCAGTCCAGAACCTGAAGATCACATAGATTAAAATAGAGATGAAAAGGAAATAGGTCATCTGCACATGATTGGCTGAGATTTGTATCGACAGACCAACGGCTAGAAGAATACCACCCAATAAGTATTTTGACCTATAAGCTGATATTACTCCCGCTAATATGATGGGGAATAAACTGATGGCTCTCAATTTAGTGGCATGCCCTGCCTCCCAAAGAACAAAATGGTTAGTAACAAAGGCGAAGGCTATGCTACCAAAGATCGCCACCCAGGCATTTACCTGAAGAGCAAGGCACATGAGGTAAAAGATGATCATCATCCCAATAAAATATCCCGCCGGACGCTTCAGAAAAAGATGAAGTGCTTTTTCTACGATTGAAATGGGATTTTTCGTTGGCATACTAATCTGATAAGCCGGCATACCCGAAAACATCGAGTTGGTCCAAAGAGCATTGCGGCTGGAGTCACGCCTGAAATCAGCCAGTTCTTTAGAGGCAGCCTGGAAACTGGCAACGTCACCTTGCTGGACGGCTTTGCCTTGAAACTGGGGGTAAAAGAACAAAATCCCAACGAACAGAAAGATCCCAACCGCAAGAACATGTTGAATATGGGGCTTAAGTGCTTTCTCGCTCTGCTTGGGTACTTCAGATTTCTTCGATCTAATCCTGGATTTCTTGATCTTCTTCTTTGCCACTGTGATTTGGTTGATTTTTCGTCTGCGAATTGCTTACAATAATATTAACAAATAAACGCATTTACTATTTTATTCATACGTACTGGCATTTCCGTCCAACACAACTTTTGATTACTGAGATTGGTTGTATAGAATAATCAGGAAAAATCATGTGTGGTCTAACTATAACTCAGATCAATGCCTTATATCCAAACCATCCCATATGACCAAGCCTCTGGCGAGCTCAAATCCATCTATGATGATTTGATAAATAAGCGTGGTAAACTTGCCAGCGTACATATGATCCAAAGCCTGAATCCCAAGTCAATCATCGCTCATATGGATCTTTATATGAACGTGATGTTTGGGAAGTCTCCTCTTCGACGCTATCAACGCGAAATGCTGGCTGTCATTGTATCCAATACAAACCATTGCGGTTATTGCATAGACCACCATGGAGCTGCCCTGCTACACTTCTGGAAAGATCATGATAAGATCAGTCAGCTCTGCCTAGACTACTCCCAATTAGATCTGTCAGAAGAAGATGTTGCCTTATGCAACTATGCAGAAAAACTGAGTAAGCCAACCGCAACATCTAACTACGAAAGTGATATTGATGCACTGAGACATAGCGGATTGGATGACCGCACCATACTAGATGCTACGCTGGTGATTGCCTATTTCAATTTTGTCAATCGAATTGTGTTGGGACTTGGGGTGGAAGTCGAAAATGATGTGGGAGGCTACAACTATGACTAAGTTTCCTTCACTTTAGCGAAAAGGTGGGCGTCAATATATTTTCCATCCTTGCAGAAAGCTTTTCGCAAATATCCTTCATTGACAAATCCGGCTTTCTCCAGGACACGACAAGAAGGCAGGTTGGGAGAAAAGACCAGGGCATCGAGACGTATTAATTTTGTGTTATCTAAAATATAATTCGCAAATCGTTCAACGACCTTAGTCATCAGACCTTGGTTCCAATAATCCTTAGATAACCAGTAGCCAAACTCAGATCGGAACGATTCATGACCTTTGTCATAAAGTAGTCCGATACACCCGATCAACTCGCCGTCGGCATTGCGGATTGCCCAATCCCGCTGAACTTTGTTTTTCTCTTCGAATGAGATGACGCCCGAAATAAATTTCTTCGCATCATCTTGAGTATAGGGATATGGAATGCTGCAGGTGTTCTCTGAAAAATCAATATGATTCAAATGCTTGACTAGGAATGGGCCATCAGAATAGTCAATTCTTGTCAGATGGATTCCTTGGTCAACATCAATTCGATCAGATACCCTCAACATTTTCTATAGTTTCAACTGCGGTAATTAATCAATTTACGATAGGTCTTTAATATTTGCCTGGGCTGGTAACCACGTCGAAACATGTTGAAAACGATCAAATTGGCAAGCTGTACCCGTAAATAACTATTGTTCTCATATTTCCTGGCAGAGATCAAGATATCTTTCGGCATGATACAAAAACGGTAATGTCTCCGGGCTCTCCTTAAAAAATCGAAGTCCTCCATGATCACATAGTCATTCTTAAACCCGTCAAGATCCTCAAAGACGGAACGCTTGACAAATAGACTCTGGTCACCTCCCCGGCACCACATCCTATTGAACCTGGTAAAGTATGAATTGATACGAAGAAGGAATGAATTGCTTTCAAATCGAAATCGATAACAGCCTAGGTCGTAGCCCAATTTCAGCGCTTTCTCGATATCTGTGTAAAAGGAGAGGGGAGGCAAGGTATCGCCATGCACAAAATAAAGCAGATCCGATTTAGCCTCACTGGCCCCGAGGTTTAGCTGAGCTGCCCTCCCAGCGGTTGGACAAATCAATGTTTTGATGCCGTAGGATGATGCTATCGCTACTGTATCATCATCACTATTTCCATCCACTACCATGATTTCAGTGTCTGTCCCTCTGCTTCCCTCTAGCAAACGATCGATCAAACGGCTGATGTTATCCTGCTCATTAAGGGTGGGAATGATTACACTTAATTTCACGTGGCTCTGAGGTCTCTATTCGTCTTTATAGATCATCACCTTACGGCTACCAGGAATAGCAATGCCGCGATACATACCTTCAGTATTGAATGGCATGTGAATGTTTCCCTCTTTATCTACACTGATGATGCCGCCGGTACCACCCATCTTCTTCAATTTTTGGTGGATCGTGTGGTCACCCGCCTCTTTCAGGGTTTTGCCACCATGTTCCATCTGGGACGAAATATCATGAGCGATCGCGAGCCGAATGAAATACTCACCGTGGCCGGTAGAAGAAACAGCACAAGTACTATTATCTGCATAAGTACCGGC
Organism: Lewinellaceae bacterium; assembly: GCA_024644235.1. Lineage (GTDB taxonomy): Bacteria > Bacteroidota > Bacteroidia > Chitinophagales > Saprospiraceae > JAHELJ01. Next base: position 13,336 of record JAHELJ010000032.1, read on the forward strand.
ACCAATGATTGGAGAATCGCCCAGCCGGTTATACCTCTTATTTGTCATCCCACCCGTCGATGTTGCCGCTGCCAGATTTCCAGACCGATCCAGGGCAACCGCTCCCACCGTACCATGCTTCCGGTCGTCATGGTCCAATTGAACTTTTTGGGAACCTTCGCTTTTTAACTTCTGGAGAGCTTGCCATCGACGTTCCGTGTAGAAATATTCGTTTTCAACTGTTTCGATATCATGAAGGGCAGCAAAGTCCTCCGCACCCTTACCAGTCAGCATTACATGTTCCGATTTTTCAAGCACTGCTTTTGCCGCCAGAATAGGATTCTTAATAAGATGTATACCACCTACTGCACCGGCATTGAGATCACGCCCATCCATTATAGAAGCATCCATCTCGTTAGTGCCCTCATGAGTAAATACCGATCCTTTGCCGGCATTGAATAGGGGACTATCCTCCATGAAAACACAAATTGCGGTAACCGCTTCGAGGGCACTTCCTCCCTCTGAGAGAATTTCTTCACCAATACCTAAAGCTTGATCTAATGTTTGACGATAATTTTTTTCCTCTGCTGCTGATAAGTTGGATCTGGTAATTACCCCGGCACCGCCATGAATGGCTAATGCGTAATCAGGCTTGCTGACGGAGTCTGACTCAGAATGATCGGATGAAACCGAAAAACAGGAAAGAAGAGCGAAACCCACTATGATTAGATTGATTTTCATAAATAAAGCTCACAAGCATTGCATGATAGAATCATTACATTTGGATCTTTCGAGATTTACTAAGGTAGAAAATGTCGAAATATGTGCTGAATTCTACTAAATCGAAAAAAGTCAAATGAAAATATTGGTCATCGGAGGAGGTAATATGGGACTGACCTATGCCAAGAGTTTCTTGCGATCACATATTGTCAATACAGATGAGATGATGATCCTGGAGAAATCTCCTGAGAAGGCATCCGAATTGCAAAAGCAAAATGTCGGCACGATTTATAGTGTGCCAGAAGATTGTATGCAAGAAGCTGACTTAGTGATTTTGGCGGTAAAGCCTCAGGATGCACCATCACTCTTTTCAAGTTTGGTAGGTAAACTGGATCCCCAACAGGTTTTTCTAAGCATCATGGCAGGGATAAAGACTTCTTCCCTCATGAAGGAACTTGGAATCGTCAAAGTAATTCGGGCCATGCCAAATCTGCCTGCTCAGATTGGAATGGGCATGACGGTCTTTACTTCTACAGAATCTGTCACCCGCATAGAACTTGTGACGGTGCAAAATCTACTGAATACCACCGGAAAGACTTTGTATGTAGAAGATGAGGATCTGATTGATGCAGCCACAGCCATATCAGGAAGTGGTCCTGCATATGTATTCTACTGCATGAAAGCACTCATGGACGCAGCCCGGGAAATGGGCTTCAACGCATCGGAGTCCGAATTACTAACCTGGCAGACCTTCAAAGGAGCGGTAGAGCTATTTCATAAAAATGATTTCACCTGTGAGGAATGGATAGAGAAAGTGGCTTCAAGAGGTGGTACGACTGAGGCAGCTTTGGCATCCTTCCATGACAATCAAGTCGATCGAAAGTTGGGGCTGGGTGCTCATGAAGCACTTCGTCGTGCGCGAGATCTCGGTAGGTGATCAGTTAGCCCTACTGATTCTATCTGAGAATGCCTCCAGATCGGCAAGTGTCAGCTTTTCTTCACTTAGCATCCTTTTGTATTCCCACCAAATGATAGTACAATATCCGAGAAGAGGTACTATGACGGCTAAAAACAAAGAAGGCCAACCGATTTTGGTCGCTGCGAGAACTAAAATTGCGAAGAGGTAGAGGCAGTAAAATATCAGTAATAGGCCTAAACGGACGGGCGAGAAGAATTCTATCTGCTTGACTTTAGCCTTTGTCACTGCCTTAGAAAGGTAAAAAGGAATGGAGTTAAGTAACCATCCTGCCAATGCGATGGGAGCAATAATTACTAGAATAATCCTATGCCATAACGATCCATTTTGATCTACTTCCTCCGGAAGTGACATGTTCCCACTACTGATGTCAGAAATCGTCTGATCACTAGCCAGGTTTAGCGCTGAGGCAAGTTTTTTTTCGGTATCAAAGCGAAGTCTTGAAGCTTCCAGCGCGGGCCAAAAGACTTCCTCATGTGCCAGACCGGTTTTTTGAGTTAGGGAATTGAAGAGTTCCATCTCTTTTTCTCCCTGGAGATGAATGACATGGTCAGATAGTCTCTTTTGCAAATCGAGGGTAAATTGCTGCAAAGCAGCTTGAGGATCTTTCAGATAGTCATCGAGATATTGACGAATTTCCAATCCATCTCCAATACTTATTTGGACATCTGATCTAAAAGCGGTGCCGTCGGTGTAATTAATGCCCACTGGCACCACAACCAGATCTTGCAGCTTGTGTTTTTCCCAAGCTCCGAAAGCTATGCGAGCAGCACCTTTCTGCAGAGGGAACAATTTCTTCTGTAATCTGGTGTTGCCCTCGGCAAATATTAAAACCACTTTATTCCGGGCTAACGCTTCATATACGGTGTCAAAGGAGTGCTGATTCTTGCGCATATTTGAAAAGCCATCCCGGAATCGATAGATCGGTATTTGGTTAGTTAGCTTGAAGAACCAATTCCATGATGATCGAAACACATCACCTCTAACCAAAAAGTGGATAGGTTGTTTAGTAAAACAAGCTAGTAAACAAGCATCACAAAAAGCCATGGGGTGGTTCGAGGCAAGTATCACCGGCCGGTCTGAAGGAATATGGTCCACATCAATTACATATATTTTCCTAAAGAAAACTTTGAGGAGGGTAGCGACCAGCTGACGGAGAATCTGATAAAACAAGGCTTGATGTAATTTTGAAGGAGAAAATAACGAATTCGATATAGAACAAACAGGTGAGTCCTCAACCTCAAAAGAAAATTCTCGTAATACTGGCTGGCCCCACGGCGGTAGGAAAAACTCGGGTGGCCCTAAAGCTTGCCCAGCATTTTCGTACAGAGATCGTATCAGCTGATGCAAGACAAATCTATCAAGGCATGGATATTGGGACGGCCAAGCCTGAAGCTGCAGAGTTGGCTTTAGTGAAACATCATTTGATCGATGTAGTTCCAATCACAAAGCCATTTACGGTCTCTGATTTCGAGAGCGAGGCTATCAATTGCATCGCGTCGGTACATTCAAAGCATGACGTCTGCATCCTGGTAGGCGGATCAGGCTTATATCTTAAAGCAGTTATCGAGGGTCTCGATATCATGCCGGATGTTCCCCAAATAGTTCGCGATGAGGTTGACAGAAAATGGAGACAGCATGGACTGGGGTGGATACAACGACAGCTTGCGGCTGTCGATCCGGAATATTATCAAAAGGTGGATGTTAACAATCCGAGGCGATTGATCCGGGCACTGAGCTTCTATACGCACACACACCAGAAGATTTCGAGTTACCTACATGCTGCTCCAAAAGAACGGCCTTTTAGGACAATCCCCATGCTGCTGACTTTGCCCCGTGAGGTCTTGTATCAGCGTATCAATCAGCGAGTTGATTATATGATAGCATCTGGTCTGAGGGAGGAGGCCAAAGCACTATTGCCCCATTCAGGTCTACAAGCACTGGCTACTGTTGGTTACCAGGAATTCTTTGCGTTCTTCAATGAAGAGATCGATGAGCAAGAAGCAGTAAGATTGATAAAAAGAAATAGTCGACGATACGCCAAACGTCAGATGACCTGGTTCAGGAAGTATGGTGAGTGGACCGAATTTGATCCAGATGATCTGCAGGAGATGATTCGACTTATCGGAAGAATGATGACGGCTAAAGAAAAACTTCCACCCTCTCCGGAGGACGTCCAATAATGGCTTTCGATCCCTTTATCACAATCGGCCTTTGGATCAACTTGGGATTATCGGCTAATATGCGGATCCATTCTTCCTCGGTGACTTCCTTATTTCGGTACGTTTCCTTAAACAGTTTTTCTTCTTTCCGTACCAATTCAGATGCACTTATTCCCAACTTCTTCAGCACATCCTTGATCTCTTGCCGGGAGGGAGGAGTTTCCAGATACAGTACGATTTCCGGATCCAGACCATGGTTCTGAATAATGTTCAAAGTCTCCCTGCTCTTACGGCACCGGGGATTGTGATAGATTTTCATACCTTTCACATGAAGATTTTGCACCTCAAATTTAAGGCTAAATATGATTTGGAAGCAAGCCACAGAGCTCGATTTGCTGAATGAGGCAAAGAAAAATACTATGGTCGACCATCTGGGCATCCAGTTTACCAATATTGGTGAGGACTATTTAGAAGCAACAATGCCGGTAGATCACCGGACTTTGCAGCCTGATGGAGTATTGCACGGCGGAGCATCTGCCTCGTTGGCGGAGACTGTTGGGAGCATGGCTTCTCTCCTTTGTGTAGACGATACAATCAGATACAACGTTGTAGGAATGGAAATTCATGCCAGTCATCTTCGTGCAGTCAGAGAAGGCCAGGTCAAAGCGCGAGCATATCCGGTGAAGATTGGCAGAAAAATACATGTTTGGAACATCGACATTACACAGAAAGAGAAACTGATATGCGTGAGCCGACTCACAACTATGGTGATCGAAATGAGAGCACCCGAATGAGAGAAACACCCCTTTTCGCAGCTCAATGGCTGGCGGTCCCATTTATCTTTTTCAATCTATTTCTTGCGGGAACAGCATTTACCCAACAGGTCGATTTCAACATTGAGCAAATCTACAATGTGCAATTCCAATTTGATGAAGATGTGGAAAATCGCTACCGGCAATACAGTGACATCTGGGGTTGGGAAGCTAAGGACTCCACACCCTACGCCATTATCGGATGCGGCATAGGCACTTTGATATACGATGTAGCTCAGCCGGCCGATCCACAACTGATCCAAATAGTGCCAGGTTCAAGATCAGTCTGGAGGGACATGAAATCACATGCAGATTATATCTACGTGGTGGCTGACGAGGGAAATGACGGGCTCCTGATCATCGATATGAGCATGGCTCCCGATAGCATCAGTTGGAAACACTGGAAACCTGCAATCACAGCGAACGGTACAGTCGCTATGTTGCAAAAATGCCACAACCTGTACATAGCCGATGGATATGCTTATTTGGCGGGCTGCAATGTAAATGGAGGGGGAATTATTGTAGTCGATCTAAACACCGACCCACTTAATCCTATGCTTGCGGGTGTGGGAGACCCTCGCTATGCTCACGATGTATTTGTTGTTGGTGAACGAATGATCACATCTGATCTGAGCAATGGATTTACCATCGCGGATATTTCCGATAAAGCCGACATCCAGTCGCTTGCTACTCAACTCAGCAGTGGTGCCTTCACACACAACGCATGGGCTTCTGACGATGGAAATCTGCTCTTTACCACTGATGAAAGGGGATTTGCGACAGTCGATGCTTATGACATTTCCAACCTTGATGAAATCACCCGCTTAGACCGATATCGCCCTTTGGCTACTTTAAGTGACCCGGTTGTTCCTCATAATGTTCATTATTATGACAGCTTCCTCGTGATTTCATACTACACCGATGGTCTTAAAATTGTTGATGCGAGAAGCCCTGAGAATCTGATCGAAATAGGAAGTAGTGATACCTATTTCCGGCTATCAGGTGGTTTTGATGGGCTATGGGGAGCATTTCCATATACTTCTTCCAGACTGATTTATGGATCCGATATGGCTACAGGGCTCTATATTTTCCAGACCAATTATCAAAGAGCGGCATATTTGCAAGGTGTAGTCAGCAGTGTGGAAGATTCAAGTCCACTGGAAGATGTAGCTGTAACCATTGTATCTGATCTGCCTGGTCGTACCACTACTGCTCTTGATGGAACCTACAAGACAGGACTCGGTGCTGAAGGTACTTTCACGGTGCGTTTTTTCAAGTTGGGATTTCATGTTAAAGAGGTAGAGGTGGACCTAGTATCTGGTGAAACTACGGATCTCACAGTTGAGCTTGAGCCACTGAAGCAATTCCAGATATCTGGAGTGGTAGTGGATGATGCTACTGGAAACCCCATTTCGCTAGCCCAAGTGGCGGTGTTAAATGATACCTATGATGAACGGTTAGGGACGGGGCAGGATGGAAGATTCAGCATAACTTCCTACGAGGGCGAGTTTGTGATAGCTGCTGGAAAATGGGGTTACGAGCACAGCACTATCATTGCAGAAATTGATCGGGATATAGCTGATCTTGAGCTAAGATTACCTGTTGGTTATCGCGATGACTTTGTTTTCAATTACGGATGGAGTGTCGCTAGCATTGGTGAAGCGGCCATACCCCAAAGACAATGGGATCGTGGCCAGCCGCAGGGATATTTCTATGAGGGACAGCTTGCTAATCCCGATGGAGACATTGAAGGAGACTTGGGGCGATCTTGCTTTGTAACCGGATTGTCTGGTTCAGCCTTCGGCAACCTTGGAGACACATCTATGTTATATTCACCCGACTTTGATCTTACCGGGTACACTGATCCTTTTATCAACTATCACCTTTGGTTTTTCGCAGATGGTGTGAATCCGCCGGATGATGTGCTCGACGTATACTTGGATAACGGTACTGAGGAGGTCTTGATTGAACGGCTGGACATGTCATCTTCCGTATGGAGAGATCGCTCTGAAATTAGAGTATTGGATTTTCTACCTGTCTCAAATACCATGAGATTGCGTGTGTTTGCAGCCGATGTGGGTGAAGGCCACATTTATGAGGCGGGATTTGATGGGTTTTCTGTGACAGAAGGCCTCACGACAGCAACTGAGGATTTTGATATTGACCTGTCGGTAAGTCCCAATCCAGTTTCAGATCGTTTGCTGATTCAAAATAAAAGCCTGTCACCTGGACTCAAATATCGACTGATTGATGTTTTGGGACAACTGCACGAGGCAGGTGAGATCAATGGTGCGGAAAAGCACATAGATGCATCTCACTGGAAAGTGGGAGTATACTTTTTTGTAGTCGATTACCACGGTGTCATCTCAAGGAGTATTAAATTAGTGAAGATGTAGTCATTGTCTGATGTACAGATTGCTAATCCTTTCACTCTTCATCTCCACTACGGCCTGCAAAGAGATTCAGCATTCGATTGTGCTCTCTAAAGATTTGCCTCAATTACTACCAGCGGGAATTGAGGCGGACGGGATCGACAGCAGTGCAACTTACCTGCTCATTCACGAGCCTAGTGGAAGTACATTTGTAACCCAGTGGAGTGAGGGGAGATTGATTTTCCTGCCATCGATAAGTATGAAGGCTGGAGAGGTACTGCGGGTCACTAAAAGTGAGCTCAGTCCACCCCCTCGGATGAATATTGTGATTACCGATTCTCTTTTGGAGGTAGTATCGGATTCTAGTCAGATTTTGAGGTACCATCTGGCCATTTCCCAACCACCTGATACCTTGCCAAGCTACTTTCAACGCAGTGGTTTTATTCATCCCCTGTTTTCTCCTAATGGAGAGATCTTGACCGCAGATTTTCCCCGTGGACATGCTCATCAACATGGAATATTTCACGCCTTTGTGAATACTAAATTTCGTGGTAAGGAAGTGGATTTTTGGAATCAGGCCAAGGAGCAGGGAACTGTCAGGCACAAAGACGTTTTGATGGCAAAAGCAGGTCCCTTGTTTACCCACTTGAAACTACAATTAGAACAAGTTGCATTTGTAGACAAAGATACTGTGGTCGTTCTGCGAGAAGAGTGGGGGCTGGATGTTTTTGATTTAGGAGATATTTATCTGATAGATTTTGAAATAGGCGTCTCCTGCCCATACGATGATTCGCTTTTGGTGGATCTGTATCACTATGGAGGCCTTGCATTTCGGGGAAATGATGAATGGAATGCCGGAGAATCAGCATATGACTCGCTGGTCTTCTTCACCACCAGTGAGGGAAAATCCCAGGTGGAGGCTAATCATACACAGCCTCGGTGGGTGGCTATGTTTGGCGATCTTGGGGTAGAACAAGCCGGAGTTGCGATGATGGGACATCGTGATAACTTTCGTCATCCGCAGCCGGTACGCATCCATCCTTCCATGCCTTATTTCTGCTTTGCGCCGATGGTACAGGGTCCCTATACGATTAGAAATGATGAAGTCCATTCTAATCGATATCGCTTATTGGCATATGATGGACAGCCTGACCCGGCCTTTCTTGAGAAGGCTTGGATGACATTTTCAGGGGATAACTAGTTTCATTAGCTCTAGCGTAAAGTCCTGGGGATTTTTCAATATTTTAAAGGTCAAACCAAATCGAAATCATGGCTAACCCCAGACTATGGAATTATTGTAAGATCATCATTGGCATACTGGTGGTTTTGATATTTACGCCTTTGGTAACTCCCGCTGATCAAATAGAACCAACACTACTACTCATGCCTTACAGTCTATGGGTTGGCATCCTTGTCAGCATTATCCTTGTCCTTGTTACTTATCTGGGTTCCAGGGTTCATCCTGGTTTGAACACTGATCAGAAAACAGACGAGGTAGATGGGTAAGACCTTAATTTTTGTCGGAGGAGTATACGTACTTCTACTTATCATCTTTTCTCTGGTCACAAGAGAAAAAACCAAGAGCAGTAAGGGTTATTTTCTAGCTGGCTCCAATTTGGGCGCAGTTCTGGGGCTATTCACTTTTGCAGCTACGTTGTTCAGCACGTTCACATTACTGGGAATGCCAGATTTTTTTAGAGTGCATGGAATTGGTGCGTGGATTTTTCTGGCTGTTTCCGATGCTGTAATGGTCTTTGGAATATTATGGATTGGGTACCATCTGCGGAAGCGAGCGGCTGATACCAATTACATCGGGATGTCTGGATTTATTAGTCATGCCTATAAATCACGCTGGGCGGGCTATGTGGCATTTATCGGAGCCTTTTTATTTCTGATTCCTTATGTAGCCATCCAGATCAGGGGAGTTGCCATATTTCTGCTGCAAGCTTTTCCCGGATTTGTCCCAATGTGGGTATGGGCGGTCGGTATAGTGATCATCATGCTGGTCTATAGTGAAATCGGAGGATTAAAGGCGATAATTTATAACGATATGTTTCAAGGGCTTCTCTTATTGATCGTGATTTGGATAGTGGCAGGGATCTGTCTTGAAAAGATGGGAGGTTTCACCCAGATGTTCGAATCCGTGGAAGAGAGTAATTCGGCATTGCTCGCGGTTCCGGGGCCCAAAGGACTATTTGACTTTCAGTTTCTTTTAGGATCAATGGTTGCGATATGTTTGATTCCATTTACTCAACCCCAGGTTTCAACCAGGCTCGTGATCATGAAAGATCACCGATCCTTGGCACGCACAGCAGTAGGGCTCGGAACCTTTGCTTTGCTGGTGATTTTCCCCACACTACTGATTGGAATGTATGGTGCTATCTACTATCCCGACGATAGTACTTCCGATTTTCTTGGAAAGGCATTGATTTGGGATCAACCCGGGCCCTTGGGTGCATTTGTGCTGATTGGCCTGGTTGCAGCAGCTATTTCTACCGCAGACTCCCAGATTTTTGCCTTGGGAGGTGAGACAAGATCATTGATGGAGGGCGAGGATAAGAAGATGATTAGAAACGCTAGGATTGCTATCGTTGTCTTTGCTATTCTCTCTTTAATCTTTGCATTGCTATCCAGCGACCAACTCGTATTGTTGGCCCGATCAAGTTTTGCCGGAACCGCCTTGCTGGCCCCAATGATCTTTCTGGCAATTTTTTCAAAGCAGAGTCATAACATGCAATGGATTCCATCCTGTACTCTTGGGGCCATAGGTATCTTGGTTGCCTCCCAACTTGGCGTCATACCCACAGAAATACTAGGCATCAGACTGGATCTCCTATTGCTAGTTGTTTTGGCGGTGATGGCTGTGGTCGGGAATAAGTTCAAATAACCCTGCTGATAGCTTCGGTTATAGGCAGTAGCCCACACGACTCCTCTATAGATCAAACCTGGAATGATGTCATCTTAATGGATATACATTGATGCTAATTCCTTCAACAGAAAAACTCTCTATATAGATAGCTTCTGAGAGCCCTGAGGAACTCCGGGACGGATAATGTCGAGACAAACTTGCACATTACTAAAAAACCGTAGCACTTTCGCGCTACGGTTTCTATAATCTGCTTTGCAGCCCCTAGGGGAATCGAACCCCTGTTTCAAGGATGAAAACCTTGCGTCCTAACCACTAGACGAAGGGGCCTTTGACTGAGAGAAACCGGCTGAGTGACTGCCGGTTTTCAAAAGGCTTGGCAAAGATAAAATTTTAGTAAATATTTCAAAAAAGGATGGTTTGCTGGTTGATGACTAGTTCTAGCAGTAAAATGGATACTTCTGCAATATGCCAGAAAGCAAGTTTTGTTATTTTTGCGACTCATTTTTTGAAATCATCGAATTTCTTTTAGAAAAACATTAAAACCATGGCAAAGAAAGTTGCAATTAATGGATTTGGTCGAATAGGCCGATTGACATTTAGAAATCTCCTTCAGAACCCTGATATCGAAGTAGTCGCTATAAATGACCTGACAGATAATGCCACCTTGGCTCACTTGCTCAAGTATGATTCATCACAGGGCAAATTTCCGGGTACGGTGACTGCCACCGATGAGCACCTGATCGTCAACGGAAAGGAGATCAAAGCATCAGCAGAAAGAAATCCTGCAGCTTTGCCCTGGAAAGAACTCGGTGTCGATGTGGTGCTGGAGTGTACGGGAATTTTCCGAACTGCAGAGAAAGCGGGCCTGCACATTGAGGCTGGAGCCGGTAAGGTAGTGATCTCAGCACCAGCCAAAGGTGCTGGTATTCAGACTGTAGTCCTGGGTGTGAATGACGATGCTCTTGATCCCAGTCATAAAATCGTGTCAAATGCTTCTTGCACCACGAATTGCCTCGCACCGGTTGCCAAGATCATCAATGATAATTGGGGGGTCAAAGTGGGTAGCATGACAACCACTCATGCTTATACCTCGGATCAGAATATCCAGGATGGCCCTCACTCAGATCTGAGAAGAGCGCGTGCTGCTGCCATAAACATAGTTCCAACTTCAACAGGGGCTGCAGTGGCCGTGGGAAAAGTGGTTCCCGCCGTCCAGGGAAAACTGACTGCCATAGCTTTGAGAGTACCGGTGGTATCCGGGTCACTGATCGAATTGAACGTGCTCGTCGAGAAATCCACTTCGGTAGAAGAAGTGAATGCTGTATTTAAAGGTGAGGCAGAAGGAAGACTCAAGGGAATTTTGGAGTATGTGGAAGACCCCATCGTATCATCAGATATCTTGCAAAACCCGCATTCATCGATCTTTGATTCTTTGATGACTGACGTGTTAGAGGGGAACTTCATCAAAGTAGTGAGTTGGTACGATAACGAGGCCGGTTATTCAGCCCGCCTGGCAGATCTCTGCGCCAAAGTCTAGATAGCGGTAGATCTTAATTTTTATTTAAGAGCCAGTCATATACTGCCTGGTGCAGTCGTGGTCTGATGTCCAGGCTATACAGTTTTCTGTTGTCACGTGTGGGATATACCCGGTTGGACAAGAAAATTACGATAATCTCTGTTTGAGGATCAATCCAGAAAAAGGTGCCAGTAAAGCCAGAGTGCCCGTAACTGTCTTGACTAGCAGACTTTGCCGCATAGCTTCCCGATTCATTCCATTCTATTAGTGGCTTATCAAACCCTAGTCCACGCCGGTTGCCTTGGTGGTCGAAATGCCTGATAGTAAACTCTTCAACAATAGATTCAGACACAAATTCCCTGCCGGCATATGCTCCCCGATTTAGGAACATCTGTGCAAGTTTGGCTAGGTCCAGGGCATTACTGAAGAGACCGGCATTGGTAGAAAGCCCTCCCAGCATAGCGGAGGCTTCATCATGAACCCGGCCATGTACAAGTTGTCGCCGAAACAAGGAATCGTATTCCGTGGGAACGATGCTCTCCAAAGGCACCCTTTCATGTGGTCGAAACATGATATTGGAAGCACCCAGAGGATGATAAAATTGTTGGTATAGGAACGAGTCAATCCTCATATGACATTTCCTTGCCACCAGCTCAGGATAAAGTAGGAAGGTCAGTCCTGAGTATAAATACTCAATCGAATCCAACAATTCGGATTTTCGAACCTGTTTGTACATCTTCCGGTAATACCGGTTATGGAGGAAAAGGGAGTTGTTGATATCAACGGTGTGTTTGCGACCCTGACGGTCTCTGATCTTACCCCTCTTCAGGTTGCCATTTTTTCGAACCAGATCATGCCAAAAAACAATGTAGGGGATGAGTCCGGCTTGATGAGAAAGTGCCGAGCGCAAGATCAGGTCACTTTTGTTCCCTTTACACAAGAAAGGCCAAAGCGAACAGAAATTGTCATCTAACGAAATCAATCCTTTATCTACTAAGTACATCAGGGCGGGCACTCCTGCAACAACTTTTGTGAGAGAAGCGAGATCGTAAAGGTGCGAGGATTCAACCGGCCGGATTTTTTCATAGGTATGGAAGCCATAACTTCTATGGTGAATAACGGAGTTCTTATGACAGACAAGAAGTTGGGCTCCCGGGTAAGCCAAAGAATCCAATCCGGATTGAACGATTTGATCAAGGGTATCCGACAATGATTGATAGAGCCCTGTATCCGTCAAATCTAGGAGACGCCATCCTCCGGGAGTTTGAATTCCCGCTCCCATTTCGAAAGGTCCAATATGCCTATCCAATGTGTCGGAAAAAGACAGCACACCGAAGATCGCATCGATGGTTTTCCCAAGAGCCTCATGAGTGTCTTCGGGTTGATATACCAGTGCTTTACATTTTGTGGGTGCCAGAGGTTCTACTCCTAGGTAAATAACAATGTCTGCCGGGTTTTTGAGCGTAACAGCAGCAGAATGGGGTGTGATAATACTCAGAGATAATGTGGATTGCGATTGTAGATATGCAGTGGTTTCTGATACATGCCAAGCTATTTTCGCCTCTGCAAAATTATTGATCTCTATATCATTACATATAACATCAATTTCTATATGATTTTTTCCACCTAGCGGTATCAATCCAGAGTCAGCCGAAAGCAGGACTCCTTGAGCCATTGTCAAATAGGAGAAATTGAGTATCCAGGCAGAGCAGATCAATCTCCAAAACACGTGGTTTTCAGCAGACATATAGTGAAAATTGGTTTAATATGATTCCTGTATATTCTTCGCGTGATTCTCCCCTTGGCCAAGATTTAAGTTACATTTTTCATTGTAGTACATAATTAGAACCTACAATTTCTAACGCTATGTGTGGATTTATTGCATAGGTTGGATCGCAACCAGACTACCCCATTTTCTTAAATGACTTGAAATCAGCAAAGGCGATAAGATCGTTCCTCAGATGGTTGACCATGTGATTGAGATTCCCAGAGTACTAGATATTTTCGAGCCAGTTTTGAGCGTGATTCCGCTGCAGTTCCTCGCTGATCAATTGGGATTACTTAAGGGTCGCAACGTGGATCAACCCAGGAACTTGGCAAAGTCAGTCACCGTTGAATAAGAAAAGGATGCCCATGGCAAGCATCCTTTTGGTGTAAATCCATCGCCCTGTATTCCTTAGCGTTTCCAATTGTTGTGTTTCTTTCGATAGATATTGCGACTAGACCGATTTTGTGCTCTATGAAGATTTGCCCTTTCCCTTGGGCCAACGTATCCATCGCGTTTTGAGAGCTTCTTCATCTTGTTGATCCCATGTTGCTGACGCTTCAGACCGACGAATTCACCATAGGTGATTTCTCCATTCTTTACGCCGTGCTTTATCCTTTTGTGTTGGCTTATTTGCCGGCCATTAACTCCTGGGGTGCCTGTTTGTGCCTCTACGCCTGTGATGAGGAATATTCCGATGAGGGCGAAAATCCATTTAATCTGGTTCATGATTCGTTAATTAAGGTGTTAGTAATTTAGTTTACAACACCTATGATTGTAATCCGGACAGAACGTTTAATGGTGTACAGTCAATTAACAGAGTATTAACCGAGATCATAAAAATGTCTAAATTTCAGGTGGATGCTAAGAAGAGACTTTACTGGAAAACTAATCGCTGTTACCGCAGGGACACCCCTATTGTCGGCATATACCGATTCTAAACCCAATCTGATCAAACCTCAAGCCCTTCAGGAGGGAGATATGGTTGGACTGATTGCCCCTGGCAGTCCTTTCGGGGAGAAGCAAATTGCTCGCGCGGCTGAATTTGCAGATTCCCTTGGATTGAATCCAGTTTTTGGAAAGCATATCAGGGCAGAAAGAGGTTACCTCGCAGGAACAGACGAGGAACGGTTGGAAGATTTGCATGCCATGTTCTTCAACCCCGAAATAAGGGCGGTTTGGTGTATTAGGGGAGGATACGGATGTACAAGACTACTTCCTATGATTAACTATGAAAAAATTAGAGCCAATCCCAAACCGCTTATTGGCTACAGCGATATCACTGCCCTACATATGGCAATTCATAAGTATGCGGGACTTTTATCCTTTCATGGGCCAGTTGCCAGCTCAGAACAAAGCGAGTATACACGGGGTTACTTGAAGCAAGCCCTGTTTGGTGGGTCTCCCTACGTCATCAAGATGTCGGAAGATAACGGTCGATTGGCCAGTGAGCGACAGGAGTTTCAATGGCTTCCCTGGCGTACCGGAAAAGCTAAGGGACGTTTGAAGGGTGGAAACCTTTCTCTCCTTGCAGCTTTAGTCGGATCACCTTATGCCCCTAGCTATGCCGGGCATATTGTTTACCTGGAGGACATCGGTGAAAAACCCTATCGCATAGATCGTTTGATCACCCAGATGAAACAAGGTAGTGATCTCTGGGAAGCTGTTGCTATTGTTCTGGGTGTCTTCAACGACTGCGAAGCGAAGCCTGGAGAACGTTCATTGACACTCATGGAAACTTTGGAGGATCACTTTGCAGATTTTCCTAGACCGGTTGCTTACGGTTTTTCTTTTGGTCATATTGATCATCAATTTACCCTTCCGGTAGGAGCGCTGGCGGAGGTTGACTTTGACAGTAAGGAAATTCGAATTTTGGAATCTCCCGTATCATAGATGAAATTAGATTGGCGGCCATTTAACCTACCCCTGATTGCTCCCTTTCGTATTTCAAAAGGAATCTTTCACGAACGTCGTGCGATAGTAGTTAAGCTTCAATACGATGGACAACAAGGACTGGGCGAAGCGACCGAGATCACTTACTACGGAAAATCAATTGAAGCCATGTTGCGTGCGCTGGAGAATATTGGTAAGCAGATCAATGATTGGGAGTTTGTGCATCCTAAACTATTTTATGAGCGGTTGTCGTCAGAATCGAAGGTTGATCCATTCATATTGTCAGCCCTGGACTGCGCTGCATATGACTTGTATGGAAAACTGCATCATCAGAACACCAGAGAAATACTTGAAATACAGCATGATCAGCTAGGGCCGCCGACTTCTATAACGATTGGACTTGGGTCTGAGGAAGAGATGGTCGGTAGCATGATTGAAAGGCCCTGGCCCGCCTATAAAGTGAAACTTGGACAACCAGATGATATTGAGCTGATGAAGGCCCTGAGGAGACATACTGATTCTGTGCTCAGGGTAGATGCCAACGGAGGCTGGAGCATCAATGAATGTTTGGAGAAGATCTATGCTCTCGAAAATCTCAATGTTGAACTGATTGAGCAACCAATGGCTCCGGAGCAAGACGGACATCTTGCAAAAATCAAAAGTATGGTGAATACACCACTCGTAGCGGATGAAAGTTGCCAAGGACCTGGAGATGTGCAATATTGCCAAGCAAGCTATCATGGGATCAATATTAAATTGATGAAATGTGGAGGGATTACCCCGGCCATTCAAATGATTTCTGAGGCCAGAGCTCTTGGTCTTCAGGTGATGCTGGGTTGTATGACCGAGTCTTCAATAGGGATAAGTGCAGCGGCCCAGTTGATTTCACTGGTTGATTTTGTTGATCTTGACGGTGCCATGATGTTGAAATCCGATATTGCAAATGGTGTGACTTTCCAAGACGGTCACATAAAGTACTTTGATCTCCCGGGACATGGGTGTGATCTTAAAGAACAGTTTCAATTTTGAGTCTGTCTAGTGGATATAGAGAGCGATACTTTGCTGTCCAGATTCTGTTTGGTTGTCTGCTATTATTATTGTCCTTGGGCGGGTGCAAGGCTACGTCAAAAGTATCGGGATATAAATCTCTCAAGGGATTTTTTAAAGACCCTGGTTTCTTTGAAAACGCTTTCACCGGGTTTGTGCTTTACGATCCACTCACTGACAAGATTCTTTTTGACCAACATGGTGACAAGTATTTCACCCCTGCTTCAAATACAAAGATTTTTACGCTTTATACCGCGATGAACGTGTTAGGGGATTCCATGCCTTCTTTGCGGTTCCTGGAAAAAGAGGACACCGTATTTTTTTGGCCGATGGCTGACCCCACCTGGCTCCATCCGGACTTCCCGGGTGGACAGCGGGCTAACGGATTTCTTGATTCCTGGGATAAGCATCTCTCAATTTGCCTGTTACCGACTGTGACACCTCGCTTCGGACCTGGATGGGCCTGGGATGACTATCGATTTAGTTATCAAGTGGAAAGGACCTCGATGCCGCTATATGCCAACCGGGTATGGATAAGTTACGACTCACTCACCCGGCAGGTGAACATTACACCAGGAAGTCTCGACTTTAGGTTTTTCTGGGATGCTCAAGAAACGAAGATTACCCGGGGTCCCCTCAGCAATGATTTTGCACTGAGTATCGGCAAAGGGACACCTTCCTTTAGTCGTACCTTTCCACTACACATGACGGATGATGTGGCTGCAGACCTGCTGGAGAAGAGACTTAGGTCTCCGCAATTGGCAATGGGCCAAGCTTGTCCTTTACCGGGGAATGGTAATACATTTCACACAGAAAGCGTTGACACGGTTTACCGGCTCTTCATGCAACAAAGTGACAACTTCATAGCTGAACAGCTATTGCAGGTCTGTGCTGCCATGACCTTCGATACCTTCGATATAGATCGCATGATCGAATTTGCTAAAGATCATTTTCTTGGTGACCTGACCGATGACCCACTGTGGTATGATGGATCGGGATTGTCGCGATACAACATGTTTACTCCAAGAACAATTATAGAATTGCTGACAAAGCTGTATCAGGAGAAACCGGAGGATTGGCTGTTTTCTATCTTTCCGGCTGGAGGAAGATCAGGAACCATTGCCACTTGGTATAGTGATCAGGAGCCATTTGTTTTTGCAAAAACGGGGACCTTAAGAAATAATCATTGTTTGAGTGGATATCTTAAGACTGATCAGGGACGCACCCTCATCTTTAGCTTTATGCACAATCATTATCCAGGATCATCACAGGGTGTGAAGAAGAGCATGGACCAAGTCTTACGATTCATTAAGAAGAAGTTTTGATGAAGATATTTTACTCGGAAAGTCTACCGGATTACGATTCCTATACTTTCAATTACGGCATATATTGTTTGAAGGAAGATCAAGCCGAATTGCCGGTGATATATGAAAAGGGGTTCTTACCCTACACGGGTAATGTATCCTTAGAGTATGATATTTTTTACCTGGCGCGTAGTCTTCGCGTGGATTTGAGTGATTTTGAAGATACTTCGGAAAATCGAAGAGTCGTTCGCAAAATGGCTGATCTTGATATAGAGGTTGGCTTTCACGAGAAGGTTGATTTCCTGGCAAGAGACCCTCACTTTAAGGATTTTGCCATGGCCTACTGCGAGGCCCGAATAGGGGATGCAATGCCAAGAGAACGCTTGGACTATATTTTATCGAGATCGACCGGTAGCCACATTCTTTCATTCGTCCTTGACAATGAGCCGTTGGGCTATGTGTTGTGTACATTGTACGACTCAATGCTTCACTATTGGTTCAGTTTTTTTGATGTGAAGATGATGGAAGTACATCCGTTGGGAAAATGGATGATGTGGAAAAGCATCACTCTGGCAAAGGAACGGGGACTGAAGCAGGTTTACCTGGGGACTTGTTATGGGACTAAATCGCTGTATAAGGTGCGTGACCATCGTGGTCTGTCATTCTTCGATGGATATCAGTGGAACAAGGATATACAGCTTCTAAAGTCTTTATGTAAGAGTGATGCTGACGCCAAGCCGGCTGATCAATTCAAGCGCTCCAATGACGCCAATGACTATTTAAAGCAAGTTCTCAAATTGCCCTAATGAGCGATGGTGACTTGAGCAAGCGCTTCTATCGTTCCTTCGTTGAAGAAGGTCGATTAAAAACACCCATCGGCCAACTGGAGTTTACCAGGAGTTGTCAAATCATTGATCGTTTCCTCACACCAAATGCGGTGGTTCTGGATGTGGGAGGGGCAACAGGTCCGTATAGTTTTTGACTGGCGGAACAGAATCATATTGTTCATCTGGTTGATCTGGTGCCCGAGCACATCGAAACTACGACTCGATTTCAATCTCAAACAGAAGCGAGGTTGGCCTCAATCTCAGTTGGAGATGGCAGAGACCTTCGTATGAAGATGAGTCAGTGGATATCTTGCTGCTTTTCGGTCCCATATATCATCTTTATGAATTTGACGACAGGGCCCTTGCATTAAAAGAGGCCCATAGGGTACTAAGGAAAGGCGGTAAGATATTAGGGGCTTTCATTCACCGTTATGCCTCGCTTTTCGATGGCATGATTGACGGGTGGATAAGTGATCAAAATTTTATTCATATTCTCTTGGCTGATCTTGAAGATGGTCAGCATCGGAACATGACGGATAATCCATTCTATTTCACCTCGACCGAATTTCACCTCCCGGAAGAGATTCACGAAGAAGTGCGTGGGGCAGTTTTTTTGAATCCCATCACTATTCCAGTGGAAGGTCCGCTTTGGATGGCCAAAGACTTCCCGGAATTGTGGAAGAATCAGAAGGATCTTGTGTTTGAATTACCCCAGCAACTTGAAGGAGAAAAGCCCCTATGGAGTTCTTCTCCTCACCTGATCATTTCAGGAACGAAACCCGGTTAGCTCTTGTAATCTTGATGTTCCTTTAGCGGGACTACCCCATTTGACCCAATGTTTGCCAGCATGCGACGGGCTCCCAAAAAAGTCTTCAATCTGAGTGGTGCAAATGCAGGATCTCCCGGCACCAGACTTTGAATCTGTACTCTCTCTGATGAGTGAATCATCTTGCCGTCTCCCAGATAGATTCCAACGTGTGTTACTTTATCAGGTGTTTCATTATTGCCTTTGCGGCCAAAAAATAATAAGTCACCAGGAATGAGATTTCGAAGGGTTGAATCGGTCTCTACTATTTCTCCAACATGTACCTGTTGACTAGCATCACGTGGTAGTTCCAGGCCATTCAAATAGAATACAGTTTTCGTAAAGCCACTGCAATCCATCGCTTTACCGGAGGTGCCTCCCCATAGATAGGGTCGTCCCAGAAACTCGCGAGCTTTGCTGAGAATGTTCTCTATCAATGGTTCTCTGACAGTAACGAAGTCAACGTAGGGCTCCGCAGATGCCTTTCGTAGTAATCCGGCTCGGCCATCAGGTAGTGCGACCTGGTAAAAGGCTCGTTGCTCACCCAGCACTCTCAAGATGTTACCCTCCGTCACATCTGAAATATTGTCCTCACTGATAGACGACTTAACAAAGTCAAATGGAGCCGTCACAGCAATTTTGTCACTGCTTTTCCATTGATGAGCCAGGGCCTCACTCAAGATCTCCAAACCTCCCGAATCCAGCCAGCCGAGGTATTTGTCGGGTGTCTGTACATAGTACCAACCATCTTCATATTTGTATACTTTCAAAGGAGTGCCCAGTAGAGATTGAGTGACAAGCTCTGAAGCATGCCGGGGTTCGCCCCGGATATTACAAACCGATACATTCACCAATGCAGGTTCCGGTACCAGAAGGTGCAAACTGTCTACTATTTCAACTTGTAGTGCCTTGAGAGCCGCTACCAACGTGGCTTTTGCTGAGGACTCGATAGTTTCCCCTTTGAGGATGACTTTATCTTTTACTACTTCGTGACTTACCTGGTAATAGGCCACTCTCTTATCTGGAGCAAACTCTTTTCCGATCTCTTCAATCAATACGGCAGGATCAATGGTTTGCTTCAGCGGATTGTTTCCGCATGAGACAGATAAGGAAGTAAATAGAATAATTGCACACAGTTGCTTCATCAAGTCCGACTTCTCATTTGTTGTTCAAGAATTTCCTGATCGCGGATCCTATTTTTAAGTGTCTGAATATAACTTCTTGCCTTCTTATTGCCGTAGTCCGCATATGCTTTTTGAGCCCAATCCAGGGCACTATCTAATAATCCTCCTTTTTCAGAAGCAACAGCAAGATTATAGGAAGCCATTCCCTTGGTATCATCATCCGCAGGTCCTTGCAGGATATCTTGCCAGATTTCAGCGGCTTGCTCCCAACTGTCTGCCTCGAAATGCCGTGCTGCCCTGGCCATTTCCTGCTCGGAAGGTCCCTTGGCTTTTCTATAGAATGTCCTACTGACATTTATCCAGATAGGAGCTATCCGTTCAGCATATTTTCTTCCGGCCGATTCACTTACCCGAAAGGTTAGTTTCAGGGGATCTTCGAGACCATCAAGAGCCTCGGCCTCGGTCTTCGCACCTGATTTTGAGTCTGAGTGGCCGTCGGTCACGTCCACTTCATCAAGTATCTCTTCCAATTTGGGATCGTAAATACGCCAGCCCAATTTTACGTTGACTTCTTCCTTGGCATCAAAGACTGTTTCTTCAATTTCATTATCGTTTTCGTCTTTGGTCTTACGCTTTCTGGAACTCGTCTCAATGAAATTGTCAGAATCAAACATCTCCAGTGCTATCACTGCATCTGCACCGAAATCATCACAGATTCGCCGAATTTCCCGCCAGGGTAGGGGACTTGTCATGGAAGATCCTGTTTCACTGCCAGTATATTCCAGATTTGTTCCAACCACTTTGAACCGAGGAGTTCGAGTCAGAGATGCAGTGAGCACATCGAGTGCATATCTCCGACCTCTCTTGTCCTGATTGATTTGCTCACCAGTAACACCACCTTCCAGTACATTTACAAATCCACTGGATGGTTTACTCCGGTCGATGGTTGCCAATACACCGATGTGGTCCGGTAGAGTGATGGCTGCGGGTTGAATCACCCTCAGCTGGGTGGTTGGTTTACAGGCAATGGCTGACAAAAAGAAAAGCAGTAAGACAGAGCTTCTCATTTTCTTTCATTTTTTGGGTTGATCCTATGAAAAAAGGAATGCATGATCCTGGATAAAATCATTTATTGTTCGCATTGGTCGGCCTAGAATCTTCTCTCCTGTAGCATCTATTTCGGTACCATGGCCAGCCCGGTGCATCGCTGCCATCCCCACTAAGTCATCAGCCAGCCAGTCAGGCAGACCCATCCCGGTCATGGCTTGATGAGCTGCCTCATCAGGAACCGGGATATACTTTACATCCTTGCCTATCGTATTTCCAAGCCCAGCTGCAACGTCATTTTGGGTGACTTTTGCTCCTCCGGTGATCGTATAGATTCTTCCAGCATGTCCGTCTTCTGTTAGAACGCGTGCAGCTACCGCTCCCACATCCCTCGCATCAACAAGAGGCACGGCTGCATCAGCCAATGAAGAGTAAATGGTGGACTGGGCTTTAACAGAGCCAATGTTTGCTAGTATGTTTTGCATGAAACTATGCGGCCTAATGATCGTATATGGGATTCCTGACTGAGTTAAGTATTCTTCCGTCTGGTAGTGCCATTGACCGAGGTTGAGGGAAGAATCTTTACTGGTTCCAACTGCACTAATGTTAACGATGTGCTTTACACCTGTCGTTTTGCAAGCATCGATAAAGTTTTTCTCCAATTCGGCCATATTTATTGCAGGTGGAGCTAACAGAAAAACCTTGTCAATATTGCTCAATGCCTGACGGCAACTTTCGGGGTTAGTGAAATCAGCAATGACTGTTTCGACGCCTGATTGGTTGAGAGCCTCAGCTTTGTCTTTGGAGCGGACCATGGCCTTAAAAGGTTGGCCGATTGATTGTAGTTCCTCGACCACAGCTGAGCCTACTTTGCCGGTCGCTCCTGTTACTAAGATCATAGATCTATCATTTTAAAATTAAAATACGAAAAGTGCTTGGGGTGAGGGGATCGGAGTTGATGTTCATTGCAGGGACTTTGGCAAAGTTTGAGACCAATTCAAGATCACATTGATCGTTTGACGATTGGCACTATCGGGGATTCTGACAAAGAGAAAAGAGTTCCCTCCGTCGACGATCTCATAGTCTCTGATGCCATATAGATTTGATCGATACTTTGCTTTCCAGAGTAGGTTCACGCTTTTCAATTCAAGATCCTCCGTTGAAATCATTGCTGAATACATCTCGTCATCATTTCTGAAGAATAATTGCCTTCCATTTTGAGACCACATAGGTTCGGTGCCACCTGATCTGGAAATTCTGATGGATCCACCCTTTTTTTGCAGGGGTTTGATATAGACTTCATCTTGTCCTGTTATATCTGATACATAAGTAAACCATTTCCCATCAGGTGAAAATTGCCCTGCCCTTTCATCATAAGGTGTGGCTAGGAGTGTATCTACTGAACTATTCAATAAATCAAGGATCAATAGGTTCCTACCTGTTTCGGGATTCACCTCATAGAACAGTAATTGCCGGCCGTCGGATGACCATGAAACTGGCACGGTAGAATACGGCCAATCAAGCAGTCTACTGGATTCCCCATCTACATTCATTTCATAAAGTTGAAGATTTCCCGTCAGATTCGATCCATAAATGAAGCGATCTCCATTGGGAGACCAGACGGGATACCAATTACCAGCTTCTGTGGTAAGTCGCTGAGAACTTTGTTGGTTTGTGTTCCACGACCAGATGTCACCATCTCGCGTATAAAGCATTGTATTGCCATCGGGTGACATGGCAAAAGGGGCATTAGAAATTACCAAATCGAAAACCGGTATTTCATTTCCAGCAAAATCGACCTTCAAGAAATTGTAAAGCTGATTGCCTTTGGCGGTGGAATAGATGAGAGTGCCATTTTCGGATATATCAAAGTAGTCAGATGTTGAGCCGGACAAGACTAGATCTATAACTTCGCCAGGAGAATTATTCCTTCTATCATAAGTAGTTCCGAATATTTCATCATTACGACCAAAGAACAACTTATTGCCTTTGAATAAAAGTGGCCTCTGTGCGTTATCAACCACTACATCAGCTGAATCCATCATCGATCCTATGTGGCCAACTACCGGACCGGATGGAGTACTGATAGTTATTAATAAGTCATTCTTGTTAGAGCCACGGCTTGGATGAGTGTGGCTCAATTCATATTTCTCATCATTGGGAATAGTATATGGGACTGGATTTCCTCCGTAAGCAGACACCTTGGTTATGCCATAGAATGCTGATGCAGAAGCAAGAAAAATACTATCATCACTGCGCCAAAATGCGCTGTGTAGAGTTCTTGAAGGTTGATCACAGATCTTGACCAGGTCGTTAGATTCGAGCGACAATTTCCAGATACTAGAGCTCTGATGAAAGCCCAACCATTTGCTGTCAGGAGAAAAGAATGGTGTTTCAGTGTCTAAGGATCTGGTCTTAAGTACTGGGATAGGGAATAGGGAGTCCAGGTAGTGAATGAATAATTCAGCAGTGTCATTTCTATGCGTCGCGGTAAAAGCAAGTACTGATCCATCCTGCGAAATGGCTGGACGAGAATTTAGAGAGTATCCGTCAGGAATTTCGATGTCAAATTTTATTGCCTGACTTGACTGTTTATCACCTGTATTCCAAAAGTTGGTCAGAAGGATACCACAAAAAATGCCAAATGAGAAAAGACCAACCATCCATAATTTAGAAAGTGCTGGTTTTACGTGAGCCTTGTTTGCAACACCCGGAGCTATGATTTGATAGAGAACCAGGGGATTTTTTACGTTCTTTAATTTCTTTCTTGCAACTTTCGCGGCAGTAATACTTGGCTTGTTTGCCACACTTTGAAAGATGGGCTCGGAAATGAAAATTGAGCCCGGAACGGCCTCAGCTTGAACTCTTGCCGCAATATTGACACCATCTCCCAATATATCACCATCAACAAATGTGACATCACCAAGGTGAATCCCAATCCTAAGTTGGAAGTCATTTTTGATCAAGGACTGCTGCATTCTGATTGCTGCCTTTACAGCAGCCAATGCACTATTGAAACTGCAAAGAGCACCATCACCAAGGTCCTTTAACCACAACCCTCCTTCTTCATCGACGATAGGTTGGCATGTTGTCTTGAACTCGTCAACTGTTCTCCTGGCACGATCCTCATTCGCTCCCATGATCTTGGTGAAACCAACAATATCTGCGAAGAGGACAGATGCTAACCTTCTATCTGATCGAATATCGCCCATGACTTAGTTCAGACGAATACTATAGTTGTAACTGCGAGGTGATTTGTTTTCACCGCGCTCAGATTCAACAATATCATATGTAATTTGACCAGATTTTGACTTCTCTTCCTGAGGTAATCGAAAATGAATATGGATTGTCTTGTGAAATTGAACCTTGAGTTTATGAGATTTTGGCACCTTGAATTTTAGCAGTTTCACAATCCGCTCTGCTTCTTTGTCACATCCATGTCCAATGCCTGCGATGACATGGGTTTTGACTACTTTGCCTTGATAGTCAATGGTATAGCGTATGTGCACCGTGCCCTCGATCTTTTTCTTGAGCGCCTCTTCGGGATATTTCTTGTTGGCTTTAAGAAACGCTTGAAGAGCTTTTACTCCTCCGGGATAAGTGGCTTTCCTCACAAAATGTCTTTCACGTTTTTCTTTCTTCATAATCAGCAGCCAAGATAAAGATTAACCAACTTTGTCATTCTTGGGTTAAATGAACTAAATTTCATCGCTCCATACTCATTAAATCTGATGTCAAAATTTCTAGAATGATCGGACAGGCAAGAATGTTGTTCGCTTTACTAACTTGGTTATGTTTTGCGGGATCCTGTCAATCAGGAGACTCCCCATCCAGCTCCACGATCCCTCAAGGGCAGATGATGCAGGAACCGAATTTCCTAGTGAAATCGTATCTGGAGGCGATCGAGGCTGTTCAGCCGAGTCCGGATATGACAGAAGACAATTCGAATATGGTTTTGATAAAGGGAGGTGGATTTATGATGGGTGGTGATAATGACCAGGCCCGGGAGGACGAACTGCCTAAGCACCAGGTCGAGATTGGTGATTTTTGGATGGATAAAACTGAGGTCACCAATCGGGATTTTGCCCGTTTTGTTGAGGCCACTGGCTATACGACAGTGGCTGATCAGCAAATCGATATTGAGGAGTTGATGAAGCAACTACCACCTGGGACCCCTCGTCCGGACCCTTCGGTCCTAGAGCCTTTCTCACTCGTTTTTTCTTCACCCCCCGAGGGCAGAGAAGGCTACCACCCGGGAGATTGGTGGCAGATGGTAAAAGGAGCTAATTGGCAACATCCTGAGGGACCAGGGAGCACGATCGAAGACCGTCTTGATCATCCTGTCGTACACATTTCATGGTATGATGCCCTGGCCTATTGCCGCTGGGCCGGTAAACGATTGCCGACAGAGGCGGAATGGGAATTTGCCGCTCGTGGAAATACGGCAGACCAAATCTATCCCTGGGGTAACGACAGTATTGACCCCGGAAGGGCAAACTATTGGCAAGGCGATTTTCCAACCCGCCTTGAGGATCAGGACGGATATTCAAAGACTGCACCAGTGGCGTCCTTTCAACCGAACGGATATGGTCTTTATGATATGGCTGGCAATGTATGGGAATGGACAGCCGATTGGTATCACTTTCATTATTACTTTCAGCAAGGGGACTTGCCAGGCCCTGCTTCAAATCCCATAGGGCCCGAAACCAGTTATGATCCCATGGAGCCCACCGTACCAAAGAAAGTCATTAGAGGAGGATCTTTTTTATGTAATGATAGCTATTGTTCAGGTTACCGGGTTGCCGCCAGGATGAAGTCAAGCCCGGATACTGGTATGGAGCACACGGGGTTTCGATGTGTCCGCGATGTCAAATGATCACTTTACTGAGAAGCGGTATACCGTGCTTGTTTCATAAATTTCACCAGGATCTAACCTCACTGATGGAAATGCTGGTTTATTCGGAGAGTCCGGGAAATGCTGGGTCTCCAGGCAGAGGCCGGAGCGTTTTACATATTGCTTACCATTCTTGCCGGTGAGTGATCCATCCAGAAAATTTCCCGAGTAAAACTGCACTCCAGGCTCCTTTGATAGGACTTCCATGAATCTGCCACTGTTCCTATCAAAAACGGATGCGATGAGTTCCAAATCGGAAGGTGTTTCACGTCGAATGACGAAGTTGTGATCGTAACCACCTCCTAATCTTATCTGCTCATGGTTGTCATCTACACGCTCACCAATAGCAACCGGCTGTCTGAAATCGAAAGGTGTGCCCTCAACTGGCAGAAGGTCACCGGTGGGAATCAGTCCAGCATCAACCGGTGTAATATTTTCACTTTTGATCATAACCTCGTGCGACAACACATCCGCAGCGTTTTTCCCTCCCAGGTTGAAATACGAGTGGTTGGTAAGATTGCAAATAGTCGGCTTATCAGAGTTGGCTTCATAGTCGATACCGAGGTTGTTATTATTGTCAAGCCAATAGGTCAATCTCACTTCCAGGGTTCCTGGGTAGCCCTCCTCCATATCCGGGCTGGTGCGGATCAAGTGCACACCGACACGATCGGCCTTCTTAATAGTGTCACTTTGCCATAGGTATTTGTCAAACCCTTTGATGCCACCATGTAAGTGATTCTCTCCATTGTTCTTGGCAAGAGTGTAAGTGATGCCATCCAACTCAAACTGGGCACCCCCAATACGATTACCATATCTGCCGACAACTGCTCCAAAGAATGGATGGGGAGCCAGGTAATCCTCTAAATTGTCAAAACCCAAGACGACATCATCAATTGCACCTTCACGATCAGGCACCATTATGGTTGTTATGATTGCGCCATAGTTGATGATCTTAACTATCATTCCCTTCTCATTGACCATGGTGTATTCAGTCACCTGGCCCTGGTCCATTTGTCCGTAAGGCTTCGCGGAAATTGATAAAACTTGTTCCATATTTTCAGTGCCCGACTGGGAGCTTGACTTACATGAGCTAATAGACATACATATGCACAAAAACAAACCTAAGGTGAAAAGGTCAATGGCTCCTGATCTCATAAGTCCAAAATTCTGCTGGTTATAAAATGAGAGGTATAAAGTTAAAAATCGCTCTCAAGCGCATAAATTTTTTGCAAATCATAAAATGAAAGTGGATACAACTTTCTGCCATTCCATTCACCAAACAGTTGTATAGGTCCTCCTCCACTTAATGAAACCAGATTCCATCCTCTTTCCTGATCACTTATGGTAATCTTTTTGTGATATTGATCGACCAATGCGAAGCCCTCCCCATCCCGAAACACCCTTATGTTGCTTAGGCTACAAGGAAAATTTTCAATCCACAAATTTTTCGAAAGAGCAGTTGCATATTGTTTTAAGAATGCCTCTATGGACTTAAAGCTGGCTGGTTTCTGATCTGTCAGCTTTTGTTCAGTTTTGTCCTTAAATAAGGCTCGCATCGCGAAAGTGCCAGGATAATAAACTAAGGTGCCTTTCAAAAGACTTCCCACCAGATACGTCTCTTTGAATGTGCTGCGACCAAAAGCATAATCCAATATCAGGGCCGTTCTAGCAGACTGAACACCTGAGAGCCAGGTTTTTCGAATTTGCAGATTTTCTGCCTGTGATTTGTTTTGCCCCACTACCAGCCAAAGATCTCGCAAACCTTTCTGTTGCATTAAATTTTCTCTCCTGATTGAAAATCCGCATTGGGCAAATAGACCGCTTTTTTCAGCTTCCGACAATTTATCTAACCGACTGAATTGGAGTGTAATGAGGAACAATTTGGCCAGATCTGCGGTAATCCGTTGAACCCATTCAGGGTCAGTTCGATCTAAGAGACTCATTTGTCTTAAGCGGTTGGCAATAGCACCCAATTTAGCATCAACCATACGAGAGCTGATCTCGAAGACTGAGGTTTCAAAATCAAATTGAAGAATGCCGATCTTGATGAGATCCCTTAGCCACTGCTGCAAGTGTGTAATCCCTTCCTGCATCAAGACAAGACGATCTGAAGAAGGACGCAAGGTTGCCTTCATATATCATCTTGGGAATTGTCGTAAAGTATATTCAGGGCCAATTTCGAAGCACTTTGCTCAGCACTTTTCTTATTGTAATCTTCGGCTTCAGCTACTTGGTCGCCATCTACGACAACGGCTACTTTAAAGCGATCACGTTTATCCATTTTGTAGTAGTCGATCACCTCATAAGAGATGTCTTTCCCGTTTTTCTGGCACCACTCCAACAATATGCTCTTAAAGTTATCGTCTTTCTTTTCCAGGGCATGGACATCGAGGTATTCACGGAGGATGCGACTTATCACAAACAGCTTGGTTGCTTCATATCCCTTCTCCAGATATACAGCTCCCACGAGAGCCTCTAAGGCGTTGCCCATCATCGATTTACTCAAGCGGGTGTTGTTGTTATACTCCATAAGGATCATATCAAGTCCCATTTTGTCTCCAATCAAATTGAGCGTTTTACGCTTAACAATCTTTGCTCGCATCTTGGTTAGAAAGCCTTCATTACTACTCGGGTATTTTTTGAAGAGATATTCTGCGACGATAGTACTTAGTATGGCATCGCCCAAATATTCCAGGCGCTCATTGTTAAACTTTATGCCCTTGCTTTTCTTAGTGTTGTGATGGTTTGATTTATGGAAAAAGGCTTGTTGAAAGAGGTCGAGATTAGATGGAACAAATCCAAGAATTGGCCTGAGTCTTCGAGCAAGGTTACGCCGTGAGGAGAAGAAGTAGTTGTAGTATCTTCTGATGAGACCCAAAATCTAGATTTTCGTAAAAATAACACAGGCATTGTGCCCCCCGAAGCCAAACGTGTTGCTCATAACAGCGTTGATTTCGCGACCCTGTGCCTCGTTGAAAGTCAGATTCAATCGTGAGTCGATTTCCGGATCGTCCGTGAAGTGATTGATCGTAGGTGGAACAAAGGAATGTTGCATGGCTAAGATTGCAGCCACTGCCTCAATAGCACCAGATGCGCCTAAGAGATGACCGGTCATAGATTTGGTCGAGCTGATACTTAGCTTGTAGCTGTGATCTCCAAAAACGGATTGAATCGCTTTTAGCTCTGCTTCGTCGCCAAGAGGTGTAGAAGTGCCATGAACGTTTACATAATCAATTTCATCAGCATTTAAGCCGGCATCTTTGAGAGTTTGCAACATGACTGTGGAAGCTCCCAGTCCCTCCGGATGGGGAGCGGTAATGTGGTAAGCATCAGCAGTATGCCCGCCACCGACGAGTTCCGCATAAATTGTTGCATTCCTTTTCAGGGCATGTTCATAGTCTTCAAGTACGATTGCCGCTGCGCCTTCACCAAGGACAAATCCATCGCGATCACGGTCAAAGGGTCGAGAGGCGGTTGCTGGATCGTCATTCCGCTGAGACAGCGCCTTCATAGAGCCAAATCCACCTATGCCAGCCTTTGTCACGGCGGCTTCCGAACCTCCAGTAATGACAATATCAGCGCGGTTTAGCCGGATGTTATCCATGGCGCAAATCAGGGCATGGGTGGCAGAAGCACAGGCTGAAATGGTGCCATAGTTGACACCTCTAAAACCGTATTTAATTGAGATATGACCCGGGGCAATATCGGCGATCATCTTGGGAATCATGAAGGGATTGTATCGGGGTGTTTTGGTATCCTTATTCTCCTCAATCTCAATCTCCAGCGAGCGGAGACCTCCGATTCCCGAGCCCCAGATCACGCCAGCACGATCCGGATCGATCTTATCAACCTCAAGCCCGGAATGTTGAATAGCTTCCTCGGCAACAATCAAAGCAAACTGGGAGAATTTATCGAGACGACGGGCTTCACGACGATCTAGATATGCCTCTGGATCGAAGTCCTTCACTTCACATGCAAATTGGGTTTTAAAGGGTGTGGCATCAAATTGAGTTATGATATCGGCACCTGTCTGTCCTGCCTTGAGACCTTGCGAATAGGCTTGAAGATTATTCCCAATGGGAGTCAATGCACCCAACCCAGTTACCACTACTCTACGCATAGAAAGATTTCATAATCAGCTTGGTAAAAATAAAAAATCCACAAATGTCTAGCGAACATTTGTGGATTCCGGTCTGCTTTAGATGGCTTGTAGCACTACGGCTTAGCCTCTTTTTCTAAGTATTCTATGGCCTGACCGACAGTCTGAATATTTTCAGCTTCTTCGTCAGGTATGGAGATGTCAAATTCTTTTTCAAATTCCATAATTAGTTCTACCGTATCCAGTGAGTCAGCACCCAAATCATTTGTAAAACTAGCTTCAGCAGTGACTTCAGATTCGTCAACACCCAACTTGTCAACGATGATTTTTGTAACTCTATCTGCTATAGACATACACTCTAAATTGTTAAGGTTAAGAAAAGTGAGGGCAAAAATAAAACTTTAGGATCTGGATAAGCAATTTTTCAATCAATTTTCCAGCATCCTTTCAATCACTCTTTTACACCCTTCCATTAATATTACATCATGCGTAACACACAAAGTCAAAGAAAAATTCAACTTTGAATAAATTTCTTTGGATAGCGTACCTTTAGCGGTCATTTAGAAACGCCCATATGGAAATTACTAGTCATCAGAGGACAAAGATTGTAGCTACAGTGGGACCAGCATCAAGTTCTTACGCCAACTTACTCGAGTTGGTGCAATCGGGTGTGAATGTCTTTAGGTTGAATTTTTCTCATGGAGAGCATAGCGAGCATGAACAAGTCATCCAGTATATTACCAAAATCAACGAACTATATGGCCTCTACGTAGGTATTCTGGCCGATCTGCAGGGCCCCAAAATCAGGATTGATGAAATAGAAGGAGGATCGATGCCCCTTACTCCGGGCGACATCATATACTTTAGGACCACTCCTTGTTCAGGAAACAAAGAAGGAATTCAGATCAATTACCAGAACTTTCCAGTGGATGTGAAAGAGGGAGAGCGCATTCTGGTCGATGATGCAAAAGTGGTTTTGCAAGTGTTGGAAACAGATAAAAAGGAGCGTGTTAAATTGAAGGTTCTGTTTGGTACGAAGCTTTCATCAAGAAAGGGTGTCAATCTGCCCGATACCAAAGTATCCCTGCCAGCCCTGACTGAAAAAGACGAAAGAGATCTCGCATTTATCCTCACACAACCTGTCCATTGGATTGCTTTGTCTTTTGTGCGATCCGGAAAGGAGATCAAGAGTCTGCAGAAGAGGATTGTAGCAGTAAATCATCCGGCAAAGGTTATCGCAAAAATTGAAAAGCCGGAAGCCATTAATCGCATAGATAAGATTATTAAACAGACTGATGCGGTGATGATCGCCAGGGGTGATCTGGGAGTGGAGGTGCCAATGGAGCGTCTGCCATCCATGCAGAAAATGATCATCAACAAATGTATCCAGGAAAGCAAACCGGTGATTGTGGCGACCCAGCTCATGGATAGTATGATTACAAATCCTTCACCTACTCGTGCCGAGATTCTGGATGTAGCAAATGCGGTATTGGACGGGACGGATGCAGTAATGCTTAGCGCTGAAACAGCAGTCGGAAACCATCCTGTGAAGGTTGTGGAAGCGATGAACAGAATCATTGCAGAAGCCGAAAAGAACTATGAGTTGGGTAAAAAACGCCCGAAAGCCTCCAGTAAGTCACCAACCTATCTTTCGGATGTCATTTGTTTTAATGCCGGAAAGACAGCTATGGACATTGGTGCTGTAGGGATCGTAGGGGTGACCAAGTCCGGATACACGGGACTCAAAGTCGCTAGCTACCGTCCAGACAATTGCAAAGTATATATATTTTCAGATGAAATTTTCACTCTTTGCATGCTCAATCTTGTATGGGGAGTTGAAGGCTTCTTTTACGACAAATTTACCTCAACTGATGAGACCATCGTCGACGTCATAAAGATACTCGAGGCTGCTAAAAAAGTGAAAAAAGGAGACTACATCGTCAACACAGGGGCAATGCCCTTGCATAAGCGGTATCGAACCAATTTTCTGAAGATTACGTTAGTCGATTAGATTGCGCAATCCCTGAACCAAAGGGATCGTTATTGTATTTAACTCATATGTTGAGAGAAAGAATTTTTACGGCACTTCTAGTGGCCGTCATCCATCTAGCTGGCTTTGCTCAAATAACGGATTATCGTTATACCGAGGAGCAGGTGAGCGAGGAGAAAATGATGATTGAGGCCAAAAAATACTATATCCTGCAGGATTATGACGCAGCGATTGATCTATTCGGCCAGATTCTCAAGAAGTATCCAAGGAACGATGTGGCTGCTTTTGAACTAGCCGGAATCCTGTTTCGCCAAGGGAAATATGAAGATGCACTCCACAATGTAAACCTCGCTATTGAAATAGATGATTCAAACAAGTGGTATCTCATTCTAAAAGCCAATATCTACGACCAACTCAAGCAATACCACCAGACCGCCGAAGTATACGAGCAATTGTCCAGGCTCGATCCCAGTAATGTAGAGGTTTTTCGAAAGAAGGCTTTCTACTACGCCCAGGCTGGTGAATTGGCAAAATCCGTGGAAGTGCTGGATGATCTGCAGCTTCAAATTGGAGTCAACCAGGAGACATCACTGCTTAAGCATGATCTTTACAAGAAGATGGGTAAGAAAAATAAGGCCTTGGATGAAGTAGAAATTCTAAGTAAGAGTTTTCCGGAAAACATCTCATACAAGCATATTCTCGCAAATTATTACCGGGCTATTGGTAAGAACAGCCAAGCTGAAGACACTTTCCGTGAAATTCTGAGATTAGATCCCAATGATGCCAGGGCGAATGTAGCGCTTGCCAGTGCATTTCGTAAAGAAGGGAAGCACGCCAGTTATTTGAGCTCAATCCGTCCGATCATTGAGAATGAGGAAGCATCGATTGATATCAAAATAGCAGAACTGATGCCATATGTCCGTCAGGTCCAGCAGAATCCCACCAGTGAAGAAGCATCAACCCTCATAGAATTGGCTGAGATCTTGGAAAAGACTCATCCCAATGAAGCGAAGGCCTTTGCCCTTCATGCCGACCTTTT
>JAHELJ010000183.1 GCA_024644235.1 Lewinellaceae bacterium
AAGCAAAAGATCCAAGCTCGGGTATAGGCCTTAAAAATGTGATCCGGAGAATTGAGCTCTTATATCCCAATGATCACCAATTAGATATTTCATCCTATGACGGATGGTTTGAGGTTAACTTGGAGCTTAAAATAGATTCAAAAGGAGGTAAGAGGATTGATTAGCAAAATTCGCATCCAATGAAAAAACTCAAATGCCTGGTTGTTGATGACGAAAAGCTAGCCAGGGACCTTATTCGAGAAAACATTGAAAAACTACCATTTCTGGAGTTCGTGGCCAGTGTAAAAAATGCCTTCGAGGCTATGGAGGAGTTGGAGAAAAATCCTATTGATTTGATATTTCTCGACATTCAGATGCCAGGAATGTTGGGTACTACTTTTCTCTCCACCCTGAAAAGTAAGCCGATGGTGATTTTTGTCACTGCTTATGACAATTATGCGGTTGAAAGCTATGACTTGGAAGTAGTCGACTACCTGGTAAAGCCGGTTGGTATGGAGCGGTTTACCAAGGCTGCCTACAAAGCCCTCAGCCAAAGTCAGAGAGATTCAATAGCGCAGGGGCAGAAGCCTGAAAGTCGAACAGTCGACACTAGTGATCACTTCTTTGTCCACGTGGAATACGCTTTGGTCAAGGTCATGATCAAGGAGATCACCCACATAGAAGGGATGAAGGATTACGTAAAGATTTTCACTACATCGGCAGAGAGACCTATCCTGACCAAGCTCACCCTGAAGGCATTGGAAGAGAAGCTGATTGACAAAGGTTTTCTCCGGGTGCACCGCTCCTACATCGTTCAAACCAATAAGATTGAGGCCATTAAGAATAACTATCTCCATATTGGGATCCACCGGATTCCGGTCAGCCAGAATCACCTTGACAAGTTGACCAGTATTCTAAGGTTTCTTGACAAAACTTGAGGAGAATCCGGAAGGCATCATCGACAGACCCGCTATGGATTAGGATTTCCAACAGGTATCCAATCGTGGCGGTGCTGGCAGAATTCCCGTATGTTATGTACCAACTATCTGGTAGAGAGTTTCCGATCAGACAGGCTGTCCGAAAGTCAATAAATTATGATCAGGGTCTAAGAGTGAAAATTCTCTCTGTCCCCAAGGCTTGGTTTGGAGTGGGGCGTTTGGATGAATTTCAACCTTCTTTTCCGAAAGTGACAGGTAGAAACGCTCAATATTTTCAGTTCGGATATACACCTGGCCGTAATTTTTCAGCGGGTTGAGATCCTTAAACAGAAAGAAATGAATTTCGATCTTATCCTTTCTGAGAATGAGATAATCTCCATAGTCCTTGGATTCCACGAACCCTAACTTGTCGACATAATAGTGCTTGGTTGCATTCTTATCTCGCATGGGTAATTTAGGGTGGATATTGGTTAGCATATTTTAGGATTAGGCATCTGAAAATCAATTATTCGATTGAACCATGAGCAGTGATCATGATAGGGCAAAAGCTTTTCGTAAAGTGTCTATTTCAAACTTCTTCATCTGTAGAAAAGCTTTGGTGACCCTGCCTACCTGTTCAGCTGTGCCCGTTTCCATCATCCTGTCCATTTCGCTGGGAACAATCTGCCAGGATAGGCCATACTTGTCCTTTAGCCAACCGCAGGGCTGTTCTTCGCCTCCTCCGGTCAGGTTATGCCAATAGTAGTCGATTTCTTCCTGGGTGTCGCAGTGGACCATGAAGCTTACCGATTCATTGAATTTGAACATAGGTCCGGCGCTGATTGCCATGAAGGGCTGCTTGCACAACTCAAAGGACACAATGTCCACTTTCCCGGAAGGGATTCCGTCGATCCTCCGCACTCTCTTAATCTTTGAACCGGGAAAAATGGATACGTAGAACTCGGCGGCCTGTCGTGCTTCCGTATCATACCATAGGTGAGGCGTGATGGTTTTGATTTTTTCCATGTTGTGTTTGTTAGGCAGTATGGGAATTATCTCTTGATCTAAAACTAGACATCAAGAGCTAAACTAATAATCACTGTGCTGACGAGACGTGCTTTTAACAGATGTCAGGATGTCACCTCTTTAACACACCGGAAGCCAACATGATCGCCGGCACCGTTCGGTGGGTGGCTATCCCGAAACCGGGTTCGCAAATTGACTGGCGATCCTCCCCAGCTACCGCCGCGAATGACTCTTCTCGTCTTGACTCGCAGTAGGTCATCGTCGGAGTAATTCTTGTGACCGTTGACAGGATCTGCAGGGGGACTATTTTTATAATAATCTTGAGACCATTCATCGAGTGTGAACTCCCAAACGTTTCCAGCAAGATCAAAAATCCCCAGTTCATTAGGTGGAAAGCTTTTCACAGGCAGCGGCCGGCCGATACCTCCATGAAAGTTGGCTTTCGTGCTATCGGGTTCTGCATTGCCCCAGGGATATTTTTTCATGTCACCTTGGTTGCGGGCGACAAACTCCCATTCGGCCTCGGTAGGTAACCGCTTGTTCTGACATTGGCAATAAGCAACCGCACTATGCCAGGTGACATTCACTACTGGGAGATCATCCTCACCATCTGGATATACATTATTGTTCCAATGTCTCAAGTAGTTGCCGTTGTGCAAGGAGTCAGGTAGTCTCCCTTTCTGCCACTCAGGATTTTCCAACAGGAACTTTCTAAACTCCGCATTTGTCACCTCAGTTTTGCCAAAAAAGAAAGAGCTCAGGGCAATTTCATGCGGGGGAAATTCAGAAGCAAGGTAAGCTTTAGGGAATCCGTAATGGTCGACAAGACTGTCAAGAGTAAGGGAATCCGTACCCATGACAAATAGTCCTCCTTCTACAAAAACCATGTTGAGATCAGCCGAATCTGCTTCTTGACATGCAGATTGGATCATAAGTGCGCTAATGAAAACTAACAATATTCTCTTCATCCTGGCGCGTGAGTTTAAGGCATAGACGGCTTTTATCTTCGTATAGTTCTTTGAATTGACATTTTTCAGTACGATACTGTTAAGATCTCTTGCCTGCATTTGAATAAAGTGGAAAGAAATCATACAAATCATGAGAACATTAATCTTTCCCCTATTTTTTATCTGCTCAACTCTCCCCTTGTTTTGCCAGGTGATTGGACCGACTTTTCCAAAGTTGCTAGTAGAGACCTCCGTTGAGGGGCAAGTTGCTCTGGAAGCTTACAGTGGACCAATTGGACCGCTTGTACCACCTCCAACGAACTCAGGAAGTATAGGGGTAAAGGGTATCGGCTACACGGGGGTAAGAGGTGAAGCTCGCGCAGATGCCGGCCATGGAGTGCATGGTAAGACCAATAAAGCCAATGGCAATGGCGTCTATGGAGAAGCTAGTGGTAGTGGCTCGGATGGTGTCACAGGAGTGGCAAGTGGATCTGGTGGATGGGGAGTTTATGGTCGAGCTAACGGCT
>JAHELJ010000033.1:0-3840 GCA_024644235.1 Lewinellaceae bacterium
TGAATCGTTTCATCTCCCTCACGAGCACGTTCAGCCTCTTTGATTTCAGCAGCAATTTTCTCTTTGAGTTCCTCCTTGACTTCCTGAATCTTTTGAGCTTCAAGCCTGCGATCTTCTTTCCGCTGCAGTACAGACATTTTGTCTTCCAGCTGTGACTGGGTTTTCTTCATCTCGCCAAGTTTCTCTTCCTTCGATCGAATGCGTTCTTCAATCATCTTGATCTTTGCTACCCGAATTTGAGCCTCCAAAGATCCTTCGGCCATTTCTATGCGTTCATTTTGAAAAACCAAATCCTTCTTATCCCTTTGGATTGATTTCTCCATCTTCTCGATTGCATTTATCAGACCGTCGTACCTCCGTTTCACCCGCTCCAAGGGGTTCGATTTCTTGATTGCTCCGGGGCCGAATTTTTTGGATTTCACCTTTTTGAACAGTCCATCCAACTCTTTCCAGACCACGGACCGGTGATCTCCAATGAATTTGGTGTCTCGAAACTGACGCTGCAGGTCTTTCAATTCCTGGAATATAGGTTGAAGGCTCAGCCCTTCCTGGATTCGTCTGTCGATTTCAGCAAACTTCTCCTTGAATTTTTCCAGATTTTGTTGGGAGAGCTCATGAAACTCATGATCCAATTCCTTACGCAGTTCCTTGAGTTTGGAAAATAGCTCATTGGTGCCATTCCTTACAGCGTTTGCATGATCCCGGAATAGATTTCTTTCTCTCACCTGCTCCTGCACTTTTGACCAGAAGCCCTTCAACTCCTCCCAAATTCCCGAATCGAATTTCGACAGTTTTTCAATCTTATCCTTAAAGTCTTCCAGTTCCGATTGGTAGGTTTGATACAATTTGGCCGACAAGACAATGAAGTGCCATTCTGTTTGAGCACGTTTCAGAATGTCTTCTCGATCGACAGTATATTCTGCCGGAAGCAGAGGTTCACTGATACTTAATGGTCGTTGAAGATGGGTATGTTCGGGAAATTCAATGTCAGCACTGAGTCGCCAATGCTGATGCATTTGGGTTACAAAATCTTCTGTGGTCTGGTTCTCGGGAAAAATGTAAACATCAATGTTATTCTCCTCTTCGTTAAGCTTAATTCCTATTAATACTTTCTCGTTTTGGTCCTTTTGACCCCAAAATACTAGTCTTGTTCTCATGAGTTACGAGTTTCTGTAGTCGATATTTCCGTGGTTGACGCATGCTGAGAAAAGATAAGTTACATGATTAGGTAGATAAATACAAGTTAGACAAAATGCTTTGAGGCCAGATATTCAGCGATTTGTACAGCATTGGTAGCCGCTCCCTTTCGCAAATTATCTGCAACAATCCATAGATTAATTCCATTGGCAACAGATTCATCCCTCCTTATTCGACCGACAAAAACTTCATTCTTGTTATGTGCAGCCCTTGGCGTCGGGTACACATTGGTGGACGGGTCATCCATAACCACCAAACCACTTGAACCTGAAAGGGCTTCATAGACTTCTCCTATTTCAAAAGATCGTCCCAATTCCACGTTAACCGATTCCGAATGTCCACCATAGACGGGTACCCTTACTGCAGTTGCAGTAATTGGCAGATCAGGGTCTCCCAGAATCTTGCGGGTCTCATTCACAAGTTTCATTTCCTCCTTTGTGTAACCATTCTCCAGAAAAACATCACAGTGAGGCAGACAGTTTTCAAAAATGGGATGCGGATAGGCCGGTGCCTCACTTTGTTTTCCTGCTTTTTCCTCTTCATACTGATGTACCGCCTTTACACCGGTGCCGGTAAAACTCTGATAGGTGGATATGACCAACCTCTTGATGCCAAAAGCCCGGTGAAGAGGAGCTAACGCTACCACCATCTGAATGGTTGAGCAGTTTGGATTGGCAATGATCTTATCCTCCTTGGTGAGGACTGAAGCATTAACCTCCGGTACCACCAGTTTCTTATCAGGATCCATTCGCCAGGCTGAAGAGTTATCGACCACAGTGGTGCCAACTTCAGCAAATCGGGGTGCCCATTCGAGAGACACAGAACCTCCAGCCGAAAAGATCGCCAGATCAGGACGGGCAGCTATCGCGTCAGACATTGAAAAAACCGGAAATGACCGATCACCAAATGAAATGGGTTTTCCTACCGAACGTTCGGATGCCACCGGTATAAAATCGCTAACCGGAAAATTATTTTCCCTCAGCACATTACACATCACCTGGCCTACCAAACCAGTCACACCTACCACCGCAACTTTCATCTTACTTCGTTTATTTTTTGTTATTTAATGGAGGAAAGCAAAGATATCCAAAACTGTTTGATGCCCTAGTCCCGTTCATGAAATCCTGGCCTCTCCTTATCCTGTCCCTGTTCATCCTTTGTCAGAAAATCTCCGCTCAGATTATGGAGGATTTTTCGGATGGTGACATACATTCTGCACCTGCCTGGCAAGGTGACGTGGACGATTTCATAGTTAATAACGCTGGACAGCTTCAGTTAGATGCGGACGGGCCAGGGACCAGTTTCATTTACCTGCCACATTCGGTGGTGGCGCCATATCAGTGGAGTATTCAGGGATCATTGCTTTTCAATCCATCTCAAAGCAATAAGCTCAGGATCTACCTGGTCATGGACAACCCTGATCCCAACTCGGCCGATGGTTTTTATCTTGAACTTGGTGAAAATGGCAACGAGGATGTTTGGCGACTGTTTCGGCTGGAGAGTGGTTTGCCAACATCTATCGCACGTGGAGTTACAAGGTATTCAGAAATACCTTTTCTCGATTTGGAAATCACACTCACTTCTAATTTTCAATTCCGTTTAAAAACTATTGATGCCACCACCTTCTCAAAGAAACTTGAATTTGAAACAAATAGCCTTGAACCAGAACTATCAGAAGTATCCTATTTCGGCTTTGAATGTAACTACACCGAGAGCCGAAAACAAGGGTTTGTTTTTGATAACATATTGGCTGTTATGGGAACTCCTTCCCTCACTATTGGATCCATTGAAGTTATCAATACCAACAAAATAGCTGTAAATCTTACTGCACCAGTAGACCGGTTGGTTGCAGAAGACCCGCTAATTTATGAAGTGCAACCAGGGGTCGGATCTCCGGATCAGAGCGTACTCAGCCCCACAAATCAACAACTTCATTTGACATTTGAGAATGAGATCCAGCCCTTTCAACCGTACACTTTAATTGTTGAAGAGATCAAGGATCTAAATGGCGAATTATCAAGCCTGGAAGCACAGTTCCAATGGACACCCGAAGTGAATATTGCTCCTTACCAGATTATTATCAATGAAATTCTTGCCGACCCAGTCCCCACAGTGGGCTTGCCAGAGGTGGAATTCATTGAGTTGCATTATCCGGGAATAGCAGGGCCTGCAATCGACCTGCAAAATCTGAAAATGACAAATAGTGGGACAGCCCTTGATATCCCTTCAGCCCTGATGCTACCTGGCGACTATATCATCATTTGCCGGGAGGAAGATACCGAAGCACTTGGTAGTTATGGAAAAGTCATTGGTATGGAGGTGTTTCCGGCTTTGCGAAACGACGGTGATGACCTTGCGCTCCAAACTGATGAGGGAACATTGATTCACCGGATAAGTTATGATCGCTCGTGGTATCACGATCCCGGAAAGGACGATGGAGGATATAGTCTGGAAATGATCAATCCTTTTGATCCCTGTACCCAAGAAAGTAACTGGACAGCATCAAACGATCTGACAGGTGGGACTCCGGGGTCCTCTAACAGTGTCAGAAATGCAGAACTTCTTAGTTCATTTGAAATATTAAGTATTGTTCCGGAAGACGACCTGATAACGGTTTTCTTCAACAAGCAGATTCTATCGTTC
>JAHELJ010000033.1:3940-46018 GCA_024644235.1 Lewinellaceae bacterium
GGGGTGAGTTTGGAACGGATCGATCCGGTTGGGGATTCGATGAATCAGGATAATTGGGCGAGTGCATCCAGCCTGGCTGGTTTCGGCACACCAACAGGCAGGAATAGTCAGAACCGACCCTCGTTTCAATCAGCAGATCAGTTTTCATTAGATCCGGAGGTATTTTCTCCTGATGGAGATGGTGTGGATGACTTCATGCGATTGCATTATTCTTTACCACATGATGGATATTTTGGCAGTCTCTACATTTATAATGTAGCCGGGCATCTTGTCACTCAGCCCATCAATAACCAATCCTGGAACCAATCCGGCATAGTACGATGGGATGGACAGCTGGATTCAGGCTTAAGAGCTCCGGTCGGAACTTATATCCTGCGGGTAGAACTACTAACTGCCGAAGGTGACCGTATCAGATGGAAAGATACCTGTGTGCTAGCAGGCAAACTCTGAACTGTCCTTGTATATTTGAACATGTTGAAAACAGTGCTTAGCCATCCATTCGTTTCAAACCTGCTCATAGTGGGCATGATCTCCATTTTGGCTATTACCGTTTTTACACCTGATATCGTCATTCTCAAGAAGATATCGAGTCATGCAGTGCAGTTGATGCTACTCTACTTAGTAGCGGGTTTGATCTTTCATTTGTTTGATCAACAAAGACTATTGTTTACCGCCTTTGCCTGCAGTGCAGCTTTATGTTTATACTTCAAGTTACGTGCCGACATCAGTATTGCGCCTCCGGTAAAGACTGAAGAACCAACTTTTCTACTTGCTCATACCAGCACCAGTAGCTTGACTGCTCCCGACGGAAATTCTATTCATTCCCTGCTCAGCCAGGATGCTGATATCGTCACTCTTGTTGAGATCACTCCCAATTGGGAAAGGGCGCTTGAAGGTTCCCTGACAAGCAGATATCCTTATTATTCCACGATCACCCGTATCGACGATCATGGTTGTGCTATATTCTCAAAATATCCAATCGTAGCAGTCGATACCTTTTATTTTGGAGAGATTCCTAATCTACAAACCAAGATAGAACTGAATAGCCTTCATCAGATTACCGTCTTCACCTCCAATACCAATCCACCCCTTTTCCGTCGATCCTTTGAACGACTGAGGAATCAATTGGATGCAGTGGCTAATTGCGTTCTGGAAACAACCGGCCCGATTCTCACCACCGGGAACTATCACCTCGACCAATTTTCCGATGAGATCCAGGACTTCCGGGTGAAAGCCGAACTCAATGATAGTCGCAAAACTTTATCCCCATCTTTATATCCACCTACAAATCACATCTTTTTCAGCCGGGATCTTGAATGCCTAAACTTCTCTAATTTTTATGATGACTTTTCGCAACGCATTGGCATAATAGGTGAGTTCCAATTCCAAAAGCTTAGAGACAGTGCTTCGACAGGAATGGATTAGGTTTAAGGCCGCTTTAAACGGGGTTTTTGAGCTTTTTCGGTCCGAAAAGCATGCCAGGCTTCACCTGGTAGCTTTGCTCGCAGTGTTGATTCTCGGATTTCTATGTAGGCTAACTACTTCTGAATGGACTGCCGTTCTGCTGGCATCAGGTCTTGTCCTTGCTTCAGAAGCACTAAATACCGCTGTGGAGAAATTGTGTGATTATGTACAACCAAGGCACCACCATGAGATTGGCAAGGTAAAGGATCTGGCAGCCGGGGCCGTGCTAATAGCCAGTTTGACCGCTTTAGTGGTAGGCTGTCTTGTATTTATCCCTTATCTGAAAATTTGGCTAGAGAGCTAGGACCGTTTTTTTGGTTTTATCCAGAATAGCTCTCACTTTCTGCAGGTCTTCGGCCTGGCAGTAGAACCGAAGCACGGGTTCTGTGCCTGAGGGCCGAATCATCACCCAGGTATCATCACCCAAAATAAACTTGTATCCATCCAGGTCATCAGTATCGACAATAGGCAGGTCTCCGATCATTTTCAACTCTCCATTTGCACAAGCCTTGATGATCCTTTGCTTCTGTTCTTCTTTGAGGTGCAGATCATCTCGATAATAATCGAAACGGCCCACCTGATCATACACATCATCCAGTAACTGCTTTAAAGTCTTGCCGGTTTTAGCCATAAACTCGAGTAGAAGCAGTCCTGTCCAGACACCGTCTCGTTCGGGAATATGACCGCTGACAGCAATACCACCCGACTCTTCACCACCTACCAATACTGGCTCCTGACTCATGATCTCAGCGATATACTTGAATCCGATTTTAGTAGTCACATACTCCAACCCATAAAATTCGGCCAGGCGCTTCAACTTATTGGTGACTGAGATAGAGCATACTACCTTTCCAGTTTTTATTTCCTTATACTCATACAGGTACTTGAGTAAGAGCAGCAACAGCCGATGGCTATCGACAAATATTCCGTCTTCATCATACATCCCGATGCGATCTGCATCACCATCGTGGGCGATTCCAAAGGTGAGAGAGGAATCAGCTGCAATAGTTTTTGACAGCTCCCGGAGGTTTCTGTCAATGGGCTCCGGAGCAGTGCCCAAGAATGAGGGATTGTAATCGCAGTGTAGCAAAGTAGCTTTGGGGAAAAGTTTCTTCATGACGTTCTGCCCGGCACCATACATCGCATCATAAGCCATTGATTGCTGTTGGCTTTGAATTAACTGCATGTCAAAACTTGCCCTGATATGATCTAAATACATCTGCTCCAAATCAACATAATGTAGCCTGCCCGTCTTCTCCAGTTCCTTGAAATCGCGGTATGATGACGTTGAAGTCTCAGGAATAAGTGCCTCTACTGCAGCAATATCAGCTGGTATCGACGGCCCACCGTAGCTTGCCTTCAACTTGTAACCGTTGTACGATGGAGGATTATGGCTGGCTGTAATGACTATGCCCAGGCCTGCTGAAAGCTTCAGTACACCCAATGAGACCATTGGGGTTGTCACAAAATTCTTGTCAACATGTACCGTAATTCCATGATCTATTAATGCTGAT
The DNA here is from genome assembly GCA_024644235.1 of Lewinellaceae bacterium. Taxonomy (GTDB): domain Bacteria; phylum Bacteroidota; class Bacteroidia; order Chitinophagales; family Saprospiraceae; genus JAHELJ01. The sequence continues at coordinate 6,919 of JAHELJ010000033.1, forward strand.
GAAGCTGCCTCCGCAAACATGGTACCCCCAAAGCGGCAATCGTAGCCGATGACGACACTATCATGTTCTGCTTTGGTCATCCATTTGGCTGTTCCTTCCGAAACCCGGAGCACGTTGTCAACAGTGTATTCCTTAGCAATGATGGCTCTCCAGCCATCCGTACCAAACTTGATTTGATTCATTCGCAACCATCATGGTGAAGTGGCCAAAAATAGCAATATAGTTCTATATTTACCCTCAGCGTGAATCCGGTCGTTTGATTGACAATTACAGACATAGGGGGCTTCGAAAGAAGCTCGTAGATATCGTTAGAAAGAAAGGTATCAAAGATGAAAGGATACTGGATGCCCTCGGCAAAATCCCCCGTCATTTTTTCTTAGATCGCGCCTTTGAAGATTGGGCCTACAAAGATGTTGCCTTTCCTATCGGTAGTGACCAGACGATCTCCCAGCCATTTACTGTAGCCTATCAAACCGAGCTACTCAAAATCGAAAAAGGTGACAAAGTAATGGAGATCGGAACAGGTAGTGGGTACCAGGCTGTAATATTAAGTGAACTTGGAGCAAAGGTGTATTCTATCGAGAGGCAGGAGACCTTGTTTCACAAGACTTCCAAGTTGCTGAAAAAAATAGGTTATGAAAGGATACGTTTATTTCTGAAAGATGGCAATGAAGGCCTTCCTCGGTTCGCTCCCTTCGACAAGATCTTGGTCACAGCTGCCGCTCAAAATGTTCCCGGGGCCCTAAAAGAGCAACTTAAGATCAATGGTATCCTGGTTATCCCAGTGGGATCTGATGATACACAGACCATGTTGCGAATTACCAGATTGTCCGAAGACCGTTACAAGACTGAACGATTCGATCACTTCCGATTTGTTCCCCTACTTACCGGAATTGAGAAAGTCTAGATGCTTAGATAGTACGACCGGGAGCTTTCTTTCTACTTACAATTACTCTCTGCACTTTCTTGAGATCGATCAGTAAGCCAGCAAAAGCGCTGCGAGATGCAGTCTTGTATTTCTTCCCATCGTATGTCACTTCTCCTTTTCGTGAATCCCATGATGAGGCTAGCAATACATAGCGACCATTTTGTTTAGGATTTGGCCCAAACATCAGATACTTATCATTTCCCCGATCAAAGCTGATCGCCATCCGGTCTTCCTTTGGCATAAAGATCAATACCCCTGGTGTGCCTTCTTTGAAAATGACCTCCTCGATCCTCCTCCCTTCTTCCAATCTGACCTTTCCTCCCTCGATTACAGATTCACCTTTCGAGAGTGATCTTGTCAGCACAATATCATTAGAGAGATAGAATTGAACTTTTTGCAAATCTTTTTCATCCCAGGTATACGACCGGTGAAGGTCTTCAGTGAAAGGCCGATAAGTGGGGCCGCACCCCAGAAGCCAAAACAAGGAAAGGGCAAAAACCGAACGAATTATTTTATTAGTAATATTCATAGATGCTCAACTTCTTCAACGGCAAAATAGAAGGAATGAATCAACGATGCCAGCCCTTTAAAAGGACTTTAACCTAATCTTTAAAGTCATCTTAAATGCGAACTTCAGATGATGCGCTTCTGAGTAAAGAATGTGGAAAGCAATGCTCCGCATTCCTCATACAGGATGCCAAACTCCACTTTGGTCGTGGGATGAAGGAGTTCCTTCCCATAGCGCATGAACCCCCGTTTGTCGTCGCTGGCGCCGTAGACAAGTCGTCCTACTCTGCTCCAATAAATCGCTCCCGCACACATCACGCATGGCTCGAGGGTGACAAAAAGGGCACACTCTTCCAGCCATTTACTACCCATTGCAGCGCTGGCTGCGGTAATGGCAAGCATTTCGGCATGCGCACTGGAATCCTGTAATTTTTCAGTCTGATTGTGAGCTCTGGCAATGATTCTGTTTCCGCACACCACCACTGCTCCCACCGGCACCTCATCCGAGTGAAATGCCTTTTGGGCTTCCTTTAGAGCCTCTTGCATGAAGAAAGAATCACTCAGTACCGATAGCATCGTAAAAGGACGTATACATGGGTTTGAAAATTAGGCTTTTTAATTGTGACTTTTCCAGAAAAGACTATTTTTGCGCATGGAAACTAACCACTCATCTTCCACTAAATTTCTTGAGACGGCACTGACCTTTGATGACGTAAGTTTAGTACCCGCCTTTTCACAAGTTCTCCCACGCGAAGTAGAAATCACTTCGAGTTTAACTAGAGATTTACGAATACGTACGCCGATTGTATCCGCAGCAATGGATACAGTCACTGAGAGGGCTCTTGCAATTGCAGTGGCGAGAGAAGGAGGTATCGGAATCATTCACAAGAACATGAGTATTGTGGATCAGGCAGAGCAGGTGCGCAGTGTGAAGAGGTCAGAAAGTGGTATGATCCTCGATCCCGTGACTTTGCAAGCCGATGCTTCGGTAGGTGATGCCATGGAGTTGATGAGTAAGTACAAGATTGGAGGTATCCCCATAACCACCCGGGAAAATGTGCTGGTGGGAATTCTTACAAATCGTGATCTCCGGTTTGAGACTGATCCCGGTAAATCTGTCATCGATTTAATGACAAAAGACAATCTTATTACCGCTCCTGCTGGCACCACCCTTGATGAGGCGCAGCGCATTCTCAGGGTACATAAGATCGAAAAACTGCCGGTAGTAGATGATCAAAAACATGTGATCGGTCTGATCACATATAAAGACATAATGCAATTGCAGAATTTCCCGGATGCCTGTAAAGATGGCTACGGCCGTTTGGTGGTCGGAGCTGCAGTTGGTGTAACTACAGATACCATGGAGCGTGTATCAGCCTTGAGAGATGTGGCAGTAGATGTCGTATGTGTCGATACTGCTCATGGGCATTCCGTAGGGGTATTGGATACCATCAGAGAATTGAAAGCTGCATTTCCCGAGCTACAATTGATTGGTGGGAATGTAGCTACCGCTGAGGGCTCAAGGGCGTTGGCAGATGCGGGCGTTGATGGGGTGAAAGTGGGAGTAGGGCCGGGTAGTATTTGTACCACACGGGTAGTGGCAGGGGTAGGAATACCCCAGTTGTCAGCGATCTATAATGCCTCCCAGGGATTGAAGGGCACTGACATTCCTATTGTCGCAGACGGAGGGGTGCGTTACACCGGAGACATTGTGAAAGCCCTGGCGGCAGGTGCCAGCACAATCATGGCCGGATCGTTGTTCGCCGGAGTGGAAGAGGCCCCGGGAGAAACCATCATTTATGAAGGTAGAAAGTTTAAGATCTACCGGGGAATGGGATCGCTGGGTGCAATGCAGAGAGGTTCCAAAGACCGTTACTTCCAGGATGTAGAAGATGACATTAAAAAGCTGGTTCCCGAAGGGATTGAAGGGAGAGTGCCATATAAAGGAACGGTGGCCGAGGTGATGGTGCAGTACAAGGGAGGCCTCAGGGCAGGAATGGGCTACTGCGGAGCTGCAACAATCGAGGAGCTGCAGCAAGCCCGGTTTGTGCAGATCACCAACGCCGGTGTTCAGGAGAGTCATCCGCATAATATTATGATCACGAAGGAATCGCCAAACTACTCTAGCAGGCGATTCTAAGTAAAATGACGAGCCTGAAATTACCACTTGAATTTTACCTCTCGGAAGATGTAATCACACTTGCTGAAAAGTTACTTGGCAAGGTACTTTGTACCACGATAAATGGCAAACTGACCAGCGGGATCATTGTGGAAACCGAGGCGTACAAGGCCCCTGAAGATAAAGCCAGCCACGCCTATCAAAACAAATTCACAGATCGGACAAAGATCATGTTCAGACCGGGGGGCATCGCATACATTTACCTGTGCTATGGCATTCATCACCTATTTAATGTGGTAACCGGACCGGGAGAGAAAGCACACGCTGTCCTCGTACGAGCTCTGGAGCCATTAGACGGTATTCAAGTGATGCTGAATAGGCGGAAAATGCAGAAAGTGCAGCCTCGATTGACGGCAGGACCAGGTAGCCTTAGTAAAGCCCTGGGCATTACAACCGCCTTGTGTGGAGAGCCGTTGACTGAGAAATCTTCCAAGATTTGGCTGGAAGATCGTGGAATCATTGTCCAAAGGGTAATAAGAAGCCCCCGGGTTGGCGTTGACTATGCTGAAGAATGCGCTGCATGGAACTGGCGCTTGCGAATCAAAGACAATGACTGGACCAGTAAAGCAAAATAGAGTGAGGATTCTCAATCACATGATCCATTTAAGTCCATATTTTCCTCTTTCCTTTTGCTTTGCTGTATGCCTGACAATCTTCAGTACTATGGCCGTTGGTCAGGATCTGGTGAACGAAGATCACACATACGTGGAAACTGTAAAGTCAGTGCAACTGAATATTCCCGGGCTGCAAACATCCTACCCTATTGTTGATATTACCGGTCGTCTGGATTTGCACTTTGACGAAATCGGCAACAATCCCCGTTATCTGCGTTACAAGATTCAGCATTGCAATAAAGACTGGCAACCCTCGGAACTGGAAGAACTTGAGTATTTGAGGGGATTCAACGGCGAACAACTCAGGGATTATGCATTTTCTGTGAATACCCGCATACCATACGTTCATTACCGTCTGGCGATTCCCAATGCTGATTTGGGATGGACCAAATCAGGAAACTATCTGATCCATGTGTATGACGAGGATACCAATGAGCCACTGTTGACAAAGCGCTTTATGGTTTCTGAGAATACCATGCAGGTCTTTGGTGATCTGGGCAAGTCGGCTGATGTAAGCTTGATCCGAACCCATCACGAAATCGATTTTGTCGTGAAGCACAAGGACATCAAGATTTCAAATCCTCATCAGGAGGTGACCGCAACCGTCCTTCAAAATGGGAGATGGGACAATGCGATATATGATATCCCGCCATTTTTTGTTCAGCAGGAAGAGCTGATTTTTGACTATCAGGGTAAGGTGGTTTTTCCGGCAGGTAAGGAATTTCGGACAGTTGACTTCAGAAGTCTGGAGTATACCTCAAGGAACATCGCAGAAATTGAGGAGTACAGCGATGCTTTCGAGGTAAAAATGATTCCAGATGAGAAGCGGACTTATCATAATTACCATACAGATAAGGACTTCAACGGTCAGTTTGCCATTCAATCGCATGATGATCCGGAGTTTGATGTAGAAGGGGAATATGCATATGTTCTATTTTTATTGCGGTCTGCACAGCCCCTTTACGACAAGGAGGTTTATCTGGCAGGAGGTTTTACCGGATGGAAGAAGGATCCCGTATTTCGAATGGATTATAATGAACGCTATGGAGCATATATGCAGGAGGCCCTGCTGAAACAGGGCGTTTATGACTATGCCTATGCGATAGAAGGCGAGAATGGCGAAATGGACCTTAGCCCTTTAGAAGGTGATTGGCACGAGACGGAGAACTATTACACTATTCTAGTCTACTACAGACCTTTCGGAGAGCGGTACGACCGCCTGGTGGCTGTGACTACGTTGGGTGAGAAATAACTCCTTTGATCCACGATAGCAACCGGTTTATAGAATTATTTGTTGATGTGTAGTCAAGTGTCCTATTATTGTGGCCGAAAATGCACAATTACGGTATGATGAGCTCTAAATCATTCTCCATTTTGGTCATACTGAACGTTTGCCTGTCGATAAGCCTTTTTGGGCAGGAGATTTGGTCCTTACAAAGATGTGTACAGCATGCGCTGGATAACAGTCTTTCACTTCAGCAATCAAGACTGGACCTGAAACAGTCGGAGATAGATTTAAACACAGCCAAACTGGAGAGGATTCCATCGGTCAGTGCCAGCAGTGGTTATACTTTCAGTTTTGGTAAAAGAATCGATCCAACCACCAACGATTTTATCAATCAACAGTTTAACAACCAAAACATGTCGCTCAATGCAGGAGTGGTGGTCTACAATGGAGGACGGATACGTAATCAGATCAGGCAAGCCCAATTGGATCGTAGAGCGGCTCGTTTCGAAAGCGAACAGATGGAAAACGACATTGCCCTGGAAGTAGCCCAGTCGTATCTCGCTATTCTCTTTGCTATCGAAAATTCGTCTAATGCCAGAAGGAGCCTGGAAGAATCGAGAGCTCAGCTTGATCAGATAGAGAAAATGATTCAAGCTGGAAGTCGACCGAAGAATGCCCGCCTGGATCTAATTGCTCAGGAAGCCCAAAATGAGCAACTACTGATCGCTGCCGAAAACGAGATAGAACTTTCCTACCTCACTCTAAAACACTTGTTGCAGCTGGACGACACCTATGATTTGCAGATCGAAGCTCCGGACGTAAATGTACCTGCGGATTATAATGCAGAAGCGCTCGACGCTCAGCAAATATATGAGCAAGCCCTGGAGTGGCAACCAAGGGTCAGGGCAGGTGATCTTCGGAGAGAAAATGCAGAAATTGGTGTCCTATTGGCCAAGACTACCATGTTACCCAATATCAGTATTGGAGGCTCATTGCTTTCCAACTATTCCTCACTGGCACGCCGGCAGGGTGACCTAATCGGATCGCGGCTTCTCTCGCAGCCAGGCATCTTTATTAATGGCGAGCCGGTAAGCTTTGAAGTACAGAGTCCAACTTTTGATTTCAATAAGGTTAGTTACCTGGATCAACTTGATGAGAATTTTGGCTATGGATTCGGCGTGAGTCTGAATATTCCGATTTTCAGCCAAGGGCAAGGCAAGGCCGGTCTAGAGTCGGCCGAACTCAATGTGGTCCGCACGGAGATAACGAACAAGCAAGTCAAAAATGAGCTTAAAACGGAAATCCAGAGGTCTGTAGCCGATGTGAAGGCTGCTAAGAAACAATACGAGGCGGCCATTCGTACCGCTGAAGCCACTAGAGTTGCTTACGAAGACACACAGAAAAGATTTGATTTAGGTGTAGCAAATAGCTTTGAATTGACCACAGCTCAAAACATATTGGATCAAGCCGAGGTAGACCTTCTAATTTCTAAATACGACTATATATTTAAGACCAAGGTGCTGGACTACTATCAGGGCAAACCTATTATCCTCAATTAGCAGAATATGTCAACGAAGAAAAAGAGCAGAATTTATCTGATCCTGGGTGCCGTACTGATTATCCTAGTTGCTCTCGCTATTTACAAGAGTAAGACCCGAGAAAAAGGGGAAGAAGTGGAGATATCAAAGGTTGAAATTCGCACCATCAAGGAGCTGGTTTCAGCCAGTGGCAAGATATTCCCGGAGAAAGAAGTAGTGATCAGTTCGGATGTTTCGGGAGAGGTGGTGGATCTGGCGGTGGAAGAAGGTGACTCCGTGCAAGCTGGTCAAATGCTGGCCCATATAGACCCCGAAGCCTACGAATCAGCGGTAGAAAGAGGAATTGCTGCTGTCAATAGTTCGAAGTCCCAATTATCGATATCTAAAGCAAACCTTGAAAATTCTAAGGCTCAGAGAGAGCAAATAAAAGCTCAATACGAGAATGCCAAACGCATCCACGACCGCAACAAGCAGCTGCTGTCAGACGGGGTAATATCGACGCAGGAGTATGAGGTTTCGATGGCCGATTTGGAATCAGCTGAAGCCAACTTGCGGGCAGCCGAAGCGAACATTCGTTCGTCGGAGGAGAATATCAAAGCCAATGAATTTGCCATTAAGAGTTCCGAAGCCTCCCTCAAAGAGCTGCGAACGAGTCTGAAGAAGACCACTATTTTTGCCCCGGTAGATGGCATTATATCTAAGCTCGACATTGAAGAGGGAGAAAGAGTAGTTGGAACCATACAAATGGCGGGGACGGAAATGATGAGAATTGCCAACATGTCGGTAATGGAGGTACAAGTCGATGTGAGTGAAAATGATATTCTAAAAGTATCTCTGGGTGATTCCACAGAAATAGAAGTGGATGCCTATCTCGACCGGAATTTCAAAGGCATTGTCACTGAAATAGCTAATTCTGCTTCGTCGGTAGGAACCACATCACTGACTACCGACCAAGTGACCAATTTCGTAGTGAAAATCCGAATGGATCCTTCCTCCTATGAAGACCTAGTCACGTCCCGTAATCCATTCCCTTTCCGCCCCGGGATGTCAGCCTCTGTGGAGATAAATACCAATACTGAAGAAAAAGTGACAGCGGTTCCTATCCTTGCCGTCACTACTCGCGATCTCAATGCTGAAAAGGAAGATAATTCGGAAGGTGGAGGCTCAAGAGAAGAAGATCTTAAAGAAGTAGTCTTTGTTTGTCAGGCAGATACCGTCGACATGGTCGTTGTAAAAACAGGGATTCAAGATGACACATACATCCGGATTCTCGAGGGATTGAAAGAGGGAGAACGGGTAGTATCTGGACCATATTCTACGGTAACCCGGAGACTGGAGCAGGGTAGCGCCTACCATGAGAAGAAAAAAGACGATAAGCAAAAAAAGACGAGCTAGCACCCTGATCAAGAATACCACGGAGAACGCAGTCATAGTTTTCCTGAGAAAACGTGAATTGGGCAAGGTAAAGACCCGGTTGGCCGCTACCATTGGGCCCAAACGAGCTTTGGCCATCTACCACTATATGATCAAACACACCCTGGTAGTTGTAGATAAGTTGAATGCCGCAAAAATCTTGTACTTCTATCCCGAGATTGAACAATACCCTGATCATCCCGACTATCACTGCAACCTTCAAAAGGGCCAGGATCTGGGAAACCGCCTAATCAATGCAATCGATGATTGTCATTTGCTCTATCAGAAGATCGTAGTTATCGGCACGGATTGTCCTTATTTGGAAAAAACAGATCTTGAGCATGCCTTTAAGATGCTAGACAAGAATGATATTGTAATCGGACCGAGTGAAGACGGAGGATACTATCTGATCGGATTGAAAAAACCACATCCTCATCTATTTCTCGATATAGACTGGAGCACTGATCGTGTCTTTGATCAAACCTTAAAAGCTGCGAAAACCAAGAACTTGACGGTAGGATTATCACGGACCCTATCAGATGTGGATTATGAGAAGGATTGGGTGCGGTATTGTGAATCGACGGGAACCCAATTCAACGAAGGGCTTTGAGCAGCTCCTCTGCATCTGATCGTTTAGGCAATTCCTGATCAATAATAGATTGCAACAGCCCCATCGTTTGGTCACGGTCACCACTTTTGAGATTTGCCAATGCCAGGTACCAAAGAGCCTGGTCATTTACATCCCGATATGTCGTCGAAGTGCTTAGTTCGAGCAAAGGAATGGCTTGATCGAATTTATCATTGGCCATATGAACTACTGCCAGATAAAATGGCAAATCCTCTTTCTCCGGATGAGCTACAATGAGTTGACCCAACAAGTCTTCCGCTCGATCGAATTGTCCTAATTCGTAGGCCAAAAATGCCTTTTTGAACTCGTCCTCATCTGGTGGCACCGCACTCCGGGTAATCTGATAATACGGATTGGGAGCAAGAGTGAAATACTGATTGTAGAGACGATCTGAAGAATCTGACCGGGTCAGAAGAAATACAGCTGCCACTAATACCAAAATAACCGCCACTGCCCGTACCACTCTTTTAGACATAAGCAACCGGACAAAACCCCGTTTAGATTGATTGGTGTCAAGCACTTGCACAACCCTCCGATCAAGCCGTGCCAAAACATCAGTGATGCTTTCTCTCTCGTTCAGATATCTGAGGCCTTCCAATGCTTTTCGGTCCAGCTCATCCTGTGGTTCTATTTTCTCGCCTCGACGATGACGGATAAAATCCATCCTCGAAAGATTCTTACTCATTTCAACTTTGCCCTTTAAACAATGATTGCAATTTCAATCCAAGGTTTCGTTTGCCATTCTGAATGTAACTCTTTACCAACTTGCTATCAAAACCGGTTGATTCTGAAATCTCCTTGTAGCTCTGGCCTTGCAAGTAGAACAGGTTAATGCATATCCGCTGCTCATCCTTCAAATTTTCGATCTCCTCATGAAGCGTATCCTCCAACTGTTCAATCCTAAGATGATCTTCGAGGTTGGAATCCACATTCTCAGAAGTCTTTTTTTCAGAATGGAGCTCATCTACAAGTATTCTAGTCTTGCCTCTTAATAGTTGAAAGCAGTGATTGCGAGTAACCAGAAAGAGCCAGTTCTTAAAATCCTTGACCTCGTACTTACCCAGGTTAAGCATCAGATGCTCCCAGATATCCATGACGGCATCCTCACTATCGCTTTGATTCTTCAGGTATCTCAAACACCAACCAAATACCAGATGGGCATACCTTCGATAAAGCAATGCAAACCCATCTTTCGACTTCTGCCGTTTGATGTGGTTCACAACTTCCTCATCGGTTAAATGGTTCAATAGCTCCATAAGACTTTACGCCTGGATAAGATAGTCAATCCCAAAATGCCATCGTGAATGTGTTCTAGCTGCAATATGGGCTCAGGCCATCGGAGCTAATGACTCAGACTCCAGATGGTTTCTCAGATAGTCTTGAAACATGTCAGCAATCTTGCGTGTCACCGGGCCCGGTTTTCCTTTTCCGATGATCAAATCGTCAATTTGAGTGACTGAAAGTACTCCCTTTGTAGTGCTGGTAATAAATGCCTCATGGGCATAAACCACTGCGGAAAGTTCAATAGGCGAATTGATAATTTCATAATGCCGGGAGGCGACCTTTAGCACATGGAGCCGTGTTATTCCTTGCAAAACAGTGTTAGGTGAGGAATGGATTCTCTGTTTTGAATCAACAATAAAAAAATTAGCCCTGGATGTTTCATGAACGCACCTGCCATCATGGTATAAAACGTCCATGGCACCAACCTCTCTGATCAAATCCCGGTGTCGCAGTGGATTAGCATAATTCAAGGTTTTTACATCAGGTCTTTCCCGGCTAAATCTCTGCAACGTCAGTTTTACACCTTTATCATACATCGCTGAATCGTAGTAAATGGGATCGTATTGTAAGATGTAGAGATTATTCACCACAGGACTGTAGCCGTCGGCTGAATCTCCTCCGGTAAGTACAAGTCGGATGTAACCATTCGGCTGTCCGTTTGATCTTATTACTTTCATAATATTGGCAAGCAAAGCTTGACGATCATCAGGAGGTTCCAGCTGCATCTTGGTCGCTGAGGCAAAAAACCTGTCGAGATAATCCTGAATAAAAACCAACCGGCTATTCTCGAATGGAAAGAAATCAAAGATGCCGTACCCTCTCAAGAGACCCAGGTCTAACACACTTATTTGAGCCTCTTTTACCGGCACCAGTTCTCCGTTGATCATATAATTGGAAATCATCTCCGCTCTTTTACTTGCTATTTTATCAAAAACCAATTGCGGTGTCGTCGCCCCTGGGATCAGCTCCTCCCTCCAGTTTGCCATCAGGGCGCACCAGGATAGCATCTACTCGACCGATAATGCCCCGGCTTTCCATTTCATGTCCGATCCTTCTTAGCCTGCGATCTACCCGTCTCACCAAAGCATCATCCTCCAGGATAATGCGATCTGGCAACCACTGGTGATGTACTCTTTTTGCATTAACTGCTTCCTGCATACCCATTTCAAAATCTACGACATTGAGTATGGTCTGAAAAACTGAAGTGATGATCGTAGAACCTCCCGGTGAACCCACCACCATGAAAAGGTCTTCACCACTCGCCACTATTGTTGGCGTCATCGAGCTCAGCATCCGTTTGCCGGGCCTGATCGCATTGGCTTCGGCACCAACCAATCCAAATTGATTCGGTACTCCCGGCTTTACACTGAAATCGTCCATCTGGTTATTGAGAAAGAATCCAGCCCCCTCGACGACTACCTTATTTCCAAAATAACTATTGATAGTAGTAGTAATCGAAACCGCATTTCGGTCAGCGTCAACCACGGAAAAATGGGTGGTCTCAACGCTTTCAATGATCTCCACTTTTCCTTCTTTTATTTCGTTGGAAGGAGTTGGTAGGGATAACCTGATATCAGCCATTCTCTCGTTTAAATACTCATCACTAACAAGCATATCAATAGGAACTGGAAAATAGTCCGGGTCACCCAAGTAAGTCGCCCGGTCTGCATAAACTCTTTTTTCTATTTCGGTCATCAGCTGAACTGTCCTGAAGGCATTGTGACCGTACTTGCCGACAGGATAATCAGCAATACTCTTCAGCATCTGGATCAAAGCCACTCCTCCACTGGATGGTGGAGGCATTGAGATGACCTCATACCCACGATACATTCCCCGGAGAGGCTGTCTCCACGAGGATTCATATGAGGCCAGATCCTCCATCGATATGATTCCATTGGTCCGGGTCATCTCTTTTACGATCATTTCGGCAGTCTCGCCCTCATAGAAGCCTGCTCTTCCCAGATCGCCAATACGCGCCAATGTCCTTGATAGTTCAGTCTGAATCAGCCTGTCACCTGCCCTCCATTGCTCGACTACGGTGAATGCAGTTGGGTGGTCGTTGTTCTCTCGAATAGCTTCCAGACGGCTGTTGATCACCCTGGCACCTCGCTCAGTAAGGATAAAGCCTTTACCGGCAAGATCCACGGCAGGTTGGACCAGTTTCGACCACGGCATACTGCCGAACTTGTCGTATAACTTCACCATGCCGTCAACGCTACCTGGTACTCCCGCTGCTAAAGATCCTTCCAGGCTCAACCGTGAAATTACCTCGCCGTTTTGATCGAGATACATGTCTTTGTCAGCAGCCAAAGGAGCCCGTTCTCTGAAATCAAGAGTACCTACACTGCCATCTGATGCTCGAAAAACAGCAAAACCGCCACCCCCGATGTTACCTGCTTCGGGATAAACCACTGCGAGAGCAAACTGGATAGCGATAGCGGCATCCCAGGCATTACCCCCCTGTCGGAGAATATCTGCACCAACTTTGCTGGCTTCGGGATGAGCACTGACTACCATCGCTTTATCTGCCATCACGCCCGCCTGGCTTACCCCATCGACGAACCGGCTGGTATTGCAGGAGCTAATGACTAGAACAATGCTGAGGAACAGAAAGCGAAGGGTCATTCTCGGTTTTTATTGAATTGGTCTAAAATGAGAAAAAAGCTTGAAAGTTGGGTATTCGGGAAGCCTAGTCAAAAAAGCCCCTCAGGTGCTACCTGAAGGGCCGAATGTTAATCTACTGGAGTAATTATTCTTGTCAACAATATAAGTCAAATGCATGTCGCAGATTCGATGCGATCATCTCGGCACTTCTACCTTCGATATGGTGTCTCTCCAGCATGTGTACCAGCTGACCATCTTTAAAAAGCGCGATGGCAGGAGAAGAAGGAGGATAAGGTAAAAGATATTCTCGGGCGCGGGCAGTTGCAGCCTGATGGACTCCAGCAAATACGGTGTACAAATGATCTGGCTTTCTTTCATTCTGCAGAGCCAATTTGGTCCCCGGTCTTGCCATCGCAGCGGCGCATCCACACACTGAATTCACCACTAGCAACGCAGTCCCATCCTTTTTTTGTAAAGCCTCATCAACAGAAGAGATGTCGGATAGACCCTCAAACCCGTAATTAGTCAGGTCTTTTGCCATCGGTTCTACTAGTTCAAGAGGATACATGCTCATAGCTCGTAAAAATTGATTTGTCTGAGAGGCAAAGATACGCTTTCTAATAAACATAAAGGCAAGCTCAGTTGTTGACGCAGTGATTCGGGAAATGTGTCTTTTGAGTTTGCTATGCGTCTCAAAAATGGACATGATTCTGACAACAATATTAATTTACCTTTGGCATCGTTTTTTCAAGGTGAAGATGCCGTCAAATTGACTATGAACGTTAACGAACTATCACTGGCCAGGAGAAATCTGGAGACCAAGGGATTTCTGGATATCGATGTCGATCCAACAATCGATCTCGTCGAAGAGATCGAGAAATTGAAGAAAGAGAAGAATGCGATCATTTTAGCACACTACTATCAGGATTCTGAGATCCAGGATATTGCCGATTACATTGGGGATAGCCTTGGTTTGTCGCAGAAAGCTGCCAGTACCGATGCGGATATCATCGTATTTGCCGGTGTACACTTTATGGCAGAGACCGCTAAAATGCTATCACCACAAAAGAAGGTGTTATTACCCGATTTGAAGGCAGGTTGTTCTCTCGCTGACTCTTGTCCGCCGCATCTGTTCAGAAAATTTAAAGAGATGCATCCTGATGCAGTCGTAGTGAGCTATATTAACTGCACAGCGGAATTAAAGACACTTACCGATATCTGCTGCACTTCCACAAATTCGGTTCATATCATTGAAAGCATTCCTGGGGATAAGCAGATCATTTTCGCTCCCGATCGTAATCTCGGAGCTTATCTCAAGAAGAAGACAGGCAGAGATCTCATACTTTGGAACGGTACCTGCATGGTACATGAGATTTTTTCAAACGAGAAGATCACCAAGCTCCAACTCCGGCATCCTGATGCCAAATTAATCGCCCATCCGGAGTGTGAAGCCCCGATACTTGAGAAGGCAGACTACATCGGCTCCACCAGCGGTTTATTGAAATTCACCCAGGAAGATGAAGCGACTACCTTTATCGTTGCAACAGAAGTCGGAATTATTCACCAGATGGAGAAGGCTTCTCCAAGTAAGACTTTCATCCCTGCCCCTCCAAATAACACGTGTGCCTGCAATGAATGCCCGCACATGAAGCGAAACACAATGGAGAAGCTATATCTCTGTATGAAACACGAACAACCCGAGATTACTCTGGAGAATTGGGTGATCGAAGAGGGTGTGAAATCCATCGATCGGATGTTAGAAATCTCCGAGGCAGCTGGACTTGGCTTGAAGAACGACAAAGACCCAGATTAGTCTCGCTTTCTCAGTAGATTTTCCGTCTTTCCACCTGCTAATTCCTGATCCTGCCAGATCATTTCCTCTCTTAAATGGCTATTGGTCTTAAGGGGTAAGTCCCTGTTTTACAAAGTCCTTATATAAAGTCCATTTTTCAAATTTGGTGCAATTCTTGCAGTCGTATTAGGGATATGTGCAACGTATCAATGTATTAAATAATTCATTGATACATAACTGTTTATGACCGATAAGGTTATAGAAAAAGTATACTAAAACGACACACCATGAATATGATTGCGTGCTGCAAGAAACACCTATTGGTGGTACTCCTGATGATCGCATTTCATCCTCTTCGAGGCGAAATTGTGATAAAAACATTCCATGATGTTAACAATAACGGAGTACAAGAACAATCAGAACTACTGATCACAGGATTGACCGTCACCGGGTTCGACGAATTGGGTAATAGTTATCCTTTTGTCGACAATGGAGCTGGCACATTTACTCTGGAAATCGTACCTACCCGTCTTCGTATCCAGGTTACGGGCTACAACGGTGACTTGATGCAGGGAGTCGCAGGTCCGAGTTCCGTCTTTTTCGCTTCAGACGGCGACCAGATCTCTGTACCGGTATCTACTGGTAGTCAATTGAATGTAAGCAGCAGCACAGTCTTGATACCATGCTATGAAAAAGGAGCAGCACCTCTGAAAGATGACAGCCCGGCTTTTGTGTCGTTTCCTTATACTGCATCAGGAGTAGCCGAAATGTTTGGCGGGACTGCTCCGGACCCAACCGTCGATGCGACGATTAACCAGATCGGATCAACCTGGGGTGTGGGATATCAACCGGCATTTCAGCGCGCCTTTGCTTCGGCTATCCTTAAGAGACATGTAGGCCTGGGCCCCGAGAGGTTGGGTGGTGTATATGTAATGGACTATTCATCCGGATCAGCTCAATTAGATCAGTTTAACTTACATGGCATCCAACCTGCCGTAGGTCCTGCAATCGATCTGGGTTCGCTAAACCGGAAAATTATCGATGTAGAGGTTGATGAGACTGAGCCCTATGCTCTATCCACGATCGAAGATCGCACCCGACGAGCTTCCTATGATATCGATGCATTTGCCAAGGTAGGACAAGCCGCATTTGGTGATATTGATGTCAGTGAAGATGGACGGGAACTTTGGCTTACAAATTTGTATCAGCGATCTCTCATTGTAATGGATATCAGCAATCAGGATATCGATGTAACTGCCAACTCCCTCAAGCACTACCTGATTGACGAACTGCCAGGCATTCCAAGTGTAGACTATCGGTACCGAAGATGTATCAATGTCGGAGGAAATAAGAATGGCTCTGGTTCGGAGCCTTTCACTGATGCCCATCGGATACCCTGGGAGAAGAATAGATTTTCAAGTGGAGGATCGGATGTATACAAGCCCTTTGTTGTTTCCAATACCATGAATGCAGCAGATAAGACTACCGAAAAACAATTGTATCAGACTTATCGCAGAGGATCTTTCTCTTATGAGATACCGGTACCAGTTGACGAGACATACGAAGTCATTCTTCATTTCGCTGAACCCAACAGTGACTACAAAGCAGGGGATCGGATCTTTGATGTAATGGCGGAAGATGAAATAAAACTGGCGAATTTTGACATCGTAGCAAATGCTGGCGGCGCTCATAAAGCCATGACCACAAGTTTCATGGTTGCAGCCACAGGCAACACGCTCAAACTTGATTTTATCGCCAAATTTGGAAAGGTAACAAAGGAAGCCTTGGTCAGTGGAATTGAGATCGTGGGACAAAGCATGATACAATCGGGCGTCCTGAGACCATGGGGATTGTCATTTCATGAAGGCCGCGGCTACCTCGGTATGATTGCTGACGGTTCGATTTCTCAGTCGCGCGATCATGTGATGGCTCATATTCTATCTTTTGATCCGAATAATATCAATGCAGGCTTTACCGAGGAATTGGCTTTCCCTACTGCATATCCCAGGGAACGCGCATCTAATGCTCATCTTTCGGAGCCACAGCCCTTGCGTAGTGCAGAATGGAATCCATGGACACCAACCTGGGAAAACACTAATATTTCAACCCAAGGTGAGCAAAAAGGTGTTTTTGGGGCATTGTTATGCGCTTATCCGCAACCCATTGTCTCAGACATCAACTTTACTCCCGATGGATCTATGGTGGTCACACTCATGGACCGCTGGGCCCACCAGATTGGTTATCAAAATTATACCACCAATGTCGGTGACCGCACACTGATATCCGGTTATGCTTCCGGAGATATCCTGAAAGCGTTCAAAACAGAACAAAACACTTACGATCTCGAGCGGGAAAATTCCGACCCGGGCATTCATTTCCGAAACGACGATGGTCCCAGCTTTGCGGGCGAATTCTTCCATGAAGACATTTATATTCATTCTGTTGCACACCACGGAGAATTGATTACTGGGGGATCGGGAATTTTACCGGGTACTGATGAGGTCTTGGTCACTGTTCACAACCCCATCAGCACAGACCTTTTTGACTTTGGCGGAGTATTTACGCAGGGAATTCATTTCCACAACACCAGCACCGGCCTGAAAGAGAGAGCTTATCTCTTTGTTACTCAGTTTATTCTCGGTAAAGCTAACGGACTCGGAGATATTGAATTTGCTGCTTCGACGCACGCCGGAGAGGTAGGAAACTACGTGTGGTGTGATGCAAATGAAAATGGAATACAAGACCCTACGGAGTTTGGTATTCCCAACCTCACCCTCACTCTCCGTGACAAGGATGATGGAACGACTCCTCCCGTGCAAACCACCACCGATGCTGACGGAGGGTATGTTTTTACAGGCTTGTTGCCAAGCCGCAACTATGAGATTAGAATTAATTTGCAAGACCTTCGGGATCTAGGTTTTAGTGGACTGACAGCCCCGGTAATGGCTGGTACAGATTCATTAATTGATTCCGATGGAGATCCAAACATGACTCCGGGGTTTGCCGTAGCCATGTTTACTACAGACCTAAACGGAACGAATCGTCACGATATTGATTTTGGTTTTGGCGGACCGTCGGCGTTGGATGCATCGAAAGTAGAGTGTGAAGACATGATGGGCTGCGCCACATTTACCCTCGCAGACATTGATGCATGTGTTGACACATCCGGTATAAATCAGGTTCGCTACTTCCCGACTTTCAATGACGCCGATAGTTTGATGAATGAAATTGTCGCTCCCACGATCACGGTTTGTGATGTAGACACCGTCATCTATGCCCGGGTAAACATACCTAATGACACCACCTGCTTCTCCATTGCAATGGTCACATTGCAGGAGATTGCTACGGGTGGAGCACCGATCAACTTTAATCTGGTCATTTGCCCGGTTCCGTCATTTGATGCACTGAGCTTCCTGCAAAGTCAGGGATTTCGTGGTGATGCATCGACGGAACTCTATTCAGATATGTTTATGACAATGGTCGGAAATCCCGTACCAATTCCATCGTTCCCGTATACAATATATTATCGAGATACGATCGATCCATCAGGTTGTGGAGTCGAAGGGGCTATCAATCTCGATTCCATTCCAGCCTCATCAGTTGAAGCCGGGATGGACGTGACGATGTGTGGTTTTGAATGCGTTGACCTGACCGCTATTGGAGCTAGTTTTTCTGCCAACGGATCAGGAGCCACCCAGGCAGTGTGGTCAACCAGCGGATCCGGTACGTTTGTAGATGACAACACGTTTGCGGGAGCAAGATTGTACTGCCCAGATACCGCTGATGTCGTTGCCGGGTCTGTGATTCTACGACTGCAAGTGCTTGATGATCCCTGTGGACCAATGTCCATGGATTCTATGACGATAACTTTTGAAACGCCATTTCCAAGGATCGTAGAAGTACCCGCTGACACCATACCTTGTCCCCATCCTTTTGTCGACAATCAATTTGAGAACGATACGTTCCCGGGATGCTTCTTACTGGTCAATTGTACCGACACGATTTATGGAACTGTCGTCGACTATGAGACCAGAGTTGGAGATTGCGTAGATATCGTGAAGGAGATTATTCGAACTCATTTGATTCGATATGACAAGAGAGATATTTTCTGTAAAGACACGATAAGGGTACAAGCACTTGATCCATCTATGTTTATGTGCCCACCAGTACGTGATAGTGTCTACTGTCACAGTGGATATTTGAAGGATGAAAATGGCAATCCATCGCCTCTGGAAACTGGAGTTCCAATGATTGACTCCATTCCGATCTGGCCTCAGCCAAATTCGGTCTGCGATGTGCTGGTTTTCTACGAGGACAAAAACTTTGAAGGAGATTGCCCAATGACGATTCATCGTACATGGTATGTAAAGGGTACTTGTACCGAGTTTTATGAGACTTGTGAACAATGGATCATGATATTCGATACCATAGGACCTACCATAAAGAAAGATCTGGATAAGGCACTCCTTGCCGAAGACGATGATTTTGGAGGCTTGGGACCCGTAATATTCGTCCCTACGGGAACGCATGGCTGCGAAGCCCATACCTATGTGCCTGATGTCATTGCTTATGACACTTGCTCCGGTGTGAAGATCGTGAAGGCAAAAGTTGGTGACCTGGCGATCGTCGTGCTCGAATACAACGAGATAGAGGATAAGTGGGAATCTCATAAGAACATCAAGATTCCAAAGACGGAGGAACCAATCCCAGTGATTTATGAAGCCTTTGACTCGTGTCACAACGTCACGATGGACACCGTCTACTTCTATGTAAAGGACTTCACCAAGCCGGTTGCAATTTGTAACAAAGGCGTTCAGGTTTCGCTGAGTGACACCATGGTTTGGATCCCTGCTGAAGTTTTTGATGAAGGAAGTTCCGATAACTGTGCGATCAGTCTGATGTTAGCCCGTCGTTCTGACTGGGCCACGGCTTGTGGAGTCAATCTCTGTGACGACAGGGAACTCTACTGCTATACCGAACATCACGATTCGATATGGTGCTCAATACTTGAAACCGATAAGGCCATCAATCCGGTGGAGGCACATTATGCAAAAACCCTGCAGTGGCTGTGTGAAGACAACCAACAGTGCAATGGATTTGTCCTAGGTGGATGGTGGTGGGATCTATTGAAGTATGGAACACTTGATTGTGTAGATCATCCGTATCCAGTTGACGATGCATATTTCAAGAAGCTGTTCCAGGATCCCTCATTGGCATGCTACTATGAAGCATATGTTGGAGATGTCTGTGAAAAATTAGGGTTCGAGTACAATGACAACATTCCCGAGTTTGCCGCTCCCTTCTTCTCAGAAAGTGATGAAAACGATTTTGACATTGCGAGTCAGATCGGAGGTGGCTGGTCCAAAGAAGTACCTTTCTGCTGCGAAGATGCGTGTCAGATTGTAACTGTCGAATTGCTGGTAATGGATTATTGGTGCAACTGGAGCAAGTGCTGGACCGATGTTTATGTTGAAGACAAGACTCCAGCCGAACCGGTGTACGACCTTTTTGACATTTCGATTTCATGCAACAGCTATGAGACCTTCTATGCAGATGCAGTGGCGCAGGCCCAAGCAGGAGATTTCACTGCAATCGACAGCCTGTTGGGTACCTATGACAAGGTATCATACGACCAATACGGCAATCTGCCAGATAAGACAGAATTTACAGTTTATGATTTGCTTTGTGATTCTGTGTTGGTAACCAAAGACAGTTTGATCTACGATGAGCATTTCGGTTATCAATGGAAAACATATAGCTATTACCAAGCTGTATTTGATACGTTACATTTCGACCGGTACAACGGTCAAATTGCTGATGATTGTGGTTTGGTTTGCATTCAGGAAAAACCCTGGGTGAGCCTCGATGAATGCGGAAACGGCTTTATAAAGCGGCAGTTCAAGTTCGTGGGTGAGTGCTATATCGATCCCACCGGTCATGTGGCAGATACCTTGGTGAAGCACCAGACTATCTGGATCAGCAGCAAATGTGACATCTCGAAATCGATGTTCTACGTCCCAAAAGATGTAATTACATATGACTGCGGTATTCAGTATGCAGAAGACGGTAGCGGAAATGTTACCGGTGCTGCAGATCCTGCAGTCACTGGATATCCGGAATACTTATTGGATCAAGACTGCCGGTCACTAGGTATCGGCTATTACGACAAGGTTTTCAGAATTGTTGGAGGTGACGAAGCCTGCTACAAGATCATCAGAACATGGTGTTTTGCGGACTGGTGTGCCATCAATGATGGCTATGACGTGGATTCCGACTGGTGGTTTGATCCAAAGTATGACGGAAAATATATTAGCTGTACTCAAAAGATCTTCCTGGTAGATTCTGTCCCGCCAGTGTGCACGATAGAAGCGTCCGAAGAGATTGAATCACCCTCCTGCCTGCATAATCTGCGGGTACCCGTGACAGTTACGGATGAGTGTGGAGTACTTGAGTACAATTGGCGCTTGATTGGTAAAAAGGATGATCTGATTCTCGCCAGCGGGCAAGGTCAGCTCAACAGTGAGGTAGAAGATCAGTTCACGATTGCGGTAGATGACCTCGAACCAGGCATCTACGAAATCAAGGCCGAAGTGACGGATGATTGTCAAAACGAAACGAAATGTATTCGTGAAATTGAAATCATTCAGAGCAAGAAGCCGACAGCAATTTGTCTGACAAGTATCACCGCCGAACTGACACCCATGGATACAGATAATGATGGAGTGATCGATTCTGCCATGGCCGTTGTTTGGGCTAATGAATTTGATGAAAGCAGTGATGCTGCTTGTGGATCTGATCAGTCAACCCTGACATTTCTCATCGACTTTGCCGGTGATGGGGATGTTACTTTGCCCGATCTCGATGCTACCAAGCTGGATCTGGGTTGCGAGCATGTAGGCACCCAACTGGTGAACATGTTTATCCTTGATGAGAGTGGTGCCTGGGACTACTGTACAGTAATACTGGTAGTGCAAAGTAATATGGGCGGCTGTGAAGTCAGTGGAGCTGACGGTCGGCTTTCAGGTAGCATTATGACGGAGATTGCAAAACCAATTGATCACGTAGATGTAAGTATAGAATCACCCAACGGTGGTGTGATCAGTGAAGCGCTGAACCAGAACGGTTTTTACAATCTCATTCTGGCAACCGGAACGAATGCCTATGTCAGACCAAGGAAAAACACAGACTTCATTAATGGAGTCTCCACCAGGGATCTGATTGACATCCAAAAACACATCCTTGGCAAGGAGAAGCTGGACAGCTGGTACAAGCAGCAGGCAGCAGACGCCAATGCTGATGGAAAAGTTTCACCGGTGGATTTGATCCAGTTGCGAAAGTTGATCCTGGCGAAGATTGATCAATTACCTGATAATACCAGTTGGAGGTTCTTTGATCCATCCAGATCCGAGGTACATCATATTAATACCATGCAGCCGGACGTGTCTGTGGACTTTGTGGGAGTGAAAACGGGTGACGTAAATCTGGATAACGATCCTTCGCGTAAGGCTTCGCGTTCCTCCAGATCACTTGTTCTTTCAATACAAGATGAGAAGCTTTCGGCCGGCCAAACTTACAAGATTCCGGTTCATATGGATGAGCTAGCCGGTTTGATCGGTTATCAGTTCACCTGGCAATGGACATCGGAAGTAACAATGAACTCAGTCGTTTGGAATAATGAAGCCGGATTGTCAGCCGAGAACTTCAACCTAGACCGTCTTGCTGATAATTGGTTTTCCGGAGCCTGGTTTGCTGAAAGCGGGCGTATGAGAGGAGATGTGGATCAGCCGTTATTCTGGCTTGAATTGACCGCTGTTGAGAATGTGCGATTGAGTGAAGTGATGACGGTAACAAGCTGGAAAACTCAGGCTGAAGCCTATCTGGAAAATGAAGACTTGGGCATAGCACTGAAATATACTTCACCGGCTTCGGAAGAAATGACGTTGTTCCAGAATGCACCTAATCCATTCCACAGAGAAACCACAATCGCGTTCTATATGCCGGAGGCCAGTGAGGTGACACTGACGGTCTACGATGTTGCCGGACGTTCTATTAAAGTGGTGAATGGGCACGTGCAAAAAGGTATGCACCAGTGGCCCATCAGACTGGAAGAGGGCCCTGCCAGTGGAGTCTTGTATTATCAAATCGAATCACACAGGGGCCAAGCCATCAAGAAGATGATCCGGATGGACCCCTAATGAACAATTAACCTAACTCACTTGCATGAGAGGAGGCGACTGAATTTCAGTTGCCTCTTCTATTTATGCCGGAGGCCTTTGTCCATCCAGGGTATTTAGAAATTCAAGGAGATCTCGAATTTGTCGCTTACTTAGAATATGCTTTACGGATGGCATACTTGATACAGCATCGATTCGATCTTCGATTTCATCAGTTGCAACGTTTCTGATTGATCCGTCTGATTCTTTCACACTGATATACTCAGATGTCTCCTCGGCAAGGATTCCACTGACTACATCTCCATTTTGAAGAGTTAGAGTAACTACTCCAAATCCAGGGGCAATTTTTGCGCTCGGATCCACCAGAGATCTCAAAAGATATTGCCGGTCAAAATCTGCACCCACGCTGGTAAGGGTTGGTCCGGCATCACCTCCCCACTGCCCTACCATATGACACTTCATGCACTGGACGGCCTGATTTCGTATAAAAATATTTCTTCCCCGTTGAGCATCCCCTCCTTCCAGACAATCCTGAAAATCGTCGTAGCTATCCAGGGCTTCGGGATCCGTTGGCAATTTGGCAATGAGCTCCTGGTGATCGGCTGCAACGATCGCCTCAACCAAATCTAGACGAAGAGCAGCATCCAGAGAGCCATCCAGATAATAACTGAGAAACCTGGTAAATCCCTGTTTTGTAACTTCCGCTGGAAGATCTCCAAGGGTAGCGAGAGCTGCTTGCTGCTCATTGATAGAACCTTCTTCGAGCACACCAAAGAGCAATTCAGATTTCCTCTCTGCCGGCATCTCCTGCCCCCCGATGAGCTCAAGTGCTTTGACACGCACTGTTTCTGACTGATCATTGAATGCGACGGTCAAGCCTGATGCGATGTCAGGCCCCGAAATATTTGAAAGTGCAGTTAAAGCTTCTACGCGCACTTGCTCACTTGGGTCGTTTTTCACCAATCTCAGCAACTGCTCTCCTGCGTTCTGCAGTTGCAAATATCCCATGGCCCGAGCTCCTGCTTGACGAATTCCGTCCGAACCATCGCTTATTACCTCCTGCAGTGTACTCCCAGCCAACGATTGCACCATTTCAAGACTACGCTTCATCTCTCCCCGGTATCGACCATCAACCCTGTCCAATACAGACGGTTCAGACCAGACCCCAATTACGTCAATTGCCTCCTGGATCATGGCCTCGGGTCCCTTGCTTGTTGATACATAATCTATCACATTCTGCAATGCTTGCTCGGTACCGATGCGGAGATTGGCGTTTATAGCCCTCCGCACAAAGGCCTCGTCTGTCAGGCCTTCCCTGTTGAGCGCTTGCCCCAGAGCCGGTAAAGCATCAGGGATCGAAAAATCATCGTTTATGGCACGTGCAGTCTCGGTCACGATAAACTCGTCTTCATCCTGCAAAAAAATGGCTATACCCGGATCGGAAACCCGGCGAAGTGCTAAAACGGCAGCGATGCGAATAGCTCGACTGGGATCTTCAGACAATGCCACCAGTGCTGCTACCTTGCCAATTCGAGCCAATGCTAAAGAGCCTGCATGACGCAGGTAGGCGTCAACATCATCATTCTGGCGAAGCATTTCGATCAAACCATCAAAGGCAGGGGCATATGCCAAACGCCCTAATGCTTCTGTGGCAAAAAATCTCACCCGTGGGCTGGTATCTTCCAAGCATGCGATCAACTTCTTTTCGTGCCCAGCATAGCGAACATCTCCGATCAGCTTTGCAGCCTGGGCTCTTATCTCCTGGTCTGGATCATTGAGTAGATCTCCCAATGGTTCAGCATATTGAAGTTCCTTTCGGGCCAGTTGTCCCCGACCCCAAATTCCGTGGATTCTAGCTAACTGATTATCTCTCTGTTCGATGGCTTCTGCAAACGCTGAAGCTCCTTCCTCACCCCGCTTCGCGAGTTCAAATTGAGCTTTCAACCGAACGCGCATATCCGGATGAGCCAAAAAGTTTGCCAGCTCTTCCCTCCCTTTTCCGCTGAAGTCTGCAGCCAGAAAAGACTGGGTTTCGGCTCTCAAAGGGTGTTGGTCCGCCGGTTTTACATCCAGCTTCCAGATTCGACCATAGTCTTTCGTGCCCCATCCATCGATCCAGTCGGCTACGTACATGGCTCCGTCCGGTCCGAAGTCGATGCCCGTTGCGAGCACTCCATTTAATATCTGCTCGTCTTGCACAAAATCAAATGTGGCGCCTTTTGGCTTTAGCTGGAAAGCGTGCAGGTTGGATCGAGCTGGATTTCCGTTGAATTCCACAATGAAAAACCAGTCCTCCCACTTTTCACCAAAGGCGGTACCTGGGTTGTACTGCATACCGGTAGGACCACTTACATAGTTGCGAATGCATGGGGTGATGTAGGCTGCCTGACCCTCAAATCTTGGCTTGAATAGTTCTTCATCCATCCACACCTTATACTGGTTGTTTTTCGGATCTGAATATTTGCCAAACTGCCAATTGATGCGCCATCCACTATCTGATCCGTTTACGATGTAAACGAGGCGCTCTTTCTCGCCCGGATGATCGCCGTCATTGTCTACGCTTATCAAATTTCCAAATTTGTCAAACACAAATTCATGGGTATTTCGAACCCCATGAGCAAAGACCTCAAAATCACTGCCATCGGGATTTGCTCTTACGATTACTCCCCGGTTGGGATAGTGATGTTTCTGCCCCTCCTGATCTATACCACTGAAACCGATGTCGCCAATGCCCCACCAGATTTTTCCATCCGGACCCATTGTCGCACCTGACATGCCATGTGCACCAAATCCGATATGTATCGCGTAGCCGTGACTGATCGATTCTTTTGAGTCTGCCATGCCATCCCCATTCTCATCTTTCAGCCTCCACATATCGGGTCCCACTCCCAGAAACACATCTTCTTCCCTGACCAGCAGTGCTCCAGCTACATCGGTGATCTCTTCGTGAAAGTCCTCAATAAACAACTGCCGGGTATCCGCCCGGCCGTTACCGGAGCGGTCTTCGATACGAAACACCTGTTCTTTTTGCACGGTCAAATCTCTCCAGTCATGCAAGCTATCTCTATTGAGATCAGCCATCCATTGATTGGAGTCGCTCAGCTCTGGAGCCAGCACTCTACGCAGGAATGCACGACGATCTTCCACATGCTGGAGACGAATCGATTCAGTCTCCCAATGTGCATAACCCCTGATGTCAAACTCAGAATCCTTCTGCCGGTTGGTCCGTGTGATATAGATCCGACCTTGCAGATCCACTTTCAGAGCAATCGGATCTGCAACTAAGGAGTCCATTGCCCATAGCGAGAGTTCGAAATCTTCATGCACATCAGCAGCTACCCGGTCTGCAATGACTCCGGTGAGAGAGTCTACTTTGGCATCATCCATCTGGTAGATCTGCAGCACCACCTCCTGAGGCTGACAAGCAGATAATAAAATGGCAACTCCTATGGCCAACATAGAAGATGCATGCAGGTAAGTTCTCATGATAGCTGTCTTTTATGAATAAACCGGAATGGCGGTCCCTTTCCTTATTCGAGATTATGTCTCAAAATGTACGAGATTTTTGAAAGCTTGCAGCCGGTCCTTCAACTCCTCTTCGGAAATGTTCTTGATTTTATCCAAACTGAATGCCTCTACACAAAAGGAAGCCATAGCGGAACCGTAAATCAGTGCTTTCTTCATGTTTTCAAAATTTACTTCGCCTGTCCGGGCAAGGTATCCCATAAAACCACCGGCAAAGGTATCGCCTGCGCCGGTGGGATCTTTCACCTCTAAGAGGGGTAGTGCGGGAGCAAAGAAAATGTGATCCTTATGGAACAAAAGGGCTCCATGCTCACCCTTCTTCACCACTAAATATTTTGGTCCAAGATCATAGATCTTACGAGCAGCTTTGACAAGGGAATATTCACCGGAGAGCTGTCTCGCCTCTTCATCATTGATCGTTAACAGATCCACCTCAGCCAGCGTCTTTATCAAGCTGTCCCAGGCTACATCCATCCAAAAATTCATTGTGTCCATGGCAATCAATTTGGGTCGGGATTCCATCTGCCTGATCACCTCCATCTGGATTTCAGGTGTCAAATTGCCCAGCATCAGAAAGTCTGCGTTCTGATAATGTTCCGGGAGCACAGGATCGAAATCTGCCAGTACATTTAGCTCGGTGGTGAGGGTGTCACGCTTATTCATATTCTCATGGTAGCGACCAGCCCAAAAAAAGGATTTCTCACCCTTCTTTATCTGGAGCCCAGACATATCCACACCCCTACTTTTCAATAATGCAATTTCATCCGAGGGCCAATCGTCACCAACTACCGATACCAGCATGATGTCACGGTAAAAATAGGATGCAGCCCAGCTGATATAAGTAGCTGCGCCTCCGATTACCTTCTCTACCCGGCCATATGGTGTTTCGATATCATCAAAAGCAACAGTACCAACAGTAACTAAACTCATCCCCTAAATTTTGAATCGGCCAAGATAGCAATTTGAGTATGAGTGTAGATCCCATTCTTCCCAACCGGGGAATCTTTCGATAAACCTTTGTACCTTCAATAGACTTCGCCCTGCCAGAACTTCGAAAAAACCAAGCCATGCGTGAGATCCGGACGGAAACCATCATAGAGGCTCCCGCTTCTAAGGTATGGGAAGAGTTGATGGATTTTCCAGCTTATCCTTCCTGGAATCCATTCATTAAGTCAATACAGGGAAAAGCTGAGCTCAATAGTCGATTGGAAATTCTCATCAAACCGGTGGGCGGCGATCCGGTCACCTTCAAACCGCGTTGTGTTCGCTTTGATCCACCTCATGAATTCAGGTGGTTGGGTCATCTCCTTATAAGGGGAATATTCGATGGAGAACACATCTTCGAATTAAAATCTGCCTCACCTAATCAAACCCATCTGATTCACCGCGAGGAATTTCGTGGACTCCTGGTTCCCATCTTTTGGAGATCTCTAAAGGAAGGCACCCTCCTAGGGTTTGAATTGATGAATGAAGCACTCCGGGCTCGGTGCGAAGGAAGATCTTTGGATGAAGAGGAATGAAGACTGTATTACTTGCATCGACCATTACTTGACCTCGAAGGGGACTCCAATTGATAATGGAGGTTAAAGGGGTTAAAGGGGTTAAAGAGGTTAAAGAGGTTAAAGAGGTTAAAGATGTTAAAGGGTTAAGGTTTTCATTCGTCATTCGTAACTCGTGAATCAAAATCCCTCCCAGGGAGTTGGGGGTACATCAAAGGTTTGTCACTTGAAACAATCCCTAAATCCCCTAATAGGGGACTTCCTTTAAAACAATGTCATCAAAAATCTTCAACCAGTAAAAGCCCCCTCCTAGGGGGTTGGGGGTAGTTACTTCGAAAAATGAAAGCCCGTGTGCCCCCTTTGACAACCCCTAAATCCCCTAAAAGGGGACTTCCTTTAAAACAACGTCATCAAAAATCTTCAAGGAGTAAAAGCCCCCTCCCAGGGGGTTGGGGGGT
The DNA here is from genome assembly GCA_024644235.1 of Lewinellaceae bacterium. Lineage (GTDB taxonomy): Bacteria > Bacteroidota > Bacteroidia > Chitinophagales > Saprospiraceae > JAHELJ01. The sequence continues at coordinate 35,290 of JAHELJ010000033.1, forward strand.
GGTCTCTACAAAAAAAGCCTGTGTTCCTTGAAACAACCCCTAAATCCCCTAATAGGGGACTTCCTTTAAAACAACGTCATCAAAAATCTTCGAGCAGTAAAAGCCCCCTCCCAGGGGGTTGGGGGTGGTCTCTTCAAAAGAAAGAAAGACCGTGTGCCCTTGAAACAACCCCTAAATCCCCTAAAAGGGGCTTCTTTCAAAACAACGTCATCAAAAACCTTTAAGGAGTAAAATCCCTCCCAGGGGGTTGGGATGGGGTATTCTTTACAAAAAAAGAAAGCCCGTGTGCCTCGAAACAACCCCTAAATCCCCTAAAAGGGACTTATCTTTCTGAAGAGTTCACCTCACCAAGTTGTAAATGACAGAAGCCCCCTCGCTAAGGGTTTTGGAGCGTAATTTTCTAAATTGAATGAATGCAATGTCAACACTGGTCCAGAGCTGAGGTTATTACCAAAGCAAGACAGCTTCGAAGAAATATGACTCGAACCGAACACCTGCTTTGGCAAAGGTTGAGAAAGAAGCAGCTCGGAATTCGGTTTCGACGTCAGCATCCAATTGGTCCATTTGTTGTCGACTTCTATGCCCATCAAAGTAAACTTGTCATAGAAATTGATGGTGACTATCATCGCAAAAAACAGCAAAAAGAATTAGACAAATTGAGAGACTCTCAGTTGATTGCCGCCGGTCTCAAAGTCTTGAGGTATACAGATGATCAAGTGATTTCCAATTTAGAGAGAGTTGTGGAAGAAATAAGAAATAACTGTCAAAACTGTCCGTAAACTTTACAGATTAGTAGAATTCAAGCCAGCCGGACTTATTCCTTTCAATATGTAAAACCAGTAAAAGCCTCCTCCCAGAGAGTTAGGCGGTACATCAAAGGTTTGTCACTCGAGACAACCCCTAAATCCCCTAAAATGGAATTTCCTTCAAAACAACGTCATCAAAAATCTTCAACGAGTAAAAGCCCCCTCCCAGGGGGTTGGGAGTGGTCTCTTAAAAAAAAAGCCCGTGTTCCTTGAAACAACCTCTATATCCCCCAAAGGGGACTTCCTTTAAAACAACGTCATCAAAAATCTTCAAGCAGTAAAAGCCCCCTCCTAGGGGGTTGGGGGGTGGTCTCTTAAAAAAAAGAAAGCCCGTGTTCCTTGAAACAACCTCTATATCCCCCAAAGGGGACTTCCTTTAACCTAATAGGGGACTTCCTTTAAAACAACGTCATCAAAAATCTTCAAGCAGTAAAAGCCCCCTCCCAGGGGGTTGGGGGTAGTTACTTCGAAAAATGAAAGCCCGTGTGCCCCCTTTGACAACCCCTAAATCCCCTAAAAGGGGACTTCCTTCAAAACAACGTCATCAAAAATCTTCAAGGAGTAAAAGCCCCTCCCAGGGGGTGGGGGTAGTTACTTCGAAAAATGAAAGCCCGTGTCACCCGAGACAACCCCTAAATCCCCTAATAGGGGACTTCCTTCAAAACAACGTCATCAAAAATCTTCAAGCAGTAAAGACCCTCCCAGGGGGTGGGGGTAGTTACTTCGAAAAATGAAAGCCCGTGTTCCTTGAAAAAACCCCTATATCCCCTAATAGGGGCTTTCTTTAAAACAACGTCATCAAAAATCTTCAAGCAGTAAAGACCCTCCCAGGGGGTGGGGGTAGTTACTTCGAAAAATGAAAGCCCGTGTTCCTTGAAAAAAACCCTAAATCCCCTAAAAGGGGACTTTCAAGTCAAAGAAGGTGACTTCCAAATGATAATAGGGGCCATATTGGTGAACGGAGTTACAGTTTCATTGGTCATTCGTAACTCGTAATTCGTCATTCAAAACAATCTCAATCTTCAAATTCGAACAATGGCGTCCCATTCAGATCCGTCGAAAGGATTTCGCTCATATAATCGAAGAATGGCCTCATCTCTTTGAAGGTGTGTACCAACATTTTGAGAAAGCCAGGATCAGTGACTTGCTTTGCCGTATATCTTCGACTGATTAAGAATTGTTTGTAACGCAACAGGTCGATGTCTGGATGGTCCTTTGCAAATCCTTGAGGGGCTGACTTGAGTTGCTCCCCATGCAGTTCCCCAAATTCCTTTTTGAACCGAGCCGAGTTGATAATCTTCCGTAAGCGCTTGGGCTCAGCGGCTATCTGTTTGCGAATGTGTTTGAGATCATCTGAAGAAGGACCCCAAAATCCACCTCCTGCAAATGACCCGGAAGGTTCGATGTGGAAGTAATATCCCCCTCGCCGATGGCGGCCGGCCCGCTTCAATCCTCCAGCAAAATTGGTCTTATAGGGTGACTTATCTTTCGAAAACCTTACATCACGATAGATCCGGAAAAGACTCTTCTTTCCTGTCATCGGAACTAGCCTATCGTGTTTGCTCATCTCAGCAATCAGGCTGTCTGTAAAATCGATCATGTTCTGATGTGCCTCCAGATACTTGTCTTTGTGCTCATTGAACCAGGGCCGGTCGTTGTTCTTTTTTAGATCTCTTAGAAAACCAAGGGTAGTTGGTTTGATTCGAATTTCTGCCATCCCTTACAATTTGAAGTTCTTCTTTGCCAGGTGATACAGCCAGTAACATATACCAATTACTACTATCAGACCCGGCAGACTACCAATGGGATCATCCATCAACGCCATCACATCCGATGACCCGTAGATTGCTACTGGAATCGCCAAGAGAATTCCGATTAAGGCCTCTCCCGTGATCAGACCACTCGCTATCAAAAGACCGGTTCGGTCACTGGACATTTTTGCTTTCTTAAATCCATCTCCCACTTTTGCTTTATTCGCTTTTTGATATCGGCTGACCATCCAGGCTATAATACCACCTATCATGATGGCACTGTCCAATTCAAAGGGCAGATAGATACCCACTGCAACCGCCAGCACCGGTACTCTGAAATCACTTCCCCGGGCCTCCTGGATTTTGTCGATGACAATAATGAGCACGCCGATGGCCATTCCAATGAACACCATGGTCCAGGGAAGATCACCGGAGAATACGCCCCGGGCCACACTTTCCATAAGGGTAGCCTGAGGTGCTGCCAGGGCATCGGGATTTTCGGCAGTTTGCGGTCCGAAACCATAGCCGGCATTGAGCAATTGTAAGACCAGTGGCAATACCAGGGCCGCTGAGAATACACCTACCATCTGCATGATCTGTTGCCGGTAGGGCGTGGCTCCCAATACATGCCCTGCCTTGAGATCTTGCATGTTGTCCCCGGCAATAGCCGCTGCACAGCACACCACCGCTCCGATCATGATTGCAGCCGCAGGCCCTTTCTCGGCACCCGAACCCAGTAACGCCAGTAAAATCAGAGCCGATGTCAGTATAGTGGCAATTGTAACACCCGAAATGGGATTGTTTGAGCTTCCCACCAACCCGGCCATATAACCAGCCACGGAGGCAAACAAAAATCCAGCAATTACCATCAGGATAGCCATGAATGCAGAAATAGATACCTGCTCGATCTCTCGGAGATAGATAATAAAAATGGGTACTATCATCACCCCGATAGCGATGATAACCCATGACATGGGTGTGTCTTTTTCTGTTCGCAAAATGCCACCTTTGTCCTTGTTACGATTTCGAATGGCCTCCATGCCACTCTTCACGGCAAAACCTATCGAACTCTTCAAACTGACGAGAGCCCAGAGACCTCCCACTACCATGGCACCCACTCCGAGATACCTGATTTGCTCACTCCAGATCGCACTACCCGCTGTCACTGCGTCTACCCCTTCAGGCAGTCCGTTTATGCCTACATAAATGGGTATAGCGATCCACCAACTGATCACCCCCCCGATAAAAACCAGTGAAGCGATATGTATCCCTACGATATATCCGACAGCAATCAACGCTGGAGATAGGTTCATCCCTGCATATCCATACAACCGGTTGCCAACAGTGGTAGCCGCTTCGGCCACTCCACCCCAGATCTTAAAACCGGCTTCCATAAACTTTACCAGGGCACCGATCAACGCTCCCCATACCAGATACTTCACTGCCGATCCACCCTCTTCTCCAGATTTAAGTACTTCAGCAGTAGCTACCCCTTCAGGGAATTTGAGATTTTGTTTGATGATCAGCGCCGACCTTAGCGGGATGGTGAACAGAACCCCCAGCACACCGCCACAAAGGGCAATCAAGGCCGTTTCTAAATAATTGAAATCAGACCAATAGCCCAATAGAATGAGAGCAGGGAAGGTGAAAATAGCACCCGCCGCAAGGCTTTCCCCTGCAGATGCAGCAGTCTGCACGATATTGTTTTCTAAAATGTTGTGATTGCGAAAAAGTCGCAGGATGGCCATTGACAAGACGGCTGCAGGTATACTGGCAGAAACTGTCATTCCCGCAAAGAGACCCAAATAGGCATTTGCCGCTGACAATACTATCGACAAAATTGCTCCGAGAATGAAAGCTTTGATAGTTGTTTCAGGGAGGTTGGTCTTGGCGGGTATATAAGGTTTGTGTTCTTCGTTGGCCATGCTTTAGGTTTGGTTATTCCGTTCAAATCTAAAATAGAAAATTGCCAGTGATAGTCTATCATGCTGGCAACCAAGTAAAGCCTGCTTAAAATCGAAGTGGCCCTGTTTCCAGGGCCACTAAGACAATCTAAAAAATATATATTGATTGAGCTTCCTAAGTAATATGCAGCTTAGAACATACCTTCCTCTCCACCACCATTAAAATCACCTCCCCCACCGCGACGGTCTCTTCGCTTTTGCTGATTTATGCGATAGTTGAAACTGGCAGTGAATGAGCGGGCACGCCGTCTGTACTCAGATTCCATAAAGAAATCATCCGTGAGAGTCTCTGATCTCCATCTTCTTGTATCGAAAAGATCTCTCACTCCTAGGGTAATTGTTCCCTTTCTACCGAGCACATCCTTACTAAATCCAAGATCCACGGAGTAGCTGCTCTTTCTTTTTCCTTGGGTGGTGTTTTGGGGTGCACGGTAATCAAATCGAATCTGAAATTCCGCGTCTTTCCAAAACTGCATTTTTGACGTCATCCTGTTCCTCCAGCTGAAGGTCTCCGCCGACAGAACCTCTCCGTTCAATTCTCCTTCCGTCTTGGAGTTGAAAATATTGACACTACCGTCCAACCTCCACCACTTGTTCACATCAGCTGTAGTGGTGAATTCTAAACCCACGGCATTCATCGTAGATAAGTTCTCTGGCTGGCGCCTGGTGATACCATCACCAATCAGACTGATTACCCGCTCGATCACCCCGGTCGTTTTACGATAATAGAGACTTGAACCAAGGGTGACATTGTCCCAATATTTCAGATAACCCATTTCATAAGAGTTGGTAAACTCAGGATCGAGATTGGGATTACCTCCAAATTGGTTTCGATCGTCAGCAAAAGTGAAAAATGGATTGAGATACCAGAACCTCGGACGCGAGATGCGCCGGCTATAACTCCATTGCAACGCATTTCCTTCGTTTATTTCGTAGGTCAAGTGAGCTGTGGGAAACAAATTGGTGTATGAGCGGTCATTGACTTCGTTGGTCTCCTCTAATTCGGTGATGACATTAGAGTGCTCTGCCCGCAGACCCAGCTGGTAAGACCATTTGTCGATCTTATTGCCATAGATTCCGTAAATGGCATAGATATCTTCACCGTATTTAAAGTGATTGCTGATGTTGACCAGGTTTTCCCAAACCTCGCTTTCGTTCAACTCCTCAACCAGATAGTTGTTATCAATATTTCTGAGCGAAAGCTTAGCTCCCAATTCCAGTTTGCTTTCCTTACCATACGGATGGATATAATCCATCTGGAATAAAGAAGTAGACTCACCCTCTGAATTTACCGAGCGTTGCTGCAGTTGAGGCAGGTCCAGCGCAATCTCATTGGCATCGAAATAGTTCTCAAAATAATCTGCTGCTTCTGTCTCCGAATTGTCCTGATATTGAAAAGAGGCGGTCAGTCTTCTGCCTTTCTCGGCAAATTTGTGCTCAAAATTTAGTTCATACTCCAGATTGGATTCCTCTTCCGTTTCATCCTGAATCCTGTCGGTGATTTCAAACAATTGTCTGTTTCGGTCAAAATCACGAAATCTTGTGAAGGCATCACTGTAGTCATCTCCAATTCGGTAAACAATGGCACCGGTGAGGATATCATTTTCGGTAATGAACAGATCTAAACCTCCCCGGAAACTGTGGGAAATTCCACCCCGGGTATGGTTCCTGGTCTGCTCGGTGAATGGAATCGGTACGTCTTCCCCGAAGAACTCCTGATTGTTGAAACCTCCACCTGGTCCTTCGCGATCTCTCAAACCATAGTTTAGAAAAAAGTTGATAGCATCTCTACGGACATTCATGTTTAGAGCCGCTCCTAAGTTTCTCGGACTGCCGGCAGATACATCTACGCTTCCATTAAGGCCTTGCTTGCGATCTTTCTTCAAAACCAGATTAATGATACCAGCCGTACCTTCCGCATCGTAACGGGCTGAAGCATTCGTAATCACTTCCACCTGCTCAATCATGTTGGCAGGCAGTGATTTCAGACCATCAGAATCACCAAGGCCAATGAGACCAGATGGTTTTCCATCCACGAGTATTCGCACGTTCTCACTACCCCTTAATGAAACATTACCGTCCACATCCACACTTACAGATGGAATATTATCCAGGATATCTTCGGCAGAACCACCTTTGTTAGACAGGTCTTTCCCCACGTTGAATATTCGCTTGTCCAGCCCAAATTGCATCTCACTCTTTTCGGCAACAACAGTTACTTCATCCAAAACCTCCGCAGCCGGGCTAATCTCGATGGTTCCCAGATCGACTTTGCGGTTACCTTTCTCCACGGTGATGGCTGGAAGTGTCACCGATCCATAGGAGATAAATTCTACTTTGACCAGATACTGGCCATATGCTACTTCAACAGCAAACTTACCCTGCTCATCACTGATACCTCCGGTGACGATTGACGAATCCTCCAAACGAAGGATTGAAATCGTGGCAAAGTCCAATGGTACATTAGTTTCACCATCGATCACTTGGCCCATGACAATCCCCTTGCCATTATCCACTTCGGGAGTAGCATCACCATCCTGACCAGCGTAAGGCTGAGACCATGCAGACACTGTGGTGAGAAGAATTATTGAGATTAGAAAATGAATTTTCATCGTTTGATTAATTTTTGATACCGCAAATCTAGACCCACAATCTGAAGGAAATTGATACAAACTTTGAAGGAAATTTGAAGTAGGTGTTAAAAAGTGTTAAAAAACTACTTCAATCTGATGATCAGTGCTATACATATATCGAATTTTCATACTATGATAGTCACAAATCTCTTTGACGATGGCCAGGCCCAAGCCGGTTGATTCAATACTGCCATTTTTCTCAAAACGTCGAAACATACGAGCCGGGTCGCCAGGGGGTGGTGCACCGCTATTTGAAATTCTCAGATGCTTCTTGTCAAGCTCTATTTTAACATATCCGCCTTCCTGGTTGTGCCGGATTGCGTTGTGCACAAGATTATCAAGCATGATGGCCCCCAGATGCTTGTCTAGCTTGATGGTGACTCCCCTGTCAATCTGCGAATCTACTCGAAGGTCACGCATCTCAAAAAGCTCCTTGAAGTTTTCCAGGGTATTCTCGACCAGTGTGCTGACATCAGTCTGATGTTGAGGGTTGAATTCTCGATTTTCAATCTTGGTTAGAAGAGCAAGACTTTGTTGCACTTTTGAAAGTCTCTTCAAGGCATTCTGGGTCGAGGTGATCAGCGCAAATTGTTCTTCCGAAAGGTTAGGATCATCAGTAAGCAGCTCGAGTTTACCCTGGGCTATAGCTAAAGGAGTCTGGATCTCATGCGATGCGTCTTCACTAAACTTTTTAAGAGCCTGGTACTCTTCCCGGGCCTGTTCAGTCATGTCACCAATAAACTGATTCAGGGTAGCAAATTCCTTTGTTGAAGTCTTGGGCAAATCCATCTTAGCTTTGTCCTGGACCTTGAATTTTCTGATTCTCTCCAATGTCTCATCGAAGGGCCTCAGGAGAATCTTCGAAATAAAGAATCCCGCCAGAATCAAAGCTATCGCCAATAAAATGAACAGCCTGGTAATTATTTTCACGACACTTTCGTAAATGTCTGAGTCTTCCACAAAGACATCCATCATTTCGATCCGGACGAACTTACCATTGAGGTCCTTTACCACTGAAAGTTTTCGCATCATCTCCATCTGATCAAGATGCGGATGCATAGCTACGGTGTCGCTAAAAACAAGCTCAGTTGCTGGGCCGGACACTTCACTTACCCAGAGTTGATTGGTGTTCATGTTGGAGAGATCTCTTTGCCGATCTATCCACCGGCTGATGCGTTCTTCTAAACGTGGTAACGATGCCGCCATCTGGTACTGCGTTTCCAGCTGGATCTCGTTGCGGATCAGATTGTAAGTGACGATGCCTCCGATACCAAAGACAATAATGGAAACAGCCAGGTAATACAGGGTTGTTTTCGTGATCAATCTCATCACACTGTGCTTTTCATTTTATAACCCATTCCATATACATTCGCCAGGTAATCCTCTGATCCTGCCGCAGTTAATTTCTTTCGCAGATTCTTGATATGCTGGTAAACGAAATCGAAGGAATCCAACATATCCATATGATCTCCCCATAGGTGTTCGGCAATGTTTTGCTTGGTCAACACCCGGTTCTTATTTGCGATAAAGTACAGTAAGAGCTCGTACTCCTTCTTTGTGAGTGTCAGGAGTTCATCATTAACCTTTACCTCCTGAGTCTCCGGATCAATCTCAATTTCATTGAACTTGATCAGTTGCTGCCCCTGAAATTTTCGCCCCCGGAAGATGGCCTTAATCCGCGCATTCAGTTCGGATAAATGAAAGGGCTTAGTCAGATAATCATCAGCACCCAAATCCAATCCCAGCAGCCTGTCGTCCAAGGCGTTCTTCGCAGACACAATTATCACCCCCGCATTTTGATTGGTTTCTCTCTTCAAGGTCCTCAGGATTTCCAAGCCCTGGCCGTCCGGCAGCATGATATCGAGAATGATCATGTCATATTCGAATTCCATGAGTCTATTCTCCGCCTCAAAGAGGTTGGCTGCCTTCGAACACACATTCCCCTCCTTCTCCAAATAGTTGGAAATGTTATCCGCTAGATCCTGATTGTCCTCGACGATTAATATTTTCATCTTGTGTACAAAGCTAAAAGGTGATTCTGAAGAGAATTTGAAGCTTTGACCAAAAAGAGCATTCCTATAATGACTTAGATACCTTCAAAATATTTCAAGAATGAAAGTTCTCCAATTTTGTCTAATCCCCCTCATCCTATTCAGTTGTCGTCTGACTGCTCAGAATTATGCTGAGCAACTGGGATACCCAACCGATGCAAAATTATTGATTATTCACGCTGATGACCTTGGTATGGCTCACTCCAAGAATGTGGCATCGATAGATGCTCTGGAAAACGGATCGGTGAGTTCTGCCAGCGTTATGGTGCCCTGCCCCTGGATCATGGAGGTTGCTGAGTATGCCAGAGCAAATGAAGGTCGCCATGATCTGGGTATTCATCTTACCGTGACTTGCGAATGGAAGAATTTAAAATGGGGACCGGTCGCATCACTGGACAAGGTGGAATCTCTGGTGGATTCGCTGGGTTATTTCCATAGCGATTGTACTGCTTTTGCTGACGGTCTAAAATTGGAAGAGCTGCGCACTGAGCTACGGGCGCAGGTACTAAAAGCCAAGGCGATGGGTATCCATCCCACCCATCTGGACAGCCATATGGGGTGTCTTTTCTTCCAAAACCCGGAGATCTTTCAAATCTATCTCGACTTGGGACGAGAGTTTGATATCCCAGTTTTTGTTGGCAGGGAACTACTCGCCATGGATCCTTCCCTCAAGGAAAGACTGGAAGATCATATCCTGATCGACAAGGTCTTTTCACCCGGCCCGTCCGACTATGCCGCTGGCATGGATCAATACTACGAGCAGGTGCTGGAAGAGCTTCCTCCCGGACTCAACATGATTATTATACATGCTGCGCTGGATAATGCGGAAATGCAGGCGGTGGCGATAGATCATCCGGATTGGGGCTCCGCCTGGCGGCAAGCGGATTACGATTTCTTCGTCAGTGATCGTTGCAAGCAACTCATTGAGGAGGAGCGTATCCAGCTAGTCAGCTGGCGGGAAGTTTCTGAGTTGATGAAGAAATAAAATAAGATTAGGACAATTCTCTAAGCGAAGTATCAAGCACTATTGTTATATTTACGAAGACTTTCGTATTTAAGCTTATGAGACTTTTTAAATGGATTCTATTTGTGGTTATGTCCGCTGGTATGTTCAGCATATCGGCGCAACAACCTGGTGAAATCAGCTATTCGGATGACACCTCCTTTCCGGAGGGAATACTTGGCGAGAGGGTCCAAGCATTCCTGAATGCTTTCAATAGCAATCAAGACAAGACGATACAAGACTTTCTGGAAAAACAATGTACACAGCAGTTCCAAGGGTTTGTACCTATGGAAGATCACCTTCGCATCTTTGCAGACTTCTACCGTCGATCAGGCGGACTAGACTTCCACAGTGTACGCAGCTACGAACCACCAAGACCAGGCGAAACAGTGTTGATCCTGAAAGACCGGACTATAGGCGGTTGGCATGGTGTAACCCTCATGGTGCCGCATGCGGAATCAAAGATCGACGGGATCATGTTTTCTCCGGCAAGGGCTCCGCAGGATATCACAATGCCGTCA
>JAHELJ010000074.1 GCA_024644235.1 Lewinellaceae bacterium
TCGGCGATTCGGGGGATGGCGGAACGTGGTCAAAGCTCCGATCCTAATCTTCCCCGTTATCATCCGGGGGGAATTCCATTAGTGGAGGGGTACATAGATTTGGTTGGGGAAAACGATCCACTAGCTGGTGACAATGGAGAGCACGTAAACAAGATTAAACTGTACGCATGGCAGGGCCCTGATTCTATTCAAAACCCAGCCTCGGACGTAGCCGGTGTAGATTGGATTCTGGCAGAGAATTGGTGGTCATATCAAAGGCCCTCATTCATCACCCCGCCTTTTGCAGGTTATATTTCTGGCCATTCCACTTTTTCCCGGGCTGCCGCTGAAGTGATGACCTTGCTTACCGGCGATCCTTTCTTTCCAGGGGGGATGGGAGAATTCGTTGCTGCGAAGAATGAATTTCTTGTTTTTGAAGATGGGCCTAGTGTTGATGTTGTCCTCCAATGGGCCACTTATCGTGATGCATCTGACCAGACCAGTTTGTCGAGGATTTGGGGAGGCATTCACCCTCCTGCAGATGACATACCAGGCCGGATCATTGGTCAACAAATCGGACCAGCCGCTTTTGATTATGCCGTGCAATATTTTGAAGGGCAGGTGACCAGTGTGAGAGATGTAGCTAGAATTGAGCGGAAGATTTATCCAAATCCTGTGGCAGTAGGAGAGCCGGTACTGGTGCAGTTGCAAAGTGATGAATCAGTAATAAAAGCCAGACTGTATAATGTTCAGGGAGTTGAGATTGCCAATCAACGATCAATGGAAGTCAGAGATAATCAGCTAAGATTGTCAACTGTTGATCTGAGTCCGGGTATTTACTTCTTGGAAATTAGCGGGAAGGAAGGCCTGAGCACAAACAAGCTGGTAGTTCGCTGATCAAAGGGTGTCGGTCAATGTTTCGCGCACATTCGATGAATGATACGATATGATGGGAAAGTATCCGATAGTGATAAGATAGAAACATCACCATCCACAAGGCCAGAGTCTATTGGTGATGCTCTAGACCTTCGACCAGGTAAGTGACTACCGGAATCTCGATGCCTTTAACGGGTAGTGCCGGCATTTCTTTGAGTCGAAACCGGCCATCAAGCCACTTGCGCACATTGTCACTGATAAGAATATCACAGTCAAGATCGCGGGTCAAGGCCTCGATCCTTGCAGCCATATTTATTGTGTCACCAACTACCCCAAATTTGCTGAGTTCATTGTTTCCCATGACCCCTGCTAAAACATCTCCGTGGTGAATTCCAACACCGAATTGTAAGGCAGGAATTCCCCTTTCCTGCAATGTGTCGTTGTATTTTTCCAACTCCTCCCTCATAGCGATGGCGCTTAATACCGCGTCTTGAACTTGCCAGGGATTTGACCGAAGGGCTCCAAATAGAGCTAGCAGCCCGTCGCCCATCAGTTCAGTGATTTGACCGTGGTGTCTGGTTATGGCATCACTCATGCAGCGGAAATACCCATTGAGTATGTCTACGACCAGCTGAGGCTCCAGGTCATAACACATTTTCGTGAATCCCTTGAGGTCAGCAAATAAGACGGTAACGGTACGCATGTTTGCCAGATATTCCCCGCCAGCCTCGGTCAAGTGTTCTATGACTTCTTCGGGGGTAAATCGGCCGAAGTGGACTTGCACGCGTTCCAGTTTTTCAGAGGTGTGTTTTAGGAGATTCTCCAGTTGTTGATTCTGTCTGCGTAACCTGTACATCTGAAAGAGAGTGATTCCGGAGATCAATGCAAGTAAAACGACTACCACATAGTACCACTGCATTAGTCTAACAGCACAGCTATGCGGACGGTCGTGTTGGCGAGAGCAGCCACACCAAAAGCCTCCAGCAGTTTCAAATCATCAATGTCTTCAGCCATCTTCTTGATCCTGCGTTGCATCGGTCCTGGTTGAAAATGGACAGTATCCCGGGTCCATGCAAGAATTTGTTGCTCGTCATGATCCAACGAAGGCGAGGATAATGTCGAAAGTGCATGATCGAAATCTGCCTGCGAAAAACCAAGGTTCTTTGCCATAGATCTAGTCTCTGACTCGCAGAAGGTACACTCCAGGCTTCGGGCGACAACCGCAAACATCAAGACTTTCAGTTCCTTCGAAAGGACATCAGATTCGAATGCTTCTTGAAACGTATCATTTATCGCTTTTGCAGCCGGTATGTTACCGAGTGCATGAACAACGCCTGGAAAAGATTCCGTTGAACCCACCAAAGCCCCATTATCTTGCCAAGCCCAACTCTTCATTCTTCGAGCAATGAATGGTCTCAACAGACGACCCATCAAACTGTCTGGAAGACTTTCAAGATTGGACATTGGAGGGATAGCCAGAAAAGTGGAGACCCGGTTGATAAAACAATTATTGCCGATTAAAAAGGCCATCTCTGCTACTGCTGCTGGTGAGTAACCCATTTCAATCAGCTGCTGCCGATCTTGCTTGGGAGGACGGGGATTTGACCGCGACAAATTTCGACAAAATTGGACAAAAGCTCTTTCCTTTTCATCTAGCTCAGCTAGTTGTACCTCTCGCTCGATGTTTCTGATCATTTTTTCCGAGTAGCCATATAGCCGCATTTGAGATCTCGCCACACCATAACAGTATCGACAGGCATTCTCCTGTGCCGTCACCAGGCCGCAGATATCAGTGAGCTTGGAGGAGAATTCAACCGGCTTATAGCGGGGCCAGTAAAAAACAGCTTTTCGGAGCCAGGGTATCCTGGAGGTTCTTCGAAGTATATCCGGAACCCGACCCATGACAGAACGAACTTCCTGTTCCCATGCTTCGTCACGGAACTGAGGCAATATAGGCTCAGCCCAATCAATGTCATGCATCAACTCTGCCATTAATCGAAATTACGCTCTTCTAAATTCATGGTTTTTCCTAAGAAATGTAAAAGAAGTGCAGTGGGTGCAATGAAAATATCGTTAATCAGACCTGATGAAGGTCAGCACACACAATATCCTCCGACAGCCTTGAGAAAATATATTAATCGGAATTTGTGCCTACCTTGAGAATAAATATTCAATAAATAAACCAATCAACCATGGCAAAAGCAAAAGGCAAGAAAAAGGATAAGAAAGGTAAAAACGCCAAAAAGAAAGACAACAAGAAAAAGAAAGGGGGCAAGAAGAAGGGTGGCAAAAAGAAAAAGTAATAAGTTCCCCGTAAGGTCCTAGAGTTCCAAGCTCCGCAAGTCAGAGCGGAGACATATCATTTAAGACTTGCCTCGGTAATCGGACTTGGTTTAAAGCCAAGTCTGATGGATTGTGCTTCAATGGTTTTGCCATCTACAGCTATCGGTTTGGAGTACAGCATCCATCGGCCCTTTCCATCCAGGCGATAGGCATTGGAAGCACCGGCGGTCTGGCAATCCAAATGAAGCAGGCCGCCTTTCATTTCGATTTGGGGAGCAGCTGTGACTGGCTGCGTACCAGTGGGTGGCCAAAGTACTTTGATTAGGTCGTGATCACTCAAGCGGTTCAGATCTCCGTGTTTATTCGTCCATGAATCATGCGCATTGCGAAGTTCGGTCAGCTTCTCTAGGTATTTGGGGTCAGAAGCCAGATTATGGATCTCGTGGGGATCCGCTTCGGTATCGTACAGTTCTTCCAGGGGTTTGGAATCAGAGGCAAATTGCCATTGATCAGGGCCCAATTTACCTTGCTCCTTTAAGGTGAGGATTTCCTGCATCATCAGCATCCGGTCGCGGTAGGGGATGAATCCAATATAAGGCAGGTCGGGCCGGTAGTTGCGGATATATTTGTAGCGATGATCGCGTACTGCCCGGATGGTTTCAAAAGCAGGATCCATCCGGTCGCGGAAAGCGTAAATGTATTTTCGGGGCTCAGCCCTTTGGTTTCCGAGAAAGGCAAGTCCCTCCATGTGAGCGGGTATATCAATATTGCAAATCGAGAGGATGGTGGGGGCAAAATCCACGAAGCTCACCAGGTCTTGATTCACCGTTCGAGCGCCTACTAGACCGCGATACCTGACGATGAGTGGAACGTGTATGCCGGAGTCATAGACCCAACGTTTAGCGCGGGGCAGTCCGTCGCCATGATCGGTAAAAAAGAAGATCAGGGTTGAGGAGAGCAATCCATCTTCCTCGAGGTCGCCCAGAATTTTTCCGATTTGTTGATCGAGCACCGCAATGTTGTCGTAATGATGAGCGATGTCATTTCGCACGGTTTCTGTGTCGGGGTAGTAGGGAGGCACTTCAATGCCTGCAGGATCGGTGATGGCCGGTGATCGGGGATTGTGAATGCGGCTCTCATGAGTGACGGTGAAATTGAAAACCGAGAAAAATGGCATACTCGTATAGGGCCGATGTCGGTAATGCGCTGAATCGTGACTCTCGTCCCAGGCAGTGATGGGTGGTTTGAATTGATAATCCGTTTTTGAGTTGTTGGTGCAAAAGTATCCGGCTGCCCGCAAATACTCGGTAAAGCACTTGGCTTGGGGTGGGGGAGTCGCCTCATACACTGGGATATTAAGCAGTTCGGGATCGGTGATGTCATTAATTGCAGAAGTGCGCACATGGGTGCGCATGGCACCGGCCCCGGTGGAGGTCGGATACATGCCCATGATCAAGCTATGTCGTGAAGGTGCACACACGCCATAGGTGGCAAAAGCATGAGTGTAGCGCACGCCCTCACTGGCCAGACGATCAATATTCGGTGTGGGGACCATACTGTCTCCATAGCAGGCCAACCGGGGACTGAGATCTTCGGCGGTGATCCAAATGATGTTGAGGGGTTGGGAGAAAAGTTTAGAAGGGATCCAGAGTCCGGCTATTATCAGGAAAGTAATTAAGATCGGGATCCTGTATCTCATGGCAGATCATTTTTGTATAGTTACAAAAAAATGAGAGCGATCATTGCATAGAAACCTGACGTGGCTGATGTCTTCATTAAAACACATCTCATTTTGATTTTCAAGCAGCATATTCCGATAGATCCTTTAAACAAGCTGATTGAGTCGATAATCTATTTCAAAAACTACCAGCCCGATCACAAAACGGAGCGGGTGGTACCGGATGGATTGACTTCGCTGATTATTGAATTGGATGGTAAAAGCCGGAGCGTCTACGATAATGAAAAGAGCGAACCAGTGATGAAGCTGGAGAAAGCATGGCTATCCGGAATTAAATCTCAATATCTGACCATACAAGCAATACCTGACTCCGAAATGATCGTAGTGCGTTTTAAACCGGGAGGGATTTATCCATTTTTTCAAAAGCCGGCTGAGCTACTGACCAATAGAATCCAGCCGGTCGAAGAATTAGCCCCCTTTCAGGTCATCGAACTTCGGGAGTCGATTAAGTCCGATGCATCCTTGGAAAGTAAGATCTCATCGTTGGAAAACTGGCTAGAGGAACAAATCGATTACTCCTTGATGCCTGAGCCACTCATCGAATTTGCGATCGAGTATATTCAAAGTAATTCCACTGAACAGCTACAGAAGGTGGTGACTAAATCACGGTATTCGAAAAAACAATTCATTCATTTATTTAAGAAATATGTGGGCCTGACCCCGAAGTTATTCCAGCGGATCATTCGCTTTAACGAAATTCTCCGGAAAGTAGAACAAGGAGAGTTTATCTCCTGGACCCAGGTCAGTGCCGACTGCGGTTACTTTGATCAGGCCCACTTCATCCGTGATTTCAAGTTGTTTTCCGGGTTTAACCCCACCGAGTTTCTACGCAACCATCTCGAAAACGAACGGATTAATTTCTTCCCTTACGAATAACTCTTTTCGATTTCCCACCCCTGGGAATATTTGATCAATACCAGGGGTTTCAATCCGAAGGGCTCGGGGATAACATTGCGTCTGAAACTCATCAATTCAATACGGTGAGCCTCAAAACGAATCAGTAAAAATTCGGGACTTTCCGGGCCAGATGGGAAGAATAATTTCCAATGACTTCGCCAATATTTGCGACGAAGTGCAGGATCGATGACAATACTGGCCAACCCGTACAATATCAGATTGGCCTGTTCCTTCGGATCTTCGATGGCCATGGTAACGCTTGGATTTTTCTTAATCTCCTGTACCTTCCTGAGTGATGGATTGGTACCCAACCAAAGCACAAATTCATTTTGCTGATCGATGATCGGTTCTACCAAGCGGGCAGAACATCTATCCGATTCCCCGAGTGTAATCAGGAATCCGTACTTGGCCTTTTGCAACATATGTCGCACAACAGAAAGAGCATGTTCACTGGTGTGAACCGAGCTCCTGGTTTTTCTCTGCTTATAGCGTTGTAGTAGGAAATCTACCATCCGTTTCTTAAGCTTACGCATCTTTATTTCGATGATTGACGAACAAATTCACTTCCCATGATTTTTTTGCTTCCTTCATCCGTTTCCTGCAGTAAAGACCATTCACAAGTGTTTTCGCTGGTGCTCTCCAGGATTTCCGTATAAGTTGATTCCTCTCCGGCAGGTGAGTAAGATTTAAGGATGCTAACGATCTTATTTTTTTCGAACCGGGTGGAATAATCAAAAAAGGCAACGGGCATTTTAATTGCGGTGAAATAGCCTCTAACCTGATTTTCACCCGGATGCCAAAACCACGATCCTTCGGAAACCAGCGTGGTGTCCCCCTCGATGATATAATAGTTTTTTGATTTGACTGAACGTTTTCCCACTCCCCACTCGAATACCTGGTAAGCGTTTTCAAAGTGCCACGCCCCACCTATGATCCATTCAAATGGTGCCAGTGGATTTTCTTCGCCATCCTGGCTGTAGCCTGGTAAAAAGGAGATCGAGATCGATAAAATGAGTATTGACATGGATTTCAAGGGTGCTGTTTCCAAGAGGTTGAATAAATTTTTCATGACTTTTTGAACAGCAAGGTAGTTTGGTCACCCTCCAAAGTATTGTATAAAAGTTACCTGCAGTTCTGCTCGTGAATCCTTGAATCTCTTAGTATAACATGCCGAAATCCTGTAATATGGCGCGAAAATTGTGTAAAAGTCTAAAGCAAAAGCTTTGTTATCTTTGTTGCGTTAAAGTTATCTGTGAATACGAAATCAGGCATATTGCGATTCATTTCTCTGACTTTGTCCCTGGTCATGCTGGTGACATCGGTGGGCTTTGCCGTAGATATGCATTATTGCAAAGGAGAATTGAAGTCTTTCAGCTTTATGGGTAAGGCAAAGACCTGCCACGAGATGATGACCACAGCACCAGCGTGCCCCATGCACGCCAAAATGGCAAAGGATGAAAATGGTACGTGTTCGTCGGATAAGAAGAATTGTTGCGACAACGAAGTCATCTACATCCAGTCTGATCAGGACCAAATGCCAGGCTTCAGTTTGGACTTAGACAAATCAGTCCAGCAATTTGTGGTTGCTTTTGTCTTTGTATTTCTGCAGCCCGATTTCACTCAATCAACTACCATCTCCGGCCAGGATTACCGGCCACCCCTTCTGTTGCGGGACATACCGGTCCTGATCCAGTCTTTCCTTTTATAGCATCCAACTTTCTAAGCAGTAGATGTACTCCATTATCCGGGGCAACATCATCTTGCTGCGAGCCGTCAGTGTCACCAGGTGTTACTGTACGGGTTTGATCGAAAGGATTAAAAAGGAAAGAAGGTTGTAAGATGCATCAGATCATTCGATTTTTTCTGGAAAACAAATTTGTCACCCTGCTCCTGTTGGCAGGATTTATCGCCTGGGGTGTAGCTACCTCTCCTTTCAACTGGGAGACATTCCTTCCATCGGATCCGGTGGCGGTTGATGCCATCCCCGATCTGGGTGAGAACCAGCAGATTGTCTTTGCAGACTGGATGGGCCGGTCTCCCCAGGATGTGGAAGATCAGATTACTTATCCACTCACCACTTTTTTGTTGGGGATTCCGGGAGTACATTCGATTCGGAGCACTTCCATGTTTGGCTTCGCCAGTATCTACATCATTTTTGAAGAGGGAGTGGAGTTCTATTGGTCGCGATCGCGGATTCTTGAGAAGCTAAACTCGCTGCCTTCCGGGTTATTGCCACCCGGTGTTCAACCGGCGCTTGGTCCGGATGCCACGGCGCTGGGTCAGGTCTTCTGGTATACCCTGGAAGGGCGGGATCGCGAAGGCAATGTGACCGGAGGATGGGATCTGCACGAGATTCGCACAGTACAGGATTTCTATGTCAAGTACGCCCTCAACGCCTTACGGGGCGTGGCCGAGGTGGCCTCGGTGGGCGGGCAGGTGAAAGAGTACCAGGTCGACGTGAATCCGGATGCCATGAAAGCATATAACGTCATGCTCATGGATGTGGTGGGAGCTGTAAAACGCTCAAACCGCGATGCCGGTGCTCAAACGGTGGAAATCAACCGGGCAGAGTACCTGGTACGTGGGCTTGGGTATATCAAGCGGGTGGAAGACATCGAACAGGCAGTGGTCAAAGTCGAAAACAATGTTCCGGTCCGGATAAAAGATATTGGGGTGGTCACCTTGGGACCGGCCACCCGGAGAGGGATTCTCGACAAGGACGGAGCGGAAGTAGCTGGTGGAGTTGTCATTGCCCGATATGGTTCCAATCCAATGGAAGTGATCAACTTGGTCAAGGATAAAATCAATGAGATCGCTCCGGGACTACCCACGAAAACTTTGCGGGATGGGACCGTCAGCCAACTAACAATCGTACCGTTTTACGATCGCACGAAACTGATCCAGGAAACCCTGGGCACCCTGGAAAGGGCGCTTTCACACGAAATCCTGATCAGCATCATCGTGGTGATCATCCTGGTATTGAATCTGAAAGCTTCCTTGCTCATCTCCAGCCTGCTGCCGGTGGGTGTGTTGATGACCTTCATCGTAATGCGGTATGCCGGGATTGATGCCAATATCGTCGCCCTGTCCGGGATTGCCATTGCTATTGGCGTGATGGTGGATGTGGGCATTGTGTTCGTGGAGAACATTGTACGCCACCTGGAAATGCCGGAAAATGAAAACGCCCGGGGTAGAGATTTGTTGGAAGTGATTTACCGGGCTAGTATAGAAGTATCTGGCGCGATCACCACCGCCCTTGCTACGACAGTGGTCAGTTTTCTCCCTGTTTTTGCAATGGAATCGGCGGAAGGGAAACTGTTTAAACCGCTGGCCTTTACAAAGACATTTGCTTTGGGGGCGTCATTCATCCTGGGTATCGTCGTGTTGCCTGCTCTAGCGCATCTCATTATGTCTATGAAATACGACCGCCGAAGGAGTCGCGTCATTTGGAATGCCGCCTTGATTGCCGGTGGCATCCTGCTCTCAATTTTCTACCATACCTGGTTGCCTCTGGCCCTCTCACTAATCGGTTTAAATAATTTGTTGGAACCCACTTGGCCGCGAGAAAGAGCCTGGTTGCCCAAGACCATAAACATATTAGTAGTAGTACTGGTGGCCAGCTTCTTCCTGGCTGAGGAGTGGATTCCCTTAGGTCATCATAACAATCTTTTCACCAACTATCTTTTTGTCCTGGTACTATTGGCGGTGATCCTGGGCATCTTATGGTTGATTGTTTACTTCTATGAATCGATCCTGAAGTGGTGCCTGGTCAACAAGGGCAAGTTCTTACTGATCCCGCTAGTGACTATCTTATTCGGTCTCACTGCCTGGCTGGGCTGGAACACTACTTTTGGGTTTGTGGCAAATGGGTTTGATAAAGTAGGATGGAATGTTCGAACCACCAATTTCTGGAGTAACATGCTTCACAAGTTCCCCGGTATGGGTAAGGAATTCATGCCATCGTTGGATGAAGGTAGTTTTCTGTTGATGCCGACTTCGATGCCGCACTCGGGTGTAGAGGAAAATCAAAGGGTATTGGCCCAACTGGATATGCTATTGGCAAATATCCCGGAAGTGGAATTGGCCGTGGGCAAAGCCGGGCGGGCCGAGACTGCCCTGGATCCTGCACCGATCTCCATGTTTGAAAATGTGATCAACTACAAGCCCGAGTTTATCATCAACGCTAATGGAAAGCGGGAGACCTTTCGTACAGACCGGGAAGGAAAGTTCATACTTGCCTCCGGAGACACTTTAACGAATGAGGAGGCTTTGGCGATAGGTGTCACCGAAAAGAATTTGATTGTGGATAAGAGGGGTCAGTACTACCGTAATTGGCGGGAAGAGATCCGAGATCCGGATGACATTTGGGATGAGATTGTGCGGGTCACCAAGCTTCCGGGGGTCACCTCTGCTCCAAAGCTGCAGCCAATCGAAACCCGCCTGGTGATGCTGCAGACCGGGATGCGGGCACCGATGGGTATCAAAGTATACGGCCCCGATCTTCGCACTATCGAAGATTTCGGACTGGAGCTGGAAGACGCTCTTAAAGAGGTGCCTTCGGTAAAAACGGAAGCAGTGTTTGCCGACCGGATCGTAGGCAAGCCCTATCTGCATTTGAATATTAACCGTGAGGCTGCCTCACGCTATGGTTTGAATGTCGAGGATGTGCAAGAATTCATCGAGTCAGCGATTGGGGGTATGAACGTGACAACTACTGTAGAGGGGAGAGAGCGCTTTCCGGTGAGAGTGAGATATCCACGCGAGCTACGCGACAGCCCCGAGAGCATGAAGAAGATGCTGATCCCAACACCAGTTGGAGCCCAAATCCCTCTGGGTGATCTTATTGAAATCGAATACGTGCAAGGGCCCCAGATGATTCGTAGTGAGGACACCTTTCTCACGGGTTATGTGCTATTCGATAAAAAGGCCGGCTTCGCCGAAGTGGATGTGGTGGAAGAAGCCCAGCGCTTTATAAGGCAACGTATTGAATCGGGTGAACTGGTGGTACCGACCGGGGTCAGCTATAAGTTTTCAGGAAGCTATGAAAACCAGGTAAGAGCGATGAAACGCCTGACAATTGTGATACCCATCAGTCTCATTATCATTTTCCTCCTGTTATTTTTTCAGTTTAAGACCATCATTGCTTCATCCATCCATTTTTCCGGAGTTTTTGTGGCATTCGCTGGAGGATTTATTATGCTTTGGCTGTATTCGCAGGGATGGTTTATGAATTTCGATGTCGCGGATGTCTCTATGCGGGAACTTTTCCAGATGCACCCCATCAATTTGAGTGTGGCAGTATGGGTTGGTTTTATTGCCCTCTTTGGTATTGCCACCGACGACGGCGTGATCATGGGAACGTATATTCATCAAGTGTTTGAAGAGCGGAAACCATCCACGGTGGCGGAAGTTCGCGAAGCGGTATTGATCGCTGGGAAGAAAAGAGTACGACCAGCTATGATGACGGCTGCTGTCACCATAATTGCATTGTTGCCCGTGCTCACCTCCACGGGAAAAGGTGCGGATATCATGGTGCCGATGGCCATCCCGACAGTAGGAGGTATGACCATCCAATTGATGACGATCTTTGTAGTACCGATCCTGCAGTCGATTTGGCGGGAGAATGCGGTAAAAAAATATGATTCCAGTAAACAGGTTCAAAAGCAATAAGTTATGCGCGCTATTATTTTTTTCATACTGATCTGTTTCGTTTCTGAGGGTAAGTCGCAGTCTGTCAGTGACTATATACGGATTGCCTTAGAAAACAACCCTGGCCTCAAAGCCAAGCAGACAGAAATTGATATCGTGAAGAAACGATTGCCACAGGTAGAGGCTCTACCTGATCCGCAGGTTAATGTTTCCTTCTTTGTCAGTCCGATGATGTTGCCTATGGGTAACCAGGTAGGTAGCGTGTCGGCTATGCAGATGTTCCCCTGGCCGGGAACGATTCCTGCCATGGAGGAGGAAGTCTCGCGAACCTGGGAGGTGAAAGAACAAGCCCTTAAGGCGGCCGAAAATGACCTGGTTTTTCAAATTAGAAGTGCCTGGTATCCTTTGCTGGAATTAGAAAGGAGGATTCTTATTCAACGGGATCAACTAAGCATACTGGAGACCGCCAAAGAACTGGCCACTTTCCGTTTTGAGCAGGGTCAGGGCCCTATGGTAGATGTAATTCGTGCAGATATCATGATTGATAACCTGACCACCGAAATGCAACTCCTGGATGACAAGCGTGAACCGTTGGTAGCTGGCTTCAACCGCTTATTAAATCGTCCGGATGCCACTCCGGTGATCGTGACCGGCGACCTGCCGGAACCCGATCCGGTGGTAAGAATGAATTATGATACGATGATTTCCCGCAATCCAGCTTTGGCCATTTATGACCAGCAGATCAGAATGACCGATGCTGAAGAGAAGGTGGTAGATTATCAACGCAAACCGATGCTGGGAGCCGGATTACAATATATGCTACAAGTGGAGCGGGGTCGTAATGCTATTGAGATTCCGCCCAACACCGGAAGGGATATGATCATGCCTATGTTTTCGGTCAGTGTGCCGATCTGGCGAAAGAAATATGATGCAGCGGTACAGGAGCGCAGACTGATGAAGACTATGTATCAGGAAATGAAGAATGCCATGCATAATGACCTGGCGGCTATGTATACCATGAGCCGCTACGAAATGGAAAAAGCCGTGCGGATGATTGAACTGCTGGATAGTCAAATGGAAAAGACACAACAGGCCATCGATCTGTTGATTGCTGCTTACCAAAATGCAGGAACAGACTTTGAAGAGATTTTACGCTTGCAGGACGAACTATTCCGCTATCAGCTGGAAAGAGTATCGGCACAAACAGAGTATCAGTTAGGTCAGGTAAAGCTGGACTATCTGACAGGAAACCATTTTTAATTTCACCGGTGTAGCTAGATACTACACTTAGAAATACGAAAAAATGAAAAATTCAAAATTTTCAACTAGAGCCATTTTACAGACGCTCTTGATTTTGGCAGTCGGCTTCCTGGTTGGCTGGTTGATCAAACCAGGTGGAGGAGGAAATGCTGCGCAAGGGGATGATGCTTCTACACAAGAACTGACGGATCAACCCACAACCTGGACCTGTTCGATGCATCCTCAGATACGCCAGCCCGAACCAGGTGACTGCCCGCTCTGCGGCATGGATTTGATCCCGCTGGAAGACAACATGGGTGAGGAAGATCCTCTGGAAATCAGAATGTCACAGACGGCCATGGCACTGGCAAATGTGCAGACTGAGATCATTGGGCTTGGAAAAGCTATGAAAGAAGTACGAATGAATGGAAAGGTCCAGGCTGATGAACGGTTAATCTTTTCGCAGGTGACCCATCTGGATGGCCGCGTGGAAGAACTAAAAATCAATTTTACTGGTGAATCGATCCTGCAGGGACAAGAGATCGCCAGTATCTACTCGCCTGATCTGGTCACGGCGCAGGAAGAACTTTTTGCGGCTGAGAAAATTAAAGCAACTCAGCCTGGCTTGTATCGGGCGGCCCAGGAAAAGCTGAAGAACTGGAAGCTCACCGAGGAACAAATCGAACAAATCATAGCTGAAGGAAAACCACGACAGCGCTTCCCGATTCTATCGGACGTTAGCGGTATCGTGATGAAGAAGCTGGTGAATTTGGGTGACTACGTTTCCCGGGGAATGCCCTTGTATGAGATCGTCGATCTTTCCA
>JAHELJ010000184.1 GCA_024644235.1 Lewinellaceae bacterium
TCTGTTACGGGTCAGGAAGCTTCAGCGTATTCATTCTTCATTGCCGGTCACACTTACGGCTCACCGGGCACAGATAACGTAGGTTTTCACCCACCCTTCAAAGCCACTTTTGAGTACATCAGGTCGCACGATAATATGCAATTCGGAGTATTGGTTGGCGATATCGTGTCTTCTGATCCCACCGCAGAAGATTGGGATGAGATCGATGCGGATCTGGCTCAGCTGGGCCTGCCCATCTACATGGCCGCAGGGAATCACGACATAGAAGATCGCGATCTTTTTGAAAGTAGATATGGTCCTACTTTTTACAGTTTCACTTTCCACAACGATCTTTTCGTCATTTTGGACCCTAATCTGGATGCGTGGAATATTTCCGGACTGCAATTAGACTTTCTCAAAAAAGTGATCCACGAAAAATATAGGTCCGTCAATAACATCTTCGTCTTTTTCCACCAGATACTATGGCGAGAAGATGACAACCAATTCCATTCAGTGATGTGGAATTCGGCAGCCGGAAGAAAACGCTCAACAAATTTTTGGTCCGAGGTAATGCCCATTTTCGAAAATCTGCCAAATGAAGTCGTGATGTTTGCTGGCGATCTGGGAGCGAGATGGGCGTCCAATGTAATGTATCATCATTGTAAGAATGTCACATTTATAGCAACAGGAATGGGTGACGGCAAAGGGGACAATATTATCATAGCTAATGTCGCTGAACATAAAGGAGTGACTTATGATCTGATCTGTATCGGTGATGTCGAACGCTATTGCCTGGGTTCACTCCAAGATCATACTACCGGCCAATGCTCTGAAAGAGACAAGAACGAATTGACTGCTTATCCGAGTCCAACTTTCGAATGGCTCACTGTCAAACTCCAAAAAAATGATCCAGGTGTGATCGAACTATTTGATCTGAGTGGCAAATTGATCCATTACGAAAAATGGAATGGATCCGAACAAGGAATCGATTTGTCGAAGCTCCAAAGTGGTCCCTATTTTTTAAGGGTTAGTACTCCGAGTGCGAGCTATCGACAAATCATAAGTAAGATCTAACCCATGGGCTCGCGAGATAACTAGAAACCGACACATGCTTTAGGCGGGGACGCGAACAGTAAGCCTGAGAACTGGTTCCGGGAGAAAAATGTGACCAAACTAACTTTTGGCGGGGACGCCAAAAGCAACCGAAGCGGGGACGCAAAAGTAATTGTGCAGGACGTCAAAAGGAACCATAGACTCCCAAAAATCGTAATGGACAGGAAAAATTTCTTTAGATTAAAACCCAGACGATCTTGATTGAGCAGATTAATTAATAATGGGATCATCAAAAATTTGCTAGACCATGAAAAAAATCAACAAGGAACAAATCAGCCAGGAGGTATTTGACCTCTATGACGATTATGCTCACAACCGGATCGAGCGCAGAGAATTTATGGACCGGATATCTGCCTATGCCGTAGGGGGCCTGACAGTGCCCTCACTACTGGGTTTGATCATGCCCGACTATCAGAATAAAATTCAAATCAAGGGAGACGATCCCCGCTTAAACTCTGAATTCATTGAATACGAATCTCCTGATGGAGGAGGAACAATCCGTGGTTTGTTGTCGCGTCCGGCAGATGCGGATGGCAATCTACCGGGTATTGTGGTGGTACACGAGAACCGTGGTTTGAATCCGCACATTGAAGACGTGGGAAGACGAGCCGGGTTGGCCGGATTTATCTCCCTGGCCCCGGATGCACTTACACCTCTCGGTGGTTATCCAGGCAACGATGATGATGGCCGTACGCTGCAAAGACAGCGAGACCGTAATGAAATGCTGGAAGACTTTATTGCCGCATTTCGTTATCTCAAGGATCATCCGGAATCCACCGGTAAGGTGGGTGTCGTCGGTTTTTGCTTTGGTGGATGGATTTCCAATATGATGGCTGCCAAGCTTCCGGATCTTGGGGCTGCAGTACCCTTCTATGGAGGTCAGGCACCACTAGAACTAGTACCGGATATAAAAGCCCCTCTATTACTTCACTATGCCGAAAATGATGCCAGGGTGAACGAGGGTTGGCCGGCCTACGAAGCAGCACTGAAAAAGCATGGAAAAGAATATCAAGCCTTTATGTACCCCGGATGCAACCACGGGTTTCATAATGATACGACCGCCCGGTTCGACAAGGATGCTGCGGAGCTCGCATGGAATCGCACCGTCGAATTCTTTAAGGAAAAACTTAGTTGAAAATCAAGAACCTCTATGAGTTTAGGAGCATTTTCGATCAGCCTGGCCGTCAAGGACCTACAGGTTTCAAAAGAGTTTTATGAGAAGCTTGGCTTTGCCGTTTTTGCTGGTGAGATCGAACGGAATTACCTGATCATGAAAAACGGGAATGCTTTGGTGGGATTATTCCAGGGCATGTTTGACAAGAACATCATCACCTTTAATCCGGGTTGGGATGAAAGTGCAAATAAAGTGGAGGGTTTCACAGACGTACGGGCCATTCAAAAACGGCTGAAGGAGCAGGGAATATCGATGGAAGTGGAAGCCGATGAAGAGGGCACTGGACCTGCTAGTTTCATGATCGTTGATCCGGATGGTAATCCTATCCTGGTTGATCAGCATGTCTGATCGAATGAAGACAGGAAGAGCCATTCTCTTCTTGAACTTAGCAATGCTTTTGAGTTGCTCCTCTCCCACCCCACCCAAATCAGCAGATGAGGAAATTCAGTGGCCCGCTTTCGAGACCTCATTGATCTCCAATCAAGCTGCACTGTGGTGGGCACGATCCCTGGCTGATGTGGACGCTGATGGAATTTTGGATATAGTCCTGCAGAATGATAATGGATACGGTGGTTGGCTGGGTTATCTCAAGGGAAATGCCACTGGAGAGATATGGCAAGCAGTAATTGTTGCCGAACAAACTCCTTCGGGGAACAAATTTGCTGCTGGTGATCTCGAAGCAGCCGACCTTGACGGGGATGGTGATATCGATCTGATTGCCGTAGAACATCCCGGAGAGTGGTCCCAGTCGGGCGCCCCCTCAAATCTATACTGGTATGAACAATCGGACGAACATTGGATACCACATAACATCGGGAGCATCCCCAGTTTTCTGAAAGATATGAGTCTTGCCGATCTGGACAATGACGGAACCCTGGAAGTTATCACCTTGACTTATGATGCGCAGGCTCTGACAGTATTTGGTATGAAGGAATCAGGTTATCAGAAGTTGTGGGAACTGTTGATTGAAAATTTGCATGAGGGCATGGATGTAGGAGATCTGAATGGAGATGGGCAGGTAGATATCGCAGCAAATGGTTACTGGCTTCAAAATCCAGGGCATCTCG
>JAHELJ010000185.1 GCA_024644235.1 Lewinellaceae bacterium
AATTGCGGGCATCAAGAGACAGAAGAAATGCCTGTTGATGCCTGTCAATTCTTTTATGAATGCATGGATTGCCATCAGATTCTAAAGCCTAGGTCCGGAGATTGCTGTGTGTTCTGCTCCTTTGGCTCAATGGTATGCCCACCTGTCCAATTGAATAAATCCTGCTGCTAATGCCTTCAGCTCTGGACTTAAAAGTCTTCGTTCCAAGCAAGAACTTCGACGAAAGTCTTGCCTTTTATTTAGACCTGGGATGGCAAAAGAACTGGAGCGACAACAGTCTTGCCGAATTGGAGCTGGGAGGACACCGCTTCTATCTACAAAAGTACTATCACAAAGGTTGGGCAAATAATTTTATGATGTACATTGATGTAGAAGATGCCCAAGCCTGGTATGATCACATTGTAGAGGTCCTTAATCGGCATAATTTCAAATATGCTCGAGTAAAACCACCCAAAGACGAGCCCCATGCCCTGGTAACCTATGCCTGGGATCCTTGTGGAGTGCTGTTGCATTTCGCCCAGGGTAAGAAGTGAAAATTTAGAAATTTCCGAATTCTTATTTTGGATTCATGAATCAACTAAGCATTGGCTTCATAGGAGCTGGAGATATTTCGGTGTTACATGCCGAAGCAATTGAAAAAATCGACGGGGCACAACTGACCGGTCTTTGGAATATCACGGACAACCTAGCAGAAGAGAAGTGCAAATTATTTGGTTGCAAGAAATACGATTCTGCCGAGGAATTAGTTAATGATCCTTCCATTGATGCAGTTTTTGTGCTCACTAACTTGGAATCTCATCATCATTATACCTGCCTGGCTCTGGAAGCCGGTAAACATGTGTATGTCGAAAAACCGGTAGGTGTCAACCAGACCGAAATTCGGGAAATGGTTGCAGCGGCAGACTCAGCGGGAGTGATATGTATGCCCGGTCACAACTACATTTACGAACCGGGAGTGATTCGTGCCAAAGAACTGTTGGATTCCGGAAAGCTGGGCAAACTTGTTTCACTTTATGTGATGTACAACATCGAACATCCGGAAGAGGTGGCAGCTCGCTATCCAGGAGTAATTCGACAGATCCTCACCCATCACGCCTACATATCGCTTTACCTAGGAGGTCAGCCTTCAGTGGTCAGTGCAATGAAATCTACCATTCACTATGAGGAAATTCCCCAGGAAGATCTGGCCATGGTAACCATGCAGATGCAAAGCGGGGCATTGGCTCACCTCTGCGCCAGTTTCGCAGCGGATGATCATGCCGGGGACCCCTGGACGGTCATGATCAAATTGATTGGAACCAAAGGGGCCACTCGGTATAGTTATAGAGATTGGGTAGAGAATACCCCAGCACAAGTCCATTCACAAACGTACTCCGCATATCCTTATACAATCTTAAATGCTGATAAATATTTTATTGAAGAATGCCTTAGAAAGGGAAAGAAACCTCTGTCATCCATGGAGGATGCCTTGACCTCTCAAAAGATTATCGAAGCTGTTGAAAGATCGGTGGCTGAACAACGCCATGTTCAGGTTTAGGAACTGTATAGTCGTTGTTGTTGGCTAAGACTTTACTATCAGATCCAACTGACATTTGTGTCCTGCCAACTGCGTGTTTTGGCCGATTCTAAAACCGCCTCACAAACCTTTTGAGTTTCCATAGCTTCCTGGAAGGTGGGTGAACAAGGCTCTCCCGTTTCCAAGCTTTTAAGAAAATCAGCTGCATGATGCACAAAGGTGTGCTCATAACCGATACAAACGCCCGGTATCCACCAGTGATCGATGTAGGGCTGATCACTGTCAGATACATGTATGTTGCGCCAACCTCGCACTACAGAATCATCTCCGTGGTCAAAGTATCCCAGCCGGTTTTGGTCGTGAAGGTCCCAACGGATGGAAGCATGCTCCCCGTTGATCTCAAAGGTTTTCAGAGCCTTCTGCCCCCGGGCATAGCGAGTAGCTTCGAAGAGACCAAGAGAGCCATTTTCAAAATGGCAATGAAAAATACAAGCGTCATCAATACCGACCGGTTCCATTTTTCCAGTCTCTTGATGAATCCGTTCCTTAATGAAAGTTTCCGTAACTGCTGAAACATCCACAATACCTCCATTGAGCCACATCGCCGTGTCGATGCAGTGAGCGAGAAGATCACCGGTCACCCCGGACCCCGCTGCCTTCACATCGAGTCGCCAAAGTGCTTCCCCACCCTGTGGGAGGTTTGGGTTGATCGTCCAGTCTTGGAGGAAGTTGGCGCGATAGTGAAAGATTTGCCCCAACTTGCCAGAATCAATCACTTGCTTGGCCAAGGTCACTGCCGGCACTCTACGGTAGTTGTACCACACCGTATTCTTTACCCCATTGTTTTCCACGGCCTCCACCATCGGCATGGCTTCTGCCACTGTCCTTGCCAGGGGCTTTTCACACAAAACCATTTTGCCGGCGTTTGCCGCAGCAATAGCAATTTCAGCATGAGTGTCATTAGGCGCACAGATGTCTATGGCATCAATGTCTTCCCGGTTCACCATAGCCTGCCAATTTGTTTCATGGGCCATGTACTCCCACTGTTTTGCAAATGCCTTTACCTTTTCAGGCGAGCGTGAACATACCGCTTGCAGTACTGGGCGATATTCCAATTCAGGGAAAAAGTCACCTATGCGCTTGTAGGCGTTGGAATGAGCTCTGGCCATGAAGCCGGTGCCGATGAGGCCGATGCGGAGTTTCTTCATTGTTTAATGGTTGAAAGTCTAAGAGTCTAATGGTGAGAATGATTCGTCCAATAATTCAGAGCCATAGCTTATTGACGGTTCACTCATCTCACTTCTCTGAGAAAGGTAGAGGCCATTAAGTAGCCTGGCCACCTCATCAATTTGTTTTCTTAATTCGAGATAATCGTGTTCTTGAACATAAGTGAGCTGTTCTGCAAGTATCACATGGTTCAGCGTCTCCATCAAGCTACTAAATGCTATTTGGTAGAATCGTGCCCTATCTTTCTTACTTTTTCTGGCAGATCCTTCGGCAATATTAGACCCTACAGAAGTCACCGATCTTTGCATTTGCGAGATCAATCCAAACTGTTCGGCTGAAGGAAATTGACTACTTATCTGATAAATTTTCCTTGTCAATTTCATTGCACTTTGCCAGGCTTCCAGCTTTTCAAAACCATAGGTGTAGAATTTGTACTCACTCATATCGTAATATTTTTGGATCTAAATTTTCGTAATTGTCCTGTCTGACTCATCGACCCGTTGGACTCTTGATCCGTTAGACTTTTTAGACCCATAGACCC
>JAHELJ010000012.1 GCA_024644235.1 Lewinellaceae bacterium
GTAGCATAGCTCATTATTCCATATCTCCATGCTTCACCGATCAGACCACCGCAAGCTTGACCATCGGCGGTGAGCCAATCTCTTTGCTTTTGATAATGGGCCTCCACCGGCTCTTCAGCTTTATCTGTACTTAAGTCTGATGTATAGATATAACCATAGTGTTCGAAGTATTCAAACTCCCTGAGACCATCTTCAAGATCGACACATGAAGTTCTCCAGTCACTTCTTCTGGCCAACATGAGAGCGATATGGCAATTATCCCAACTGCCTTCGTCAAACGTTTCGGCATGCACCCACACCTTCTTATCAGTTAGAGATACGTTGACTCCCTTGTCACATACGGCCACCGGTCGGGTGCGGTCTTTTACCCGGATATAGCAGCTGTCTTTGCCCACATTGTGACAATCATCCAGTGCTTCGTAAAGAATCTTCGTTGGTGCTTCGCTATAGGGTATCTTGATTACTGCATCCGATACCCACTCGCCATTCACAAGGTCGAGCTTGAATGTCCCGAAACCCTCTACTATAGCTTTCACACTCTTTACCTCGCGGCAGACGTCGGAGGCGGATGCCGGTGGTAACGTGACGTGCGCAACACAATCGTGCGAGCCGGTCGGTATAGTTATAGTGTCACCATCCACATTGGCAAAGTGATCGGTTTCACAGTTTACAGCTGGACCAACAGTATCCAGATCTACCCACCAAAACGTGCATCTCCAATAACCATCACCCAGCTGCTCTGCATTCTGAGCAAAAAGAGGAACCGGATCACAATCTGCTGGCTGCCCATAGCAGGTCTGCTTGATGTCAACCGTGTATTTGGTGATTTCGTCACAAGCGTTGTTGAACTCATCTGGAGGGGCTATACCCACCTGAATCCCGCACTTTGGATCAAATACATTAGGTTGCCTTGTGACCAGATTGATGAGATAGACGTTGCGACAAGCTTCGATCTTCGGATCGTAGACCACGATATATGGCCCCTGAAAGTCTCCCACACCACAGTAGGTGGTATCTTTCTCTACACAATAAAGGTTTTCCGCAGTAATCTCGGGAAACCTAAATACAGTGATCGTGTCGTATGAAGTTCCTCGAACGCCGTTCTTATCAAAAGCCTCGTACTCACGCAAGATCACCTTAGCTGTATCATCACCTAATGTGCATGGATAGGGAATAACCCAATCTGCTACAAATGAAGCTGCTACAGGGTCCTCGCATGGGACTTCAGCAGTGGGAGCGACGCCATTGATATGCCCTCCAAAAACAAGTGGGTCATCACAAAGGACGGTGATTGATCTTCCCTGAATCACTGGAGGATTATCCTGTTTAAAAGTGAGCTTGCTCCAGCATGAGCCTAAGCTACTCTTTACGACCAGTTTCATCTCTTGATTCCGGTATGCGCATGCTTCCATGGAGACTTCAGTATCTCCATCAGCATTTGCGTAGTAATCTATTATTCCTCCCCATTTATTTTCAATGGTAACGCTGAATGGAGCAGCTTCATCGGCATTGATAATAAAATCACCGCAAACAATTGTTGCGTAGCCATCTGCCTCCACCGCCGCATTTACATTGGTACAGTTTGGTGCTGCTGTTTGCGACAAAAGTTTTGCCTCAAAGCCAACCATCACAAACATGAAAAGAAATGCTCGTAAAAGATTTTTCATGGTGTTAAATTTTGGTAACGGAGCAAATATATATACAAATCCTTTATATATAATAATGCCCCCAGGTTTTTTTTTCTCATAATGAGTTAGTTGGACATATCAATTATTTATATATGATAAAGTAATGATGTATAAATTGTTAACCTTGTGTTTTCCATTTGGGTGAGAATTATTCAGATAATCATCAGAATATATGATAATTATATATATGTAATTATCATAATGTGATTAAAAATCAGACAGATATATGTAAACAATTATCTTAAGATATATCTGGCTCTATACAAGGAAAAAACATATGTGCTCTGGCAGCAATGTTACACGGATTCGCTCCTGAATTGGAAAAATAGGCGTCAAGACGAAAATTGACCGGCCTGCTAATTCACTTCTCATTTCGATGATTTCTCTACATTTGAAAGCATCTTCAATCAACGCAAATACTGTATGACCCGACTCAGCTTACTCCTGATGATTGCTGCCCTGGCCTGGGCATGTTCTGAGAAAACGAGCCGCTTGACAGGCGGTGCCCCAGTGCTAAAGAAAGGTAAGGCACTTGCCCATCAGTATATCATTGTCGATGGGCATGTTGATCTTCCCTACCGGTTAAATGTGATCAACTTCCGGCTAGAGCGGGAGTATTTGGGAATCCCGGTCAAGAGTTCGGAAGGTGATTTCGACCATGAACGTGCCAAAGAGGGCGGGTTGGATGCTCCCTTTATGTCTATTTATATTCCTTCTTCCTATCAGGAGGGAGGTGCCAAGGATTTCGCCGATGAATTGATAAACATGGTAGTAGGGATTGCCAAAGCTCATCCCGACCACTTTGCCCTGGCCAATTCACCAAAAGAAGTTGAAGCCAATTTTATGAAAGGGCTGATATCACTGCCAATGGGGATGGAGAATGGTGCTCCAATCGAAGATGATCTGAACAATATCAACTACTTCTACAACCGAGGGATCCGCTACATCACGCTCACCCATTCAAGAGATAATCAAATCTGTGATTCATCGTACGATACCACGAGGACCTGGAATGGCCTATCTCCTTTTGGAAGAGAGGTCGTTAGGGAAATGAATCGGGTGGGAGTAATGATCGATATCTCGCATGTATCCGATAGTAGCTTTTACCAAACGCTCTCCATCGCTAAAGCACCAGTGATAGCATCGCATTCCTCTTGCCGGAAATTCACACCTGGATTTGAACGAAATATGAATGACGATATGCTGAAAGCACTGGCTGAAAATGGAGGTGTCATTATGATCAACTTCGGATCTTCATTTTTGGATGGAGAGATACAAAAGCAATCCGATCAACACCGGGCTGAGCTTGGGCGAATTCTCCAGGAACAGGGGCTTGACTGGGATGACAAAGAAGCTGATCCCGTCATTCGCGATTATGAACGTAAAAATCCCTCGCTTTACTCTGATGTTGAAACCGTAGCCGATCATATCGAACACGTGGTTATGATCGCGGGAATTGACCATGTAGGGCTGGGATCCGATTTTGACGGGGTTGGTGATTCTCTACCGACCGGATTGAAAGATGTATCTGACTATCCCAATCTTCTTGCAGTCCTCCTGAGAAGAGGATTTTCGGATTCAGATATCGCCAAGATTTGCCATCAGAATATATTCCGAGTTTGGAACAGAACCATCGCTGTTGCCAATGAAACTCCCTGATATCCTGATAGCTGTTATATCGAATCTTTGTCCTCCAGCTACTCAGAAGGGAAACTTTAAATTTGCAAAATCCAAAGCGATTCGAATCATGAAGTTGTCATTTGTACATTACCTAACATCCTTATGCCTTCTTGGTGCTTTGTGCTGTACATCGACTGAAGAGGAACTAGATGTTGAACCGGCGATTGATCAACACACTTACGCTGACCCAAACCGTGCGGTGACTACTCACCTTGACCTGGAAATCGAAGCCAATTTTGAGACCCGGGTTCTGACCGGAAAGGCTTCCTACTTGATCCAAGCCACCTCTGATGCTGCTGACATCATTTTAGACATCAATCAACTTACAATTGACAGCATATTTGTCCACCGGGAAAGGGGAATGGAAGAAGTATCTTTTCAAATAGGAGAGACCAAGCAATTTATGGGCGCTCCTCTTACTATTCCTATTGATTCATTGGTGACCCGGATCGACTTATACTACCAGACAGATCCCGCAGCATCAGCCTTGCAATGGCTTGAACCGAAGCAAACCTATGACAAGACTCATCCCTTCTTATTTACCCAGGGGCAAGCTATCCTAACCCGTACCTGGATCCCGTGCCAGGATGGACCGGGAATTCGCTTCACCTATAATGCTATCGTAAAGGTGCCTCCCTCTTTGCTCGCCTTGATGAGTGCAAGTAACCCTACTTCAAGGAACGACGAGGGAATCTATCATTTCGAAATGACACAACCGATTCCGGCTTATCTGATGGCCCTTGCCATTGGCAGCCTGGAGTTTGCTCCTTTGGGTGAACGTACCGGTGTATACGCCGAACCAGGTTTGCTGGAAGCAAGTGCCTACGAATTTGCCGATATGGAAAAAATGTTGCTGGCGGCCGAAAAACTCTATGGTCCTTATCTCTGGGACCGCTACGATCTAATTGTCCTCCCCCCAAGTTTCCCGTTTGGAGGCATGGAAAATCCCAGACTTACTTTTGCAACACCCACTATTATTGCCGGAGATCGATCGTTGACAGCGTTAGTTGCTCATGAACTGGCTCACTCGTGGTCGGGAAACCTGGTAACCAATGCAACCTGGGAAGATTTTTGGCTCAATGAAGGTTTTACAAATTACTTTGAACGGAGGATCATGGAGGACTTGTATGGAAAGGAATACACGGACATGTTATGGCTCCTGGGCTTCCAAGACCTACAAAGCACCATAGAAGATCTGGGTCCTGATCATCCCGATACGCACCTGAAATTGCAACTCGGCGGACGTGATCCGGATGATGGAATGACCGATATAGCTTACGAAAAGGGCTCATTATTACTGAGAACCCTGGAAGAGCAAGTCGGACGGGAAACATTCGATGCTTTTCTCATGAACTACTTCGAAGAGTTCAAATTCAAAAGTATCAGTACTGATGCCTGGATTGCCTATGCCACCAGATACCTGCTCAAGCCTAATAAGCTGAAATTTGATCTGGATCGCTGGATCCACGGTCCCGGAATTCCTGAGGGAGCGGCTATTCCCGAATCCAGCAGATTGAGGAATGTGGATCAGAGGCTGCAGGAATTTGTTCGCATCGGACGCCTGGACGCCTCCCAGGGCAATCGATGGTCTACCCACGAATGGCTGCATTTCCTAAGGCATCTGCCAAGGGATCTTCACGTCAGTTTTTACGAAAAGTTGGATGACGTTTTTGACTTGTCAGCATCCGGCAATTCAGAAATTCTGGCAGTGTGGTTAGAGATATCCATCGAATCAGGCTACCTGGAAAATCATAACAAACAGATACTGGAGAATTTCCTGACAACTGTAGGAAGACGTAAGTTTCTCACTCCTCTATATAAAGCTCTATTAAATCATAATCAAATTAACCTCGCCAAGGAAATATTTCAAAAAGCAAGATCGAATTACCATTCGGTAGCAGCCAATTCAATTGCTGACTTGATTGAAACTTCTACTGAAGTAGGTTAATAAAAAATTGGGTTTCATGTTGAAAGCAATTTCCCCTATCGACGGAAGATATCATAGCAAGACAAAAGAGTTATCAGACTTTTTCTCCGAGTTCGCTTTAATACGGTACCGGATTATGGTAGAGATTGAATACTTCCTCAGCCTGGCCAACGAGCGTCTGCAAGGGATGGACGATTACCCAAGGAATATGGATGACGACTTACGGCACATCTATCAGGATTTTTCTCAAAAAGAAGCCGAACATATTAAGGACATAGAGAGCAGGACCAATCATGATGTGAAAGCGGTTGAGTATTTTCTCAAAGAAAAACTCGATGAAATGGGGTTGGGAAAGTATCGTGAAATGGTCCACTTTGGACTGACATCGCAAGACGTGAATAACACGGCGATACCTCTCTCTATAAAGGAAGCGATACATACCACCTACCTACCACTGCTCGCTTCGCTCAAGGAGAAAATTCAAGAATTGAGCAAACTTTGGAAAACAGTTCCAATGCTTGCCCGAACTCATGGTCAACCAGCTTCACCGACTACTGCTGGGAAGGAATTATATGTATTTGCTGATCGACTCGGCTCTCAAATATTTCAACTGCAACAGACCCCTTTCAAAGCCAAATTTGGTGGGGCCACTGGTAACTTTAATGCCCACAGCGTCACCTACCCCGGAGTGGATTGGATCGCTTTCGGTAATCGGTTTGTCAACCACCTTGGGCTGGAGAGACTGAACTATACCACTCAAATTGATCACTACGACCAAGTTGCTACCCTTTGTCACAACCTGATGAGGATAAACACTATCCTCATCGACATGTGCCGCGATATCTGGACTTATATCTCCATAAACTATTTTTCGCAGAAGGTGGTAGCTCATGAGACCGGTTCCAGCACGATGCCTCATAAAGTCAATCCCATTGATTTTGAAAATGCAGAAGGCAATCTTGGTGTTGCTAATGCACTCTTTAGCCATCTGGCAGAAAAGCTTCCGATTTCTCGTTTACAACGGGATCTCACAGACAGTACAGTACTGCGGAATATTGGGGTGCCTTTTGCCCACTCAATCATCGCATTTAAGTCACTGAATAAGGGTCTGAATAAAATCGATTTGAATGAGACTGAAATTATGGATGATCTTGACAAAAACTGGGCGGTGCTAACTGAGGCCTATCAAAGTATCCTACGGAGAGAAGGAGTGGCCGAACCCTATGAACTATTAAAATCGCTATCTAGGGGAAAAGATCATATTGACAGGGAGACTCTGCATAGCTTCATCGATCAACTTCCGGTGACGTCGCAAGTAAAAGATGAACTGAAGAGAATAACCCCTTTTAACTATACAGGCTTGATCGATCTTTGACGTTTCCTGGTGCCTATTATCACCTGATCAATCATCATCAGAAGGAATAAGCCGCTCGAGAGCCAGGCCAGATTTCTGAAAAAAGAATATTCCGTCAGATTGTAAACAAAATCTGTTAGCACAGGATACTGACTAGTTCCTGATTCGGGACCTTTTACTACTAGATAAATGCTGATCAACAAAATGACACTGGCTGCTGCCAGAAAGACCCAACCCGCCTTCTTCCAATCTGACTGTCCGGAAGTACCGAGTGACGTCGAATTTATCTTGGCCATGACACCACTCACAAACGATGGTGAAGGCTGATCCGGCTTGTCTTGCTGCAACATAGAATGCAAAGACTGACAACTTTCAAATATCGCTAGGAGTTCATCATTCTTCTCCAAAGATTGCAACAGTGCCTCTTTCTCCGATTCAGCCAGGTGTCCATCAAAGTATTGCCAAATCCTTTCTTCCCATGCTTTGTAATCAATCATGATTTTTGCAGTTTTTTCCGGTTTCCCTCCAGCATGCTCCGGAGATTATTTCTCGCTCGGAATAATTTAATCTTAATATTAGATTGAGTCCAATCGGTAATTTCAGCAATTTCTTTTATCGACATTTCCTGGAGGTAATACAGTGTGACCACCGTACACTCATCTACTCCCAACCTAGCCACTGACTTATTTACCATTTGGGTTACCTCCTTTTCCTCAATAATAGATAAGGCACTTTGAGCATTCGACTGCACCGACATGCCATCATCAAGATGTACCTCCTTTCTCTTCTTCCTTGCATAGTCAAGTGCAGTTCGATAAGCAATACGATAAAGCCAGGTCTTCAGCGATGATCGTTCCTCGAAAGTGGAAAGCTTCTTGTAGGCTTTCACAAAAGTATCTTGGGCAGCCTCTTCGGCCAAATGAGCTGATTTAATGATTCTAAGACAGAGTGAGTATACCATATCCTTATACTCATTCACCACTAACGTAAAGGCTTCATGGCTTCCGGCTTTTATTTCATCGATATTTAATTGTGCCTTTTGCAGAGCTGTTGTACTTCACCCTTTGACGAACATTAAGTTATTATGGTTACAAAAATGTTTGCCAACAAAAATTTGTAACCAAAGGATCAAAGAGGTCGTCAGAGCATATGATAAATCACATGTTGTTAAATTAAAAAACATAAAATGCAAGAACTGATTCCTATCGTTGCCATCATATCAACATTTGGCACTAGTGCATTTGTCCTTTACATTTTTCTGTCAAGCCGCCACAAGGAGCGTATGGCATTGATCGAAAGCGGACAAAATGCCTCGATATTTAAAGAAGACCAAAGTCATAAGAAGAACCTGAAATACGGGATTTTGGGGATCGCCATCGGCATAGCCTTATTTGCCGGAAGCCTGCTGGAAGAGTACACGATGTTTGAAGATGGAGCAGGTTATTTCTCAATGATCTTTTTACTGGGAGGTTTGGCTTTATTACTATATTATCGCATCTCCAGTAGACCGGAAGAAATGATCTAATAGTAATATTTTCCTGTATGAAAAGTCTCCACTACCATCTCACGCTGCTTCTACTGACTTTATTCCTTGGTCGGGCTTCAGCCCAATATGAAGGCGAATGGGTTGGCATTTTACAAGCTCCCGGACTGTCCCTTAATATGACAATTGAACTATCTAAGCAGGGTGATGCCTGGTCCGGTTCCCTTGATATCCCGGTACAGATGATTCAAAATATGGAATTGGGGGGCCTTTCAATTGCTGATGGACAAATACGATTTAGACTTCCGGAAGTCCCAGGAAACGCTCACTATGATGGACAGTTTGTCGAAGATGGCCTGTCTATTGAAGGCACTTTTTATCAGGCAGGACAGGAACTGGTTTTAAACTTTAAGAGGGCAGATCAAGAAAAGAGGGAACGAATAGTTGCAGGTCTTGTGGAATTTGAAGCATTGGTGGACTCCCTAATGCAAAAGAGAAATGTACCAGGAATGGGAATCGGAATTATTCAGGACGGGGAGATTCTTATGTCGCGAGGATTCGGTCTACGTGATGTTGATGAAAACTTGGATGTGGATGATCGTACTCTTTTCGCGATCGGCTCTACCACCAAAGCAATGACTGCCGCAGGTCTGGCCATGCTGATTGACGAAGGGCTATTAGAGTGGGACACTCCGGTAAGAGAATACATGCCCGATTTTCGCATGAAGGATGATTTTGCCACAGCAGAAATGACCGCACTGGATCTCGTCACCCATCGGTCTGGCTTGCCCAGGCATGATCTCCTTTGGTATGGTTCCGACTTTTCCAGGGAAGAATTGTTTTCAAGGATAAGACATCTTGATCCGACTAAAAGCTTTCGCACAACTTTTCAATACCAAAACCTCATGTTTATGTCAGCGGGCGTGCTGGCTGAAAGATTGACTGGTACGAGTTGGGAAGAATACACCCGGCAGCACATTCTGGATCCGCTGGAAATGACCAGATCTAACTTCAGTGTGACCCAAAGCATGAAAGATGAAAATGCCGCCCTACCATATATTTTCATGAATGATTCCCTGATCGAAGTGCCCTATCGCAATCTTGATGCCATTGGGCCAGCCGGTTCTATTAACAGCTGCATTGCCGATATGCTCAAGTGGGTTGAATTCAATCTGGATGACGGTAAGCACAATGGGACAGAACTGATCACCACAGGACAAATGGAAGTGCTGCATGGCTCTCATATGTTAATGGGAACAGGTCTTCCTAACCCTAAATACCCTGAGTACACACCCTTCTCTTACGGAGGAGGATGGTTCATCTACCACAATGATGGTGCAAGGGTGCTTCAACATGGAGGAGGGATAGATGGATTTACTGCACATGTACACCTGTTACCTACGGCAGAAACTGGCTTGGTTATCTTGGCCAACAAAGGAGGGGCTGGTCTCCCTTCTGTGCT
The DNA here is from genome assembly GCA_024644235.1 of Lewinellaceae bacterium. Classification (GTDB taxonomy): domain Bacteria; phylum Bacteroidota; class Bacteroidia; order Chitinophagales; family Saprospiraceae; genus JAHELJ01. The sequence continues at coordinate 9,595 of JAHELJ010000012.1, forward strand.
TGCCAACCATGCCACAGATATCTTACTGGATCGTGAGCCAAAGGACTGGGCCTCCCGCGCCTTTGGCGCAGATGATAGCGAGGAGACCGATGAAGAAAATGACGATGGCGAGAAAGATAACAGTGAAGATCTCGGTAGAGTGGCCGATACCGCTCCGTCTCATCCGCTGACTGACTATCAGGGCCAGTATGAGCATGAAGCTTATTCTGCTGTCGTGATAAAATTGGTTGATAACAAGCTGACAGCGGAATACAATGGATTTAACATGCCGTTGGAGCACTGGCATTATGATGTATTCAATGCCTATATTGAACAGTTTGGGATCAACTGGAAGTTTGAGTTTCAGTCTGATGCAAGTGGATCGATTCAATCATTGAGAATCCCGGTAGAACCGACTCTTCCGCCTCATCTTTTCGCGAAGTCGGCTCCGGATCTTGCCAATGACCCAACATATTTAAATAAAATAGTAGGAGCTTATGAAGGGACCACCGGACAAGTTGGTACCGTTAGTTTGGAGGGAAAGAAGCTTCTCTTAAAGCTGCCGGGACAGCCCACCTATCGTCTGATTCCTTACAAAATGGATGAATTCCAAATTAAGGATCTGGAAGGGTATAGCCTACGGTTTGTTTTTGATGAAGCCAGGGAAAACGTAGAGCATGTCGAGTACCATCAGCCTAACGGCATTTTCATAGCAAAAAGAAAGGACTAATATTCACCTTCCCTATACTGAAAACTCCCAAAGGCGGAATCAATTGTCAACATGGTGTTTGATGATTCCTTAACCCTGCCGATTACTTTGGCATCAAGTTCAAAGGATTGGCAAATATCGAGGATCTGCTTTGATACTTCGTCATCCACGTACAATTCCATCCGGTGCCCCATATTAAAGACCTGAAACATTTCCTTCCAATCAGTAGCAGAACTCTCCTGGATGATCCGGAAAAGAGGAGGCGGATCAAATAGATGATCTTTGATGATGTGGACACCCTTCACAAATTTCAAAACTTTAGTCTGAGCTCCACCGGTACAGTGAATGATACCATGAATAGCGGCTCTAGATACTTGTGAAATCATCTTATGCAATACGGGTAGATAAGTTCGGGTAGGTGACAAGATCAATTCACCAATACTTTGAGTCTGTCCATCGACCTCCACCTGATCGGTCAGCCGGTGCTTGCCCGAATAGATCAAATCTGCCGGACTTGCAGGATCAAATGACTCAGGATAAGCATTGAGATAATGTTTTTCCAAAGTATCATGACGTGCGGAGGTAAGTCCATTACTTCCCATGCCACCGTTATACTTCTGCTCGTAGGTGGTTTGACCAAATGAAGCGAGTCCAATGATCACATCTCCGGGTCTAATTCTATTGACGATAACATCTTCCCTCTGCATCCGTGCAAAAGTGGTATAGCCGACATCAATAGTTCGAACAATATCTCCCACGTCCGCTGTTTCCCCACCTGCCAAATGAATATTGATTCCATGTGACCGCATCAACTCAATAAATTCAGTCGTGCCTTCGATAATCGTTTTGATCACGTCACCGGTTATCAAATTCTTATTCCGTCCTATGGTTGAAGACAACACGATGTTGTCAGTGCACCCGACACACGCCATGTCATCAATATTCATGACCATGGCATCCTGTGCGATCCCCTTCCATACCTCGAGATTCCCTGTTTCCTTCCAATAGAGGTAAGCCAAGCTGGTTTTTGTGCCAGCGGTATCAGCGTGCATGATGTTGCAGTGCTTCTCCGATCCCCCGACGATATCAGGCAGAACCTTGCAAAATGAATGTTTATAAAGGCCTTTGTCGAGGTGCTTAATGGCCTGATGAACTTCAGACTTGGTGGCGGAAACACCCCTGAGTTCGTACTTAGATTTTGACTCCATATGAGGGTGCAAATGTACGGATTAGCCAGCGATCTCTGGTGACCAATAGAGGACTTCCAATGGCATAAAAAAGAACAAATTTTCAAAAGTTTAAGTGATGGGGGACAAGTTGTCCGCTACACATTCTGGCCATAATGGTAATCTTGCTATTTTTACATTTTATTTATACTTAGTCTAAGTTAGAAATTGACCGGTAGATGGTGTCCGTAATCGTGGCTGATGCTCAAGTGCTTTGCAGAGTTGGTCTCTGCAAGGTTTTGGATCTCGCTGAGGACGTGGAAGTAATTGGCCAGGCAGAGAATGCCGAAGAACTCCTCACAAAGTCAAAAAAACTCCAACCAGATGTGGTGATCGTGGACTACAATCAACCCTCTTTCTTTGATCACCATATCGTTCGGAAGGTGAAAGAAATCTCTCCAAAGACAGACCTGCTGATCATAAGCTCCGATAATCGAAAGGACAGAATCTATCAAGTTTTAGAGGACGGATCTAACAGTTTTCTGACCAAACAATGTGACGAAGGCGAGATCCTGGATGCAATCCGGGCAACTGCAAAAGGGGAAAAATTCTATTGTCACAAGATCCTTGACCTGATCATCGAAAGGTCTTTTCCCTCAAAGTCGGAAGATTGCAGTGCCACTCCACTCACCCCGCGCGAAAAGGAAATCCTTACCCTGGTAGCGAAGGGAAAAGTCGCCAAGGAGATCGCTGCAGACTTGCACATCAGTCCACATACGATCTATACCCATCGGAAAAATATTCTGAAAAAACTCCACCTAACTTCTCCTATGGAGATGGTGGTGTATGCTCTGGAGCATGGCCTCATTGACTTAAACGATAAGCCATTTAATTCGTAGTCTCGAGGATGCTGGTGTGTTCAAAACTCCGGAAATCTACCGGACTCACGCTGGAAATTCCTTGCTCTTCCATGTAAACACCATAGATTACATCCACCGAAGCCATAGTCAATTTATTGTGAGTAACAATGATGAATTGGGAATCTTCGGAGAACTGTTTGATGATCCGGTTAAACTTCTCGATGTTGGCGTCGTCCAGCGGTGCATCGACCTCATCAAATATGCAGAAGGGAGCGGGTTTTAAAAGATAAAGTCCAAAAAGCAGGGCAATCGCCGTCAAGGTCTTTTCCCCACCTGACAATTGACTCAGCGTCTTTGGTCTTTTACCTTTTGGTTTGGCGATGATCTCAATAGGTGAAGTGAGCGGGGACTGCGGATCAAGAAGAATCAAATCGCAGTTGTCATCTTCGGTAAACAGGCTTCGGAACACTTCTATAAAGTTCTCTCTCACAGACTCAAAGGCTTCCATAAACCTTTCGGTAGCTGTATTCTCTATCTCCTTAATTGTTTCGAGGAGAGAATCACGGGCCTCCAATATATCATCTCGTTGAGTGACAATCGATTCGTACCTGACATACATCTCGTTGTAGGCATCGACGGCCATCGGATTGATTTCGCCATAATTCGCAATCCGGTTGCGCATGCGCTCTACTTTCTCATCCAGCTGCTCAATATCAACGTCTTCTTTTTCTTCATCTGAATGACTCTTCAGAAGATCTTCAAGCGAAACGCCAAACTCGATGCTTAGGCGTTCGCTCACATTACTCATCTTAAATTTGACGTTATTGAATTCGTCTTTTAGATTATTGACCAACTCCTGCTGATCATGCTGTTTCTTATGGATTAACCGGATCTCATCCTCCACGGCCGTTATCTCTCCACGAGCCTGGTAATAAGCTTGCTCAATTTCGGTCAGATCGGCTTCATGTACTTTGCGTTTCTCATAATCAGAAAGCAGTTGTTCTTCCAACTTACTTAAACCCTCTCTGGCAGTCTCAACTGCTTCTGCATTGGCTTTCACCTGTAATCGGTCTTCTTCAAGTTGCTTGGTTAGCTCATCAATCTGGCTCTGGCTATATTCCAGTTCCCTTTCAATAGCCTGCCGACTTCCCTGATGCCGGATCAATTCAATATTTTTCAAATTGAGGCGCTCGGTGTGGTCCGTCACTTTTGACGCCATTTCAGCGTATTCTTCGTCTCCAGACTGCACCTTCGCCCTCTCTGATTCGATAACTTGCACAGCTTCTTCAATCTCTTTTTGCAGGGTGAGATGCTTCGACTGCCAATCAGATATTCGACCTTTCAAAAGCGTGGCTTCACCTTGAATGTCTGATTCCATATTCTGAAAGTGCTCCAGTTGTGACTGGAGGTACACCTCCTGTCTCTTTAGTTCTTCCAGGTTCTTTCGCTCCTCATCCAATAGGGAACCATGGTCCTCTTCATCTAGACTGGCCAGCCTGTCGTTAATATCATCCAGAATGGCTTCTTTTTGCTCAATCTTGGTGGTTAATTTCTTGAGAGTTTGACCAAGTTTCTTCAGATTTTTCTTGCGACCAAGCTTCTTCCCTTCAAAGAGTCCCACAGAACCACCCGTCACGATGTGCTTACGTCGGATCAGTCGCCCATCTTGCGAAAGCACTACGATTGAGTCATCCTGAACCAGTATCTGCTCTGAATCTATCTCTCGGATGATATAGACATTCCGCAGAAGGTAATGAACCACCGGGGCAAATTTGGGTTCGAAGTCAACCACTTCAAGGGCGTTTATGGAGCCTTCCGGTTTTGCCGACCGAACATAAGTGTCGGTCTCAAAAGCTTCTAAGACGAAAAAATTTGCCCTTCCCTTTTGAGCATCCGAAAGAATCTTGATTGCCTCCGTGGCTTCCCTGTACTTATCTACCACATAATAGTTGAGATATGATTCCAGATAATTTTCAATGATCACCTGATACTGGTCCTCACAGGATATCAGGTCAGACAACAGCGGTGCATTAGCTTTCCATTCCTGACTCTTATTCAGAAACTTGATACTTTCAGGAAACCCTTCAAACTTATCCACGAGGCTTTTCACCAGATCATGCTCATGCCGGGTTGCATCGAAACTTCTACGCAAAGCGTTGAGGTCTTTTCCTGCTTCATCTTCCATCTTTTCTAGCTTGGCCAGCTCCTCCATCCGCTTAAATTCCTTCTCCTCCAGCTCCATCACCTTGGCTGCTATTTCGTCGATCTTCCCTGACAGGTCCTGACATTTACCCTCGGTGACTCTATATTCCTCATTCTTGGACCTGACTTGATTTGTCAGCCTCTCTAGTTCCGAGTTCGCAATGCTCAGATTTGTTTCTGTTTCAACTAGTTGTTTCTCAAGATTTACGAGCGAGTCCTGCCTGTGCCGGAATGTAGATGTGATGCGATTCAGCGTTTCTTTAGCTGCACCGTAGTTCTCACGGATAGATTCTGCTTCGCTGTTCAGGCTTTCCATCTGTTTTGCCGCTTCTTGCTCTGCCTTCACTTCTTCTTCATATCTGCCCTGTTGGACAGTTAGACTTTCCTGAATCTTACTGATTTTTATCTCATTGCTGACGCTCCTTTGGCTCAAGGTTTCTATGCTTTCCTCCAGAAAGAGGATTCGCTGTTCCAAAATCTTCTTGTCATTCTCACCGGTACGAATACCTGCAATAAGGTCGTTCATGCCACGCTGGAAGTCCGAAAGTGATTTCTCCTTGTCAAGATGCTTTTGCTTTAATGCCTGTAGCTTTGCCTCTGCATTACTTAGCTTGACGTCAAACTGGCGATAATTGTCCTGTTCGCGTTCGATCTTCGAGGAAAGACTTTGATAACTCAGGCGTAAATCCTTAATCTTCAGTATCGCCAGCTGGATACTCAGCACTTTGTATTTTTCTTTTAAATCAAAATACCGCTGAGTGCGCTTTGCCTGTTTCTCAAGCTCCTTAAGATTCTGTTCAATCTCATACAACAGGTCCTCTATACGATCAAGATCCGCTTGAGTTGAGTTGAGTTTATTGATGGTTTCCTTCTTCCTCGCTTTATACTTAGAAATACCGGAAGCTTGTTCAAACATCCTGCGGCGGGCATTTTCCTTATCGCTCAGAATGTCTTCGACCATACCTAGAGCAATAATTGCGTAGGAGTTTGAGCCGATTCCGGTATCAAGAAACAGTGATCTGATATCCTTCAAACGGCAGGGCACGTTATTCAGCCGGTATTCACTTTCACCAGACTGATAGAGATAACGGGCGATTGTTACGTTCTGAAATTCTGTGGGAATGAGATTCTTGGTATTCTCGAAAGTCAGGGAAACATAGGCCAAACCAGATGCCTTTCTCTTTTTTGTTCCGTTGAAGATTACATCTGACATTTTCTCCAGACGCAGATCTTTGCTTTTCTGTTCTCCCAGCACCCACCGTACAGCATCGACAATATTGGACTTTCCGGCACCATTCGGACCAACTACGCCTATGACATCCTCATTGAAATGAATGATGGTTTCGTTGGCGAAACTTTTAAAGCCTTTGATCTCGATACGCTGTAATCGCACGGCGGCAAATATATTGGTTTTTATATGTTGAAAAAGGAAGATATTTTCAACAGATGTGCATAACTCACACATCCAGCCTCGCCCATCTACCACTCTGGAGATAGAAATAGACAAGGGCAATCAAAGGCAACCAGTAAAGGACTTCGATTAGCCAAGCTGAAACCAGGTTCACATCAAGATAATTAACTGCTATATAAATACTTACGATGTAAAACAAGGCACACCAAAGCTGGAATTTTAGTCCCTCGTAGGTAGCTCCTGTCCCTGCCATGCCATTGAAATAAATCGCTCCAATCGAAAAAAGGGTGAGAATCACGAACAACACATAGAAAATTGGTTGTGCTTCTTCAAACAGATACATATTCTCTGTACCAAGCAACGGGTAGAGCACATAACTCGGGAATAGCAGCACCGGGATAGCAAGAATCAAAGTGCTACCCAGAGAAACCGAGATAGTCTTGTTGATGATGGTCATCACCTCCGCTTGCCTGCCCTGCCCGATAAAGTTGCTCACCAGGGTATTCACTCCCACCGAGTATCCCCAGACCGGGACGCTAAGTACAAGATACACGATCCGGACCAGGTTGGAAATTGCCAACTCCCGTTCCCCCATATTCTCGATAATTCCAAAGAAGAAAAACCAACTGCCAAGACCTACCACCGCCTGTGCGACGATTGGGCTCCCAATCCGAAGGTTCTGCATAATTAGCTTCAGATTGACCCGGGGCAAATGTAGCAACCGGAATCTTTTCAGCTTCTTGTCGAAAAACATATAAACGGCAAATACAATCAAAGCAGCCACTTCTGCCAATGTACTTGCCAGGCCTGCTCCTGATATGCCCATCTCGGGCAACCCCCATTTCCCAAAGATGAGTGAATAGTTCAGGAAGATGTTCACCACGATGAGCACCAGGGTGTCGTACATAATGATCTTAGTCCTGGCAATACCGGTATAAAAGGCAATCAGTGAAACACCGATGAATGCCGGAAAGACACCGAGTGCCCTGTAATGAAGGTATTCAAAGCTCTTCTCGTAGATACTCGGCGTGTCCACAAATAGGGAGAATAGATAGGGCGATAAAAATCTGATGAACAGAAAGAAGAAGATCGACAAACCAATCTCCATGTATAACATAGAGTAGAAATTTCCACTTGCCGATGTATAGTCACGTTCGCCCACTCTTCGCGCTACCAGGATCTGTCCCCCTCTTGAAAACCCATAACCAATCGCAGTGATAATCAAAAAGAAAACGCCTACAAATCCGATTGCGGCAAAGTCGGTCTCACCCAGGTGATAAAGGAATATACTGTCACTCAGCGTGATGATGTTCTGTGCAGCACTCCCGATCATGATTGGTGCTGAGATCGTGAGGATCTGCCTATAACTGAGCTTGAGTTTCAAACCGATTAGCTAATTTCGTCAGCCGGTAAAATTGTGACTGGCCAATATATTCATTTAACACGATACCCAACGATAATGCGAATCCCCTCAGATTTCAGAATATTGTACAGATCATGCCAAATTCTTGCGGGATTTATCCTCCTTCTCGCCAGTTGTCAAACATCTTCAGATAAGACTATGTCATTGTATTCGAAAAAAGATTTGCAGCCCCCAGTGGCCAAGAAAGAATCAAAAATGCTCACCATCCATGGCGACTCCCGGGAAGATCCTTATTACTGGCTGAACGATCGGGAGGATCCGGAAGTTATTCAATATCTCACCGAAGAAAACCAGTATAGGGAACAGATGATGAGCCATCTGACAGATTACCAAGACAAGCTATTTCATGAGATAATCGGAAGGATAAAACAAACTGATATATCCGTGCCCTACCTTTTCAACGGGTATTATTATAATACAAGGTTCGATGAGGGCAAGGAGTACCCGGTTTATCTCCGTCAGAAGGATCAGTATGGATCAAAAAGTGAAGTACTTTTAGAAGTAAATGAATTAGCAGCACCTTACGAATTCTATCAAATTGGAGGTCGATACATCAGTCCTGACAACCGCTATTTGGCCTATGGTGAAGATACTCTAAGCCGGCGCATCTATACGTTGAGATTTAAGAACCTGGAGACAGGAGAAGTTCTTGAAGAAAAAATTCCCAATACCACTGGATCCGCCGCCTGGTGCAACGACAATAAAACTGTCTACTATACGATCAAAGACTATGCCTTGAGAAGCTACAAGGTGTTCCGGCATATCCTTGGCACTGATCCTGAAACCGATGTGGAGATCTTTCATGAGGATGACGAAACGTTCAGCACTTTTGTATATAGGTCAAAATCTCAGAAGTACATTATTATCGGCTCGGCGGCTACTCTGTCCAGTGAATACCGAGTACTCGATGCCAATGATCCACTCGGTGACTTTAGGATTTTTCATCCCCGGGAGAGGGATCTTGAATATTCGATAGCTCACGATGGAAGTAAATTTCTGATCCGGACCAATTTCGCAGCCACAAATTTTCGGCTGATGAAAACCGATGAAGTCAATCTGGGCAAAGCATTTTGGCAGGAGGTCATACCCCACCGGGAAGATGTACTTCTGGAAGATCTGGAGGAGTTTAGCGACTACATTGTGCTATCGGAACGGATTGAGGGCATTACACACCTAAGAGTCATTAGCGAAGGCGAAGATCACTATGTCGATTTTGGTGAGAATGCTTTTACAGCCTTTCCAAGCAGCAACTTCGAGTTGGACTCCGACACGCTTCGGCTGGTTTACACTTCACTGACTACCCCCCTGACTACCTACGACTACCATATGAAATCTCGAGAGCTGATCCAGCGCAAACAGGAGGAGGTCGTAGGTGATTTCGATCCTGGAAATTACCAATCCGAACGGCATATGATCACGGCAGAGGACGGAACCAAGGTACCTTTGTCGATCGTGTTTCGAAAAGGATTTCCTAAAGATGGTAAACAACCACTTCTTCTTTACGGCTATGGTTCCTATGGCTATAGTATTGATCCTGTATTTCGCTCACACCGCCTCACCTTGCTGGATAGAGGGTTTGCATTTGCAATTGCGCACATTCGTGGTGGCCAGGAAATGGGTCGAGCCTGGTATGAGGATGGCAAACTTCTCAAAAAGAAAAATACGTTTACGGATTTTATTGACTGTGCCAAATGGCTGATTGAAAATAACTACACTGGGCCCGATCAACTCTTTGCCATGGGTGGCAGTGCCGGAGGGCTGCTAATGGGTGCCGTTACTAATCTGGCTCCTGACATGTTCAAGGGAGTGATCAGTGCCGTGCCATTTGTAGATGTCGTTACAACCATGCTGGACGATAGTATACCATTGACCACTGGCGAATATGATGAATGGGGCAACCCCAATGACAAAGTATACTATGACTATATGAAATCCTATAGTCCCTATGATAACCTTGAGTCACGTGATTATCCTGCCATTCTGGTCACGACAGGATTGCACGATTCGCAGGTGCAGTATTGGGAGCCTGCCAAGTATGTGGCTAAGATGAGGGCTTTGAAAACCAATGACACTCCTTTACTCCTTTATACCAACATGGATACGGGGCATAGCGGCTCGTCTGGTCGATTTGAGCGACATCGTGAAACTGCCATGGAGTACAGTTTCCTGCTTGATCTGGCAGGAAAGGCAGATTTGGCCGACTGAACTCAGATCCCAAGGCATATGGTCGAAACCCAGCTGATTATGGATTTTTCATATGTTTTTTAAAATAATCCAACGGCTTCTTATTAACTTGGGTGATGATAAAGTAAATGCCAAGATGATTCGACCAAAATTTGCCCTAACAGCCCTGCTTACGATTTTATTCATCTATCAAGCATCCAGCCAAACCAACTACAACCTCCAACTCATATCAGAGACCAGCTATCCAAATAACTGCATCGACTCGTATAGTGACGTGTGGGGGTTTCGGCATAGTAATGGTACTGAATACGCAATCATTGGCGGTAGATGTCACACTTTGATTTATGATCTAAGCAACCCCTCTGCACCCTCCCTGATCGCCGAAATCGAAGGTGATAGCAGCATCTGGAGAGATATGAAGTCGTATGGCGACTATGTTTTCTCAATTGCCGACCAAGGTGATGATGGATTGACCATAATAGATTTGACAGATCCGACGATGCCTAACGATACGAGCTTTAAACCTGCATTTGGTACCCGTTTTCTAGAACGAGGACACAACTTGTTTATTGACCACCGCGGTCTCCTGTACATCGCCGGGTCAAATATCAACAACGGTGGAGCTCTGATCTATGATGTCTCCGTAACACCCATGGCTCCGACGCTTTCAGGTATCGGTTCTGGTAACTACGCCCATGATGTGTTCGTTGTAGGTGACAATATGATTACCTCCGAATTAGGAACAGGCTTCAGGATATCGAGCCTGGTGTTCTTTGGCAATTTGGTCTTTGCCCCTACCGAAGCCATCCAAGAAACAGGAAATGATTTCACACATAATGCCTGGTCGACGGCTGATGGTTCCACGCTTTTTACTACAGATGAACGATCAGATGCTTTCGTTGAAGCTTATGATATTTCAGACTTCAATACAGGCATTGATTTTCTCGGCAGATGGTCGTCACCGACTACCGTGGGATCAGGAGTTATACCTCACAATGTACATGTGACAGAGGCCGATGGGTGCACCTGGCTGATAGTGAGCTATTATACTGATGGTGTCAAGATTGTCGATGCCACTGACCCTTCCCGAATGGTCGAAGTGGGATGCTATGACACTTCACCCCTGTCCGGCAGTGGATTCAACGGCGCCTGGGGAGCAACACCCCCATTACCTTCCGGGCATATCCTGGTTTCTGATATAGAGCGCGGCTTGATGGTTTTCCAGCCAACATTCAAGAAATCGGTATATGTCGAAGGAAAAGTTATTGACGGAATGACAGGTGATAGCATTCCCGGAGCCACTATCAAGATAGTGACATTTGATACCCTCGCTACCACAACTGATATCGAAGGACTCTACTTTCATGGAATGGTCGATCAATCAGATACAAGTGATAATACTGTGCAAATCATCGTCTGTGCACCAGGCTATTCGACAAAGGACACTACTTTAAATTTATTGACAGACTCAATAATTACGATTGACTTTAGTTTGTTGCAAGCTATTGTGCCGGTCGAACTGATCAGTTTCTCTGTCGAGGACTTAGAATGTGGAAATATGCTAAAGTGGGTAGTAGGTAGCGAAATCAATCATAGTCACTTTGAGGTCCAAGTTAGCTTCGACGGTCTTCATTTTGAGTCAGTGGCAAAGATATATCCAGGTGAAAAACAGGAGAATATTTATCATTATGAGCATCCGGTGTCTGAGCAAAAGAGGATGTACTATCGGCTGTTACAAAAGGATCTTGATGGCACCACTTCTTTATCAAGAGTGGTACAATCGTTTGGCCGATGTGAGACAGGCTCGATTCAGATTGCACCTAATCCATCACGGGGCATCACAGAAATTCGATCTCCACTTCCAGTAAGCGCGATTAGTTTATACCATCCATCAGGCACCTTGGTGAAACACCAGGATTTTGATCAGCCAGACTTGATTCAATCACTGGACATTTCTGAGCTCCCGAATGGTGTCTATACGCTGCTCTTACATCAGGAAGGGAAAGCAGTAACCAGGCGAATTGTTAAACTCGACTAGATAACTAATCTGATGATTCGACCTGATTGATTAGCTCAAGAAAACGGGGTGCCTCCTTCTCCCATTGCCAGTGCTTTCGTGCCTCAAGGCATGAAACGTGATAAGTAAACCAGTAGTTCCTGTCATCTAGCAAATGGTTGATCGCATAACTGATGGAATATTTCTTTAGATCCCCCACCAGGCTTGCCACTCTGTATTGTTCGTTCATTCTTCTATACTCTGGGAAATCCATGCAAACCTGCGGTAATCCCGCATGGACATAATCAAAAAACTTATTGGCAAGTGAGTACTCATAGCTGGCTGATTCTCTGGAAAGCAGATTGATTCCGACGCGCGCCTGGCGAAGGTAGCCATCCAATTCTTCAGGAGCGACTTTCCCATGAAAAATCACCTTGTGGATGAGTCCTTCCCTTTTGACAAGATCTCTTAACTCATCCGAGAGGTCCCCCTCACCGACAAGCCAGAGTGTGGCTTTGAGCTCGTGCATGGCCATCACCATTTCTTGCAATCCTCTGCCTTTGTTCAGCACACCTGCATAAACAATGATATTCTGATCTCTCACCGCACTGGGTTCAGGATCCTGCAGCTTTGGGAAATTATGAATGACGTCAAATGGAAGTTGATAGCGTTCATTAAGTTTCTCAGCTATACCCTTAGACACTGTAAATCGAACATGCGTAGAAGGAAGATATTTCCTGGCAATCTTTATCCATTTATCCCTCACTTTCGACCGTCCTATCAATTCTGGAACTTCCTCAAACCATTCGTGCGCATCAAAAACCAGTCTTTTTTTTCTAGCAGCCGTTGCTCTTGCTGCTGCTGACAAGGTATCATAGTCCACGGAAAGAACTACTGGTGCAGTATTCTTCAAAAGATAGAAGTAAAGCCTGATGTTCAACGTGGCATAGAACAGGTACCCTCGTTTAAAAGGAAGCTTAAACCGCTTAGTCTTGAACCTCCACGATTGAGGAATTGGCTTTGAATTTGGAAGCTCCCTTCCCACCAATTGTACGGTCCATCCAGAATCGACCAGGGTATTGCACAGCCTGATCATTCGCCGATCATTGGTGAGATCGTTGCTTACACAGCAGGTAATCGATTTGGACATTAGGGGTTGATCGAGATTATTTCATCTTGTTTGAAGATACGTTCTTCATCCAACAAATTCTGAATGGTTATCAGAATTTGATCTTTATTCTCCTCCGGAAAATGAGTAAGTATGTCGCTGACCGATAAATTACCCCGTTCCAAATGACGAAGAATCTGTCGTGAGACTTGATCCTTACCAGCTTGTTGAGTAGATGCTCTTGCATCCCGGATGCATCGATCGCATACCCCACAGAAATTCATGGTATTGTCATCAAAATAGTGCCCAATAAATTGTTGTCTGCAGCTCCCAGTTTCCAGATAATTCCTCAGACTATCCAGGTTTCCCGTTTTCTGAGCTTTCCTAAATTCGAATAATTCCTGGTCGATGATGAGATTCTCAGCAGGAACTCGCTCTCGCAACCACACTAATTTGGGCTTCTCATCACCGCGATCATAGTGAATGATGCCATCTTTCTTCAGTTTCTCCAATTGGCCAAAGAGTTGCTTTAAGGATAAATTGAGAAATGTGGCCAGTTTATTTTCCCTGAATATCACCCGGTGATGCAACACTCCCTCGTAGATCCTCAGTATTCCTCTGATCGTCGGATCCAGCGAGGCGTTGCGAAGTTGATAATCATATAATACCTCTTTATCCACTACAATCTGAAGACGTGATGGCGTGTACACAGCTTCAGTCAAAACGATCCAACCAGAAGATTCCAGAATCTTCAGCACATGATAGACAGGTAGAGTCTCAAATCGGTACTCCTGGCAGAATTGGTTTAGATCAAATGGAAATATCTGATCTCTGCCGCTACCTACTGCCAGCTTGAAATAGTTGCCCAAAGCCTGGTAAACCCTTCTGATTTCAGGCATAGGCGGAAATGATTGATCAATCTGTTTTTGCAGATGAGTCAGATCACGTTTTTGATACAGGATAACTGCATAAGCACGTTTGCCATCTCGACCTGCCCGACCCGCCTCCTGATAATACGCTTCAAGAGAATCTGGCAAGCTCAAATGAACCACAAGACGTACATCGCTCTTATCGATACCCATACCGAAAGCATTGGTTGCCACCATTATTTGGACTGATCCCTTCAGGTATTGTTGTTCTCGCCGAATTCGCTCCTCGCGACTCAGACCAGCGTGATAATAAGTAGCCGAATGCCCATGCTGACCAAGGAAAGCGGCAAGATCCTTCGTCGACTTTCTGTTGCGCACATATGCTATAACAGGGCCCTTTACGTGCTCTACCCATCTGAGGAGACTTCCCTTTTTGTCTTCGACTTCCCTTACTGAAAATGACAAGTTTGGCCGAAGAAAAGAACTTCGAAATATACGAGGTGCCTTTAGATTCAACTTCGCACTGATGTCCTCCAGAACAACCCTTGTGGCCGTGGCTGTAAGAGCGATTAGTGGTATTTTGTCAAAGACTTCTCTGATGAGACTTATGTCCAGGTATGAAGGTCTAAAGTCATATCCCCACATCGAAATACAATGTGCTTCATCGACTGCCAGGAGTTTAACCGGCATCCTGGACATTCGAGTCAGAAAGACTTTCGATTTCAATCTTTCGGGAGATATATAGAGAAGTCTGGTATCGCCGAAGGTGGCATTATCGAGCACTCTATCAATTTCCGGAAGTGACAATCCACTATGAACTGCTCGTGCTTTGATCCCTTTGGCACGAAGTGCGGCGACCTGATCATTCATCAAGGCGATGAGGGGCGAAATAACGAGAGTAAGACCATCGAGAGCAAGCGCAGGAATTTGAAAGCAGAGAGATTTTCCCGCACCGGTGGGCATCAAGACTACCGAGTCCTGGCCAGAAAGTACATGATCAATGATTTCTTCCTGTTGGTCCCTGAATGTATGATATCCGTAGTATTTCCGGAGGAGATCATAGGGACTCGATTGAGCCATACATCAGATTTGCTCTGAAAATAGAAAAACAAATAGTAAGAAAGTTTACAACACAACTAGTACAGGGGGCAACCATTTCTCTTTCCACCTCCGAATCCACCTCCCAAGAGATCATAGAAATTATATGAAATGGTCAGACTAGCAAAAATGTACCAATCATTTCGATCAGGATTTCCTCTGATCTCACCCTGTCTTTCAACAGGATCACCGCCGGTCAGTTCCCGGCTTCGATCAGCAATGTCCGCAGCTCGAACACTGCGATTCTCTGCGAGATCACGATAACTGGCATAGGTCCCACTAACATCATCCAAATAATCGGTAAACGTTACTCTGGGCCCTAGCTCTGCGCCTATATTCAAAGAAGGATTTATTGAATATCTGATGCCTCCTCCAAAGGGAATCGATATCTGATTGAGTCTGTATAGATCTGAGTTGTAACCTGGCAGACCTTGACCTTCCGTTCCCAATGGTTGTAATTCCACCTTTTGACCGTCAAAATCGGTGGCAGGATTGAATTTAAAGTAGGCAATTCCTATGAAGGCGTATGGTGAGAACCTTAAGCCAATATCGGGATCATAACCAGGGAAACTAAATTGAACGGTAGCGCCGAATTCGAAAACACTGGATCGAAAATCCAAGTTACGGGGTCTTTGGTCAATCGCATCATCACCCATAATGATTCCATAGTGAGCTGATACTCTTGCAGCCCAATGTTCATCAAAATTTTGCCTGAAAAAAATACCACCGAGAGGCCTTATTGAACCGATCTTATCGGTGATTGAATTTGGAGACAAGTCCCCCTCATAAAATGATCCACCTAAGATCAATCCACCATCTACATATTGAGCATTGACACTCAGGGAATACAGCATGCCAATTACCAATACTAAGATCTTTAAAGAACCGTTATACATCTTATGCTCTCAGGATTTTTAGGGTGTTTGTTGGTATCTAAAACCACAAACTCTTTTCTTTGTGACGCTCGCGAATGTTATATAGAACAAAAAACCGGCCAAAATATTTTAGTTATATAAAGCTTATCTATGTGTATACGTGATTTAATTCTGATTACTTGCGCTTTGGCCTTCAGTCTGAATCTGCATGCTCAAGGCAACGCTCCTGACAACTGGTTCAACCTGGATAAAGAGCAAGATGGAGTGCATGGAGTCAGTACGGAAAGGGCCTATAAAGAACTCCTTAGCAATCGAGTGGGGCAACAGGTAATTGTAGCAGTAATAGATGGTGGTGTTGATCCACATCATGAGGACCTCAAAGATGTAATGTGGCGGAATCCTGGTGAAGTGCCTGATAACGGGAAAGACGACGATGGCAATGGTTACGTTGATGATGTTTTTGGATGGAATTTTATTGGTGGCAAGAATGGCGAGAATGTTCATCACGACACGTATGAACTCACCAGGATCTTAAAAGGGATGGAGCAGGAGTTTCAGAAGAAGGACCCCAAAGCACTCACCGGCAAAGAAAAAGAGAAATACCACACTTACCAGAAGTATAAAACTGATGTAGAGAGTGCCCGGAATAAAGCAAATGAACAGGTTCAGCAATTCGAGCAAATCTTGACCTACATCAAATTCACCTTTAACATGGCCAAGGAAGCTCTTGGCGACAAACAAATCACCGAAGAAAGTGTGGAGGAGCTTGATGATAATGAATTTGCAATGGTAAAGGCCTTTCTGAAAGAGGTACTACCCCAACTCGGTGATTTCGAAGGTGGTGTCGATGATCTTTTCGAATTGATCACTGCTGATCTGGATGAAGCATTACAGCATGAAAAGAACAAAGTGGATTACGGCTACAACACGGAATTTAACCCTCGTCACATTGTTCAGGATGACTATAGCAATGTGTCACAACGTTTGTACGGGAACAACGATGTGAAGGGACCCGATGCCTTTCATGGAACCCATGTGGCAGGAATCATCGCTGCCTCCCGACAGAATGAAATTGGCATCAAGGGTGTAGCTGACCAGGTAAAGATCATGGCGATCAGGGCAGTGCCAGATGGCGATGAAAGAGATAAGGACGTTGCCAATGCAATTCGATATGCGGTGGACAATGGTGCTTCAATCATCAATATGAGCTTTGGTAAAGGATACTCCCCACGAGAAAAGGCGGTTGAAAGGGCTATTCGATATGCTCAGAAAAAAGATGTGCTACTCGTTCACGCAGCAGGTAATGAAAGCTCTGACAACGATGTTGTTCTACATTATCCCGATGACCAGCTAACTGTGCATAGGTGTCTCTTCTGTGGGAAAGTTGCCAAGAATTGGCTTGAAGTGGGAGCACTTAGTTATGAAAATGCACCAGATGCAGTCGCCTTTTTCTCCAATTACGGGAAGAAAAATGTGGACGTGTTTGCGCCCGGACATGAGATCAATTCGACTGATGTTGATTCAAGGTACAAGGTTGCAAGTGGAACGAGCTTTGCTGCTCCGGTAGTGGCCGGTGTAGCTGCAGTAATGCGTTCTTATTTTCCCAAATTGACTGCTAATCAGGTGAAATCGATAATCATGCGATCTTCCGTCAAAGAAGATGTGGAAGTGAAAGTTCCGGGCTCGGACCAATTGGTCAAATTCGAAGATCTGAGTGTCTCAGGAGGAATGGTCAATCTATATCGTGCCATCAAAATGGCTGCTACCGAATCGGGAAAGTCCAATGAAAAGAGCGCTTCAACCAGAAAGTCTCGAGCTTAGTAAATCTTGATTTCGCGGATGACTGGGTCATCCAGAGCCTCATTCAGCAGTTGAACAAGTTTGTCTCGCCCTGTATTGAGCTCTTCTCGCAGAGGTGCTGAATTAACATTCACACTCAACCTCCCTTTCCGAAATCGAAAATCGGTGGTATAACTGGCGATGGTGGCTCCCAAATGTTTGCGCCAGGCAGCTTCTATCGACACCTGATAATACTTATCCCTTATCTTCGGACTATGCAGGAAATCTCCCAGGACCTCTTTAAGTGTACGTTCATTCTTCTTCATTGCTCTTGCTCTTAGTGAGCTCAATTGCATTTATGGGTTGACTTCCCAGGATATTTTCAATTCTACTAAGACGTGTATCTGTGATCAAGATCTGGCCAAAGTTAGATTTTAATATCAGATCAATCAATCGCTTTACCCGTTGATGATCCAGACGGTCAAATAAATCATCCAGTAAAATAAGGGGAGGTAAATGCAACTGAGTGGACAAAACATGATGCTGGGCAAGCTTCATAGCTAAAACCAGATTTTTCTTTTGACCTTGGGATCCAAACATCCTGAAAGCCCTCGGACCGAGGTAGAATTCAATTTTATCCTTGTGTGGTCCTGTTTCAGTCCTTTTCAGGAAAATATCTCTTTTCCTGCTTTCCTGGCTTGCTTCAATGTAATCCTTCCCATCGAGAGATGGCAAGTACTTGACATCAATCTGTTCATCGACCTGCGCAATCCAATGATAGAAAACTTCCAATTGAGGTCGGAAGTTATCAATGAATGCCTTTCGCTTTGAAGTGATGTAAAGGGCTGAGGGTGCCATACGTGCATCGTAACTATCCAGCAGCATGTGATCAGGATTGACCGAAGTCTTGAGTACCACATTGCGCTGCTTCAATAGACGCTTGTAATCCACCAGGTGATTCAAGTAGGTGTGGTCCGTTTGTGCCAGAGCCTGATCGACAAACCTCCTTCGATCCTGACTGAGGCCATTGACAAGGATCAAATCGTCTGGCGTGATCATCACCACCGGCATTGTGCCGATATGATCGCTAAGACGGTCGTATGCCTTACCATTCTTTTCCACTAACTTTTTCTTACCTCGTTCGTATTTATTTACAAGGCGCACCTCTTGAGAATCTCGATTTAACCGCCCTTCAATTCGATAGAAATTAGATCCGTGTGTGATTAGTTTAAGATCCGGGACCCCAAAATAGCTTTTGGCTGTGGCCAGACAGTAGATCGCATCAAGCACATTGGTCTTTCCTGTACCATTCAGACCATGAATCACATTGATCTGTGGAGTAAACCGAAAAGAAGCAGATTGATGGCTCTTGAAATTTGTTAGATATAGCTCCGATAGGTGCACGATTATCGCCTTTGACGCAGGCTCACAATTATACGTAAAAGGCGGTCAGAAAATATATTTTGATAACTTTGGACCGAACCTTGTAGTTTATTTTCACTAGATTCTATGGGAAAGGTAGCTGAGAAACCAAAGACAAAACACTCGAAGGAGACTTACCTGCAGTGGTACGATATTATGCTGCTCATCCGTCGCTTTGAAGAACGTACCCTGATGGCTTACGGGCAAAACAAAGTACGAGGATTTTGTCATGTCTATATTGGACAGGAAGCAATTGCTGCCGGACTGGTCAGTGCTATCCGTCCGGAAGATGCAATCATTACAGCATATCGCCAACACGGTATTGCCCTGGCCCGTGGATTGAGTCCAAAGGCATGCATGGCTGAATTGTTTGGGAAAGAGACAGGTATTGTAAAGGGCAAGGGAGGGTCCATGCATTTCTTCAGTAAGGAAAAAAGGTATTTCGGTGGAAATGGCATCGTCGGAGCCCAGATTCCCATTGGCACAGGCATCGCTTTTGCTGAGAAGTATAAGGGTACTGACAATCTCTGTGTAACCATGTTTGGAGATGGAGCAGCCAGGCAAGGTGCTCTTTTCGAGTCTTTCAATATGGCTGAGACCTGGGATTTACCTGTCCTGTATATCTGTGAGAATAATCAGTATGCCATGGGTACATCCGTCGAGCGAACCAGCAATGTCACTGACATTTACAAGATTGGAGCTGCCTTTGATATGCCTTCCGAACCTGTTGATGCGATGGATCCGGTTGAGGTTCACGAAGCATTAACAGAAGCTGCCAACTACATACGAAGCGGAAAGGGTCCTTATTTTCTTGAAATGAAGACTTACCGTTATAAAGGACATAGCGTCTCAGATCCAGCCCGGTACCGAAGCAAAGACGAGTTGAAACAGTACCAGGAACAAGATCCAATCAAACGGCTTGAAAACAAGATACTTGAAGAGGGTATTGCCTCTAAAGATGAAATTCAAGAAATCAAAGACAGGGTTAAGAAAACAGTGCTGGAAGCAGTAGAATTTGCCGAAAACTCAGCCTATCCTGACCCTTCCGAGTTGTATACAGACAACTACCTACAGCCTGATTTTCCATTCACAACTTAGTCAGGGCATGACCAGGAACACCTGGATGGCTCATTTCATTATCATATTCTGTCATTAGTTATATCTTTGCGCAAATTTTTGAGGAACGTTATATGGCTACAAGAAGGAAAACAAAGAGACAGCAGAAAGAGACTATTGTTGATATAGTAGAAGCTAAGGATAAAGCGCAGGATATTTTTGAGTCCAATCAGCGTCTAATCATGGCCGTATTAGGTGTCATCGCATTGATAGTTGGTGGCTACTTTGCTTATAAGTTCATGATCCTGCAACCCAAAGAAAAGGAAGCTGCCGAGCAAATCTTCCAAGCAGAATTGCAGTTTGAAAGAGATTCTTTTGAATTGGCCCTGCTGAATCCTGGTGGAGGATATAGTGGTTTTCTCGATATCATAGATTCTTACAAGGGTACAAAAACCGCCAATCTGGCTAGCTATTATGCTGGTATCTGCTATCTGCATCTTGGCAAATTTGATGCTGCGATTAGTTATTTGAAAGATTTCAAACCCGACGGGAGTGTCACTCCAATTATGAAACACGGGGCGATGGGAGATGCCTATTCCGAGCTTGGTCAAATGGATAATGCCATAGCCAGCTACAAGAAAGCAGTGAATGCCAGTGACAATAATTTTCTAACACCTTATTATCTCAAGAAGCTAGGCTTGCTATACGAGAATCAAGGCGACTATCAAGCCGCTGTAAGTACCTTTGAGAGAATCAAACAGGATTACGCTAAGAGCCAGGATGGATTTAATATTGATAAATACATCCAACGTGCCTCATCGTACTTGAATTGAGCAGAATTACTGCATCTTATTTCATTGAATTTGACTGATTATCTTCGCTCAGAAGAAATGAAGGCATATGAGTACCGCGGATCGCAATTTGTCTGATTACGATAGATCCAACCTTCCCGATATATCTGCTTTGAAGTTTGGCATAGTCGTTTCGAATTGGAATGCCGAAATCACCAATGCTCTCAAGGACGGATGTGTGGACACCTTGAAGGGACATGGGGCATCAGATGAGAATATCTTCATTATTCAGGTTCCGGGATCGTTTGAATTACCCGCTGGAGCACGTATGATTGACGACAAATACAATCTTGATGCGGTGATTTGCCTCGGTTGCGTCATCAAAGGGGAAACTAGCCACAATGAATATATCAACCAGGCGGTTGCAACCGGTCTAGTTCAGCTTGGAATTGCCAGATCCAAACCATTCATTTTTGGCATCCTAACTCCTGATAACCAAAAGCAGGCTAGGGACCGGGCAGGTGGAAAGCATGGAAATAAAGGGGTCGAAGCTGCTGTGGCTGCCATAGAGATGGCTACCTTGAAAAAGGAATTGCAAAATTCTAAGAAAAAAATTGGCTTCTGAAATGAAAGTCACTCCTGTTGAAGCTGGAAGGTTTAAACTTGATGGTGGTGCCATGTTTGGTGTGGTGCCAAAAAGGATGTGGAACAAATTGAATCCGGCTGATGATGAAAACATGTGTTCCTGGACGATGCGGAGCATCCTGATCGAATTCGGAGATAGGAAAATTCTGGTGGACACAGGCATTGGGTTTAAGCAAGGGGAAAAATTCAGATCGCATTTCTACCCTCATGGAAGGGAACTGGACGAATCTTTGAGAGAATTATTGATCACTCCAGAGGAAATTACCGATGTCTTTATCACCCATTTTCACTTTGACCATGTGGGGGGAGCTCTGCTGAAAGACGAACAAGGCATAATCACTCCCACCTTTCCCAATGCCACCTACTGGTCCAACCAATTGCACTATGAATGGGCAGTAAATCCAAATCCCCGTGAAGCGGCTTCCTTCCTGCCGGAGAATTTTCTACCCCTAAAAGATCTTGGGGTGCTAAAATTCATTGATGTCCAGAAGGATGATCTTGAATGGATGGGCGGTATCGAGGTCCGAACGATTTATGGTCATACCGAGGGCCAGATGATTCTCCTAATTCCCGTAAAACCTGATGAAAAGCTCGTTTACTGCGCTGACCTGATACCTTCATCTTGGCACATCAGACTGCCTTACATTATGGCTTATGACATGAGACCTATGGTCACCCTGGAGGAAAAAATCAGACTCCTGGGAGAATGTGTTTCTGACAACCATACTTTATTCTTCGAGCACGACCCATTCACAATTAGTTCCAAAGTCCACAAGGATGAAAGAGGGAGGTTTCAGCCCATTTACCCAACCACCGAAACGAACTAATTTTTTTCCAACGGGATTTGGGACCTCACCGACCACCGGCCGTCCAGGTGAACCAGGATATATATCGAATCTACGGTAAACCTTCGACGATAGTCTTTCGACCTGAAGTAGTCCCATGCCCTAAAAAAACTCGACTTCGACAGATCCTTGAAGGCGACCGTCATGTGAGGCCGATAATGTGTCCTACGCTCGGGCTCAAGACTCCACTGCCTTTTGAAGAGTTCCTTCAGAAGGAGATGTTGACGACTGAGATCGGAATTGGGCATGACATCAATGTAGATCACCCTCGGCTTGAAACAGGCAAATCCATTCAATTCGATTTCAAATTGTTTTGATCTGATCAATTGCTGTTGTAAGACTACCACTATGTGCTCTAGTCTGGCCTCCTGCCACCAAAAAGGGGGAACCATGGTGATATGCGCAGGTGATTTTAAGGCGTGGGATGATCCGAACTTCTGCGACGCGATACTCTTGAAGTGGTTGACTTCTGCCTCTATCTCTGGTGGAGGTATCAGGGCGAGGAAATAGAGTTGTTGGCTCACATCAGTTCCTTTGATAGGATTGAGAATCTCAGCAAATTTATAGAACTTCCAATATGAACCTGGAATATTTGATATATATATCGCTGATCCTCTGCTGTTTGGCTGTCGATTGCGAGACTCGAACCACAACCCAGGATATGGTAGAACCGGAATTTGTTGAGGCAGACAGACAGTATGCTAATGTATTCAAAAGTCTTGATGGATCCTGGAAGGGCACCTTTACCGTCTACCGAAAACAAGGACGGCAGTCAAAAAAAAGCGACATACCGACTCCTTGGGACCAGACATACCTGGAGTCGCTGGATCTTGAAATTCAGGACCAAATCCAGGTAAGCCAGCACTATGAATCAATGTCACCCTATTTTCAGAAGGTCAAGATCATCGATACCTACCAGAAGGACAATGAAACACATGTCCGGGAATCTGCCGGTGTAAATAAAGTGGAAAATGGCAGGTTGTGGTGTGTGGTGGATAAACCTGATGAACGGGTGGTGCATCAAGGTACTTTGGAGGACGCTCACACGATCATTTGGTCAAGAGACGAACTCAGCCCTCTTAGAGTCGAGTACTTTCGCGAGATGGTACTTGATGAGAATTACACCATTGTTGGCTATGGTTACTATGGTAGCGATGATCCAAGTTTAGAACCGGTGACGTGGTTTCATGGTCAATATCAACGTGTTAGATAAAAATCTGACATCAATCAAGAAAAGTCATAACTTTCGGTGACCTTCCCGATCTTATTCCGTCTCTACGTCATTAAGAAGAATTCAAAACCGTTTCAACATGAAATACATCCAATTCAGTGGCTTGCTAGTCATGCTACTAACACTCACCACCACAATTCACGGTCAGCTCCCTCTATCTGAAGTTTTTGATATGTCAAGTGGAGCATCTTATATTATGGATAAACAACCTCAAGGAGCGAAAACTTACCCAAAGAATATGGTTATTCGTTTCTGCACGGTCTGTAACCAGAAAGGCAATTTCACCGACGATCTAACCGCTGAAGCAGATCATCACGAAGGTGGTGGAGCCGGAAAATGGCGGGGTGAAGGTAATGATGGCGTATCGGTTCGTGGAGGAACAGATATGACCCGGGCTAGTTTTTTGGTGCGTCTCAATAGCACAGGAAGAAGTAACATAGCAGTCGGATGGACTGTTAGGGATATCGTCTCAAATGTGAATACTAATTGTCTGGAACTGCAATGGCGGGTGGGTGACTCGGGCAGCTGGAACAATGTAAGTGGAGATCTTTATTGTCAAGGTGCTCAATCCTCAGGATCGAGCTTTCAAGTGACACTTCCAGATCTTGCTGCAAATCAGTCAGATTTGCGAGTGAGATGGATATACTATGAAACAGGATCTGGAGCGAGAGACCGTCTGGCTCTTGACGACATCCTGATCACATCTGCCTCTTCATCTGATGTGGTACTGCCCCTGAGAGTGAGGGACTTTCAACTTGAAAAGGATAATCAGGGCATTCGTCTAACATGGTTTGCTACTAACTTGGAAGAGATCGAATTTTTTGAGGTTGAGGAAAGTAGAGACGGTATGCACTTTGAAAAGATCGAGCGGATACCAAATTATACTCCTGGCAATTCAGAGCAATTTACTTCTTATCGTAGTGATCTATCACAGGGCCGCTATTATTATCGGATTGCTCAAGTCGATCTTGACGGGATGATTCACTATACACCGGTAAAAACACTCGAATTTCACCTGGAGACAACGACGATCACGGTATATCCCACGATTGCAACCGATGAACTGATGATTATGGGTGCCGATGGCAACAGGATAAAGATCGTTAATTCGGATGGTCAGATTTGCTATTCAGGTGCACGGAATTCCAGCAATGTGATTGATGTTTCAGGTCTTCTCCCTGGTATCTATTTTGTAGTAGTGGAAAGCGGAACTAACAAAAGTTCCTTCACCATAATGAAAGCATAGTTCTTCTTGTAAAGAAGTACGTGTGCAATTGAGGGACCGCTCCTTCCCGGGAGGGTCCCTTTTTCTTTCATGTAAAATCCACGATTTGATAATTGTACTAGCATTCAAATTCCAAACGCATCGCCACCCCCTCAGTTTTTTCAAAGGATCCTTCGGAATAAACGTTTTGACCATTAAGAATGACCTGTCGGATTGATCCCCTTAGCTTCCGACCTTCCAACGGACTCCAACCACATTTGTAAAATATGGATTCTCGACCAAGAACCCATTCAGCATCAGGATCTACTAGGATAACATCTGCGAAATAACCCTCTCTCAGAAAACCGCGCCCCTTCAACCGGAAGCAAATCGCTGGTGAATGACACATCTTCTCTACCATCTTAGGCAAAGTGATCGCCTTCTGATGGTAGAAATGCAACATAATGTTTAGACTATGCTGAACAAGTGGCAGTCCACTTGGAGCATCGACATACGGGTGCATCTTCTCATCCCATGTGTGGGGAGCATGATCGGTGGCAATAATGTCAAGGCGGTCATCCAGCATGGCCTGGAATAAAGCCACCTTGTTTTCAGGAGCTTTGATGGCTGGATTGCATTTGATTCGGTTGCCCAGGGTCTCGTAATCATCAGCATCAAAATAAAGGTGATGCACACAAACCTCAGCCGTTATTTTCTTTTCAGTCAAGTGAAGCTCATTCTTAAAGAGAGCGATCTCCTCAGCTGTCGAGATATGTAATACGTGGAGCCTGGTACCCAGCTCTTTTGCCAGCTTTACCGCCAAAGTGGAACTCGCAAGACAGCCAGCATTGTTCCTGATCACCGGATGGTGCTTGGCCTGCAAATTTTCAGCACCATAGATATTGAGCAGTCGCTCCAGATTTGATTTGATGGTGGCTTCGTCTTCACAATGGGTGGCAATAAGTAACGGACAATCAGCAAAGACCTTTCTAAGGGTGGCTTCATCGTCAACCAGGAGATTGCCTGTGCTTGATCCCATGAAGATTTTTACCCCACATACTTGACTAGGATCGGTCCGCATCACCTCATCGTAATTATCATTGGAGGTGCCCATGAAGAAGGAATAATTCGCGGCGGAAGTCCTTCTGGCGATTTCGTATTTGTCGGCTAGAAGTTCTTGAGTCAGCGCCGGAGGCTTCGTATTGGGCATCTCCATAAAGGAAGTCACTCCACCAGCGATGGCTGCTCTTGATTCGCTAGCAATCGTGGCTTTGTGTGTCAAACCAGGCTCACGAAAATGTACCTGATCGTCAATAATACCAGGCATGACAATCAGTCCTTCAGCGTCTATCTCACGACTCACTGGTTGGTCTATGACGCCACCTATCTTTTCTATTCGATCATTAACAATAAGAAGATCACCTTGGGTCTCTTTGCCCTCATTAATCAGGATTCCATTCTTGATCAAAATGCTACTCATCTCCCAGAACTGTTCGGCAATTTAGACCTTTTATCCAGAGTCTTCGCATGATTTTGATCACAAATTCGGCATCAAGATTTACTATTTTGCGCCTTCAATAGAAACGGACCAGCGGTATGATATCCAATACCAGAATCGGCATTCTCGGAGGAGGTCAGTTAGGCAAGATGTTAGTGCAGGCAGGAAGTCGCTGGGATCTTGATATGTGGGTCATGGATAAGGATCTTACCTACCCGGCTGCGAAAGTTACCAATCAGTTCATCATTGGTGATTTCAAAGATCAGGATCTGGTTTATCAACTCGGCCAACACGTTGATATGCTGACAATCGAAATCGAAACCATCAATCTAGAAGCCCTTATCAAGCTTGAATCAGAGGGAAAAGAAATTTATCCCAGTCCGAAAGCAATTGGAATAATTAAAGACAAGGGACTGCAGAAAACATTTTACAAAGATCATCAAATCCCAACCAGCTCATTTGAGTTGGTGGAAAATGCTACGGAAATCAGAGCACTGGTGGAAGCAGGCAAGATTCAACCTCCCTTTGTACAAAAAGCAAGACGTGAGGGCTATGACGGACGAGGTGTTCAGATCATTAATTCGAAAAGCGACCTCCATCTGTTGCTAGATGTGCAAAGTGTGATAGAAGAAAAAGTGGCAATCGAGAAAGAACTGGCTGTGATTGCTGCGAGGAACAACAAAGGAGAAATTGCGACCTATGATCCAGTCGAGATGGTCTTCCACCCAACGGCAAATCTAGTCGAATATCTGGTTGCCCCTGCCAACATAGCAACTGATGTTAAATACAAAATACAGACACTGGCAAAATCCATTATCGAACAATTTGAGATCGTCGGCCTGTTGGCCATTGAACTATTCATAACCAAAGGGGGTGAGCTGCTGGTAAATGAAGTTGCACCCCGTCCCCACAATAGTGGGCATCACACGATAGAGGCCTGCCGCACATCACAATATGAACAACTACTAAGAGTCATGCTGGATTTGCCTCTGGGAGATCCTTCCATACTTCGTCCGGCGGTGATGGTAAATCTCCTGGGAGAACCTGATCACCACGGAGAAACTTATTATGAAGGATTGGAAAAGTGTCTCGGCCTTAAAGATGTCTTTCTGCATTTATATGGAAAAGCGGAAACCCGGCCATTTCGGAAAATGGGCCATGCCACTATACTGGACCACGATTTGCAGCCGGCAATGGAAAAGGCTAAATTCGTCCGTCAGACTTTAAAAGTAGTATCATAGTGCAGCCAACAGTAAGTATAATCATGGGCTCCGATTCGGATCTTCCGGTGATGCGAGAGGCTGCCGATATCCTCAGTGAATTTTCTATTCCATTTGAAATCAGTATCGTTTCCGCCCATCGCACTCCGGACCGAATGCTGGCATTTGCCAAAGAGGCTCACAAACGAGGGATTAAAGTTATTATCGCCGGGGCTGGAGGAGCAGCTCACCTACCGGGCATGGTGGCCTCACTCTCTCCCCTACCGGTTATCGGCGTACCCATCAAATCCTCAAATTCGATTGATGGCTGGGATTCGGTGTTGTCCATTTTGCAAATGCCTGGTGGAGTGCCGGTAGCAACTGTTGCACTTAATGGTGCCAAAAATGCCGGGATTCTGGCTGCTCAGATTTTGGGAGCGTCGGATAAAAGTATCCAGGAAAAAATGCAGGCCTACAAAAGTTCACTCAGGGATAAGGTTCTTCAAAAGGTGGAGAAACTGTCAGAAAAGGGCTACGATTCCTATCAAAAATAATCTTAAATTATAAGCCTTGTGTTTGATCCTCTTTGTTAGTATCGACTCAGTTGATACCTAACGTTAGAGCATTTTTTGAACCCTTAAAAACAGTCTACTATGTCAAATTATGCAGACCCCAATTCCCTGGTCCCAACACAATGGGTAGCAGACCATGCCTCTGATGAAAATGTTCGTGTAGTTGAAGTCGATGTCGATACCACAGCATATGAAGAAGGTCATATTCCTGGCGCCGTGGGATGGAACTGGCAAACCCAACTATGCGACACGCTTCAAAGGGATGTCATTCAAAAAGGAGACCTTGAAAAATTGATGAGCCGGTCGGGAATCTCCAATGACACGACTGTCGTATTATATGGCGATAACAATAACTGGTTTGCAGCCTGGGCATTCTGGCAGTTGAAGATGTATGGCCATCGAGATGTACGAATCATGAATGGCGGCCGGAAGAAATGGCTTGCGGAGGGACGCACGCTTACCCAGGACACACCCACTCATCAGGCGACCAACTACAAAGCTTCAGATCCGAAAGACGGTTATCGAGCACTCCTGCCAGATGTAATGGAAGTATACCGAAATGCTGGCGTAGCGCTGGTAGATGTGAGATCAGGCGATGAGTTTACTGGTAAAATTCTGGCTCCTCCCGGCCTACCAGAAACCTGTCAGAGGGGTGGTCACATTCCTGGGGCAAAAAATATCGGATGGGGATTGGCTTGTAACGAGGACGGTACCTTCAAGAGTGTAGAGGAACTCGAAAACATCTACAACACGAAAGGAGTCACCAAGGACAAGGATATTATCACCTACTGTCGGATTGGTGAGCGCTCAAGTCATTCCTGGTTCGTGTTGAAACACCTTTTAGGGTACTCAAACGTGAAAAACTATGACGGATCGTGGACAGAATGGGGTAATTTGGTGGGAGCACCGGTGGAAAGAGGCGAATGATATGAGCCAGCGTAACTATCAAGAAGTAAAGCAGGAGTTGGAGGGCCATATGGTAAAAGTGATCACCTATCAGATTGAGTCTCAGCACCATTGCCATGTCGAAATCGTCGATCCGGGAGCAGTGATCGCTCGTGGCTCCGGAAATAGCCTGGAAGAAGCCAAGGCAACCGCTCTGGCAAAAGCACAAAGCAGACTGAGCAAATAAAAAAAGCTGGCTCTCGATGAGCCAGCTTTCTTTTGTATGAAAAACTCCTAACTGTTATTATTTAAACTTGATTTCAAATTCTACCCGGCGATTGAGCCTCCGGCCTTCACCGGTCGCATTGGTTGCTATTGGCCTGGATTCGCCATAACCCACGTACGAAATTCGATCAGCAGCCACTCCTCGACCCAGCAAATAGTCGTAGCATGCCTTGGCACGGCTTTCAGATAGATCCAGATTGCGATAAGTATCGCCCGTATTGTCTGTATGTCCTGAGATAACCAGGTCATAGTCTTCATATCTTTTCAGAATATCCAGAATCTGATTGAGCACAGGATAGGATTCTGTTTTCAGCGTCGACCGTCCTACATCGAACTGTACCGCCCTCTGGGCAAAATCCAGCAATTCTTTCACTTCTCTCTTCACAACCGGGCATCCCTCGTTATCGGGTAGTCCTATGGTACCTGGACAACGATCAATTCCATCATGGACACCATCACCATCTCGATCAGGACAACCATTAAACTGTCGGAATCCTGCATCATTGGGGCATAAGTCATCTTTATCTGCCACCCCATCACCATCAGAGTCAGCGCAACCTTTGGTGGCTACAGTACCTGCCTCATCCGGACATTCATCTTCGTCATCCAATACTCCATCGTTATCCCGGTCAATCACTGGACATCCCGCATTTTCAACTGTCCCTTGTAGATTTGGACACTCATCTTCGTTATCGGACACACCGTCTCCGTCACTATCCGGACACCCGTTCAATTCCACCGGTCCTGCGAAATCGGGGCATTGATCTTCATTGTCAGCAATGCCATCCCCATCCGTATCCGGACAACCATTCAACTCAATCAGACCAGCGATATCCGGACATCGATCTTCCTCATCAGGAATTCCATCTTCATCAAAATCCGTCGGTGCAAGAGGCACTTCAGGTACCTCTGACTTCTTACCAATCAGATATTTGAAACCGATCCCATGTTGCAGATTGTTGCGGTCATCCTCCAGGCCAATATGATATTCCAGTTGGATATTGAAATAGGCATTTTTTCCCATCTTAATGTCCACTCCCAAACCGACGGGAACTTCAATATTGAAATTGGAATTGTTCCGTTCATACACTGCTGCCGCTCCTCCCAGGAGGTAGGGAATTGCCTGCTTACCTGCTTTCCAAAGTTGAGCTTGTACCTGTCCTCCAACACTGAAAAAGGCATCGTTTCTGAGTTCGTCGCCAAAATTGGCAATACCAGCTCTCAAGGGTAGAGAGACGTTAATATAATCGCTCAGATTACGTTGAAAAGACACCTCGAAACCATTCTTATAGTTCCTCAAGTCACCATATTCTCCTGAGACAGGACTTTGATAATCCACAAACAACACTTTGAAACTCAATGCATCAGGTCTTAGGGGATTCTGAGCAGTCGATTCATGTAATTGCATGCACAGCCACAAAAACAGGATCAGGTATATGGTCTTCATCTTTCTGGTTTAATAATTTATCAGTGCTAACTGGCCAAAAGTATGCCTTTTACTTACAAATAAAGAATTTTTTTAACTTATTAACAACTAAAAATCAAACAATTCCAACAATTCACGACCATCCTGTGACAGCAATTTCCACCTCAGTCTGCCATGAGCAAGAGAACTGGTTTTTAAAAAAGTTTTGAGGAAAAAGTGATGTTCGTTGGTGAAAAGAAGCAGTTGGTCTAAAAAAGGGATCTTATAGCAACTCAATAGGAACTGGAAAAGTCTATATCTTATTATGGAAAGTAGATGATCTATTCATCTTTAGTGTAAACCCAAGAAAACATGACTACATTCATCAAAGGCATATTACTATTTCTGGTCTGCTGTAGTTATGCCAACGCACAAATCGATGACGACTGGGCTGCGTTTATCCGTACAGCCGATGAGTCGCATGAAGATCTGATCACCTTTGAGGGCTATGAAGTGCACCAGCATGAGATTCTTCTCAATTGGGAGACCCGCGCTTCTGCCGATTTCAAACTTTTTGTTTTGGAGCGAAGCAGTGATGCCATCAATTTCGAGGTGATGGACATCATCCCTAGACAGATAGACGATAAATTACAGTTCTATCAGGTTCTGGATGTAAACCTCAATCCTGGTGTTACACACTATCGCTTATCCTCGCTGACTGATCATGGTGAGCGCGAGGTTTTGAAGCAAATATCACTCAAGGTGAGAGGAGAGGTATTTGCTGTTTTCCCAAATCCCACTCCGGGTATGATTTACCTGAGCGCTCCCAGTGTAAAGGAGGTTGAGTTGCTGAATGAAAGTGGTAGGCCGCTAAATAAGGTAACGGTTCAAAACACTCCCCATGCCATTGATATGACTCGACTTCCTGCCGGAATATATTACATCCGTGCTATTTCAAATGGTGATACTCAAGTACAAAAAGTGAGAAAAATCTAGGATCCATCCAGTGCTTCGAAGAATCCTGTATTGAAGTTCTTTTTGACATTGTTCCAATCAAAACACCGGCCATTCATGGCCACATAGACTCCGTTCGGTTTGCATTGAACGAAAGCAAGAGCAGCTCCTAAATTGAAAAAACCATCGGAGGATGTCCCAAAGGTATAGGGTATCATAGCCCCCATAAGTATGATGGTCTTATCAGAAATCACATTTGATTCGGCCAGATACTTGGCAGATTCTACCATCGTGTCTGTCCCATGCGTGATTACAATCTGATTGCTGTTGCAAGTCCGGCAACGCTCAGCAATCGCCCTCCGGTCCTTTTCAGATAGGTCCAGACTATCCTTCATCATGATAGTCGCAATATCCACATCAGCCCCACATCTCCCCCTTTTCAGCATGTCATTTACGTGGGTCCTGTAGAAGGTCAACTCGCCTGTGATGTAGTTGTACTCTTTATCAAAGGTTCCGCCGGTGATGAAAATCTGGATCACTAGTCCAATTCCTATCCTAAAGTTTGACGATCAATTCAGTATGTAATCAGACTACCTTGTCGGCACAACTACTGCTTGCAAAAGCATCTGGCTTGGCTTTGAAGACAAATCCCATACTTAGAATATATCCCATCGCTTCTCGGAGGGCTGTGTTGGACTGGAAGTGAGGATCGGTGTTTATATCGGCATGCACCTCCAATTCAACATTATAGGCATCCAGCAAGTCGCATAAGGCATAAGCAACATCCACGGACTTCGCTACCTCGGTGATCATTCGTTCCTTGAGGCTGATGTTGGGATGACTTGTTGAATTGTTTATAAACATAAAGCCTCCTTTTTTCTCTCGAAGAAAAACGATCACCGTTGCATACTCCACGCAAGTGCTATGGGGTTGCGAATCAGTACCGATACACACCTTCAGCCGGTGCCCTTTTGCGGTCTCATTAATGATAGTCTGTTCAACTGCTTCCAATAATGGAATGTCGATTGTCTGGCCGTTTAATCTGCGCCATTTTATCATGGTAAAGGCTTTTCACTTTTGAAAAAATATGAATGTGCTCCTAATATACTAAATGAAGGTGGGTTTTCCCTATCAATGTCTTATCTATTATTGAAATATGTATAAGACTGAAAATCAATAAATAACACTAGTATAGGATCAATTGCTTCCATTATCCATTAAACTTCAATCAGTGATTTGGCTCATTTTTGATCCTCTGAGTACATTGTTTAGAATTCTGTAATTTCCTTTTGAATAACTAATACTATGAGATTTTACCTGTGGCTATGCCTTTCCTTCATTTTCTGTTTTTCATGTAGTAGACCCGCTAAAGAAATTGCATTCCCATCCTCCAATTCTCTACAGATAACCTGGGAGGTTTTGAATGATGCGCTGGAAAATGATGACCGAAGAACCAATAAATTCTCGATTACAAATCAATCAGACACAGCGTTTCCTCACCAGGGATGGTCACTTTACTTTAACCAATTTCCCCACGCCATCTATATCGACCCTTCTCAGGAAATGGTATTTGAGATCGAGCATGTCAATGGTGATCTCTATCGAATTGAGCCGGGTGACTCTTTTCCTATCATTAGACCAAATGAAACCGTTGCGATTTCATATAAATCACACTGGCCATTAGTCAAAAAGACACATGGCCCTAAAGGCCCATTCTTTGTAGTCGGAAGAGATACAAAAAATGAACGTGTCGTAGCAATAACAAATTTCGAGATCCTTGATTTTCCAAGGGACATTGAGTACAACTCGATCAAAGGGAATCTGCCAGCCTATCTGACTGCTGAAGAAAGGTTTGATCTCTATGATGAGGTAAAGGAACTGCCCCTAGCCCATGCCAATCGAATCACCCCAACGCCATTCAAGCTTGCGTCGTCAGGAGCCATGACGCTGATTAGGTCAAACATGAAAGTCCTTTTTGATCAGGGTTTGGAACGTGAAGCAGATCAATTGGCAACTTTGCTGAATCAGGTTTTAGAGAATCCCAATGCTGGACAAGATACCGGACAGATTTATCTCAGGCAAAGTGCCTTGAACATCAACGGACTGACTGAGGAAGTCTATCGACTAAATATAAAGCAGGAGGGAGAAATTGAAATAGTGGGATCTGATCCAGCCGGAGTCTATTATGGCATTCAGACCCTGAAAGCTTTGCTTCCCCCGGATGTATTTGCCGGATCGCAAGACAGTATACCCATTCCAGTCTTGAGTATTGAAGATGCACCCCGTTTTGTATACAGAGGTCTTCATCTGGACGTTGCCCGCAACTTTCAGGATTTTGAAGAGGTGAGAAGACTACTCCAACTAATGGGATTCTACAAGTTGAATCGATTGCATTTGCACTTGACAGACGATGAGGGTTGGAGATTGGAGATTCCTGGCCTTCCTGAGCTTACTCATGTTGGTGGAAGGCGAGGCTGGTCCACAGCAAGCGATCAAGTTCTTCCTCCTGCATATGGTTCAGGAGGTTTGGCTGATGCTGAAGGAAATGCAGGAACCGGGTTTTTCACACGTGATCAGTATATCCAACTGCTAAAATATGCCGCTACCCATCACATCCAGGTGATTCCTGAAATCAATGGTCCCGGCCATGCCCGGGCAGCGATCGAAAGTATGAAGGTTCGTCACGATCGATTGGTGAATCAGGGAAGTTCCGATGAGGCAGTGCAATATCTCCTCCACGATCCTAATGATTCATCCCGCTATTCTTCAGCTCAAAACTACAACGACAATGTGATCTGTGTGTGCCGCGAATCCACCTACCGTTTTTTTGAAAAGGTAATTGAAGAGGTGGTTTCAATGTACCGGGAAGCAGAAGTTCCCCTTCCAATGATCAACGGGGGAGGTGACGAAGTCCCGAATGGGGCATGGGAAGGATCACCCCTCTGCAATAATTTGATCAACGATGGATCCGGCCCTTCTTCAGTTGATGAACTCTATGCATACTTCTTCAAAAGATACAACCAGATAGTTGCTAACTATGATCTTCGACTGGGTGGATGGGAGGAGATCGCAATGGGGACGCTAGAAACTGCCGATGGTCCCGTTCATGCGCCAGATCCTTCTCTTCTTGATGAAAGGTATATCGCGTATGCCTGGAACAGCATCATTGGTGGCGGCGGTGAGGACATAGCTTACCGGCTTGCCAACCTGGGGTTTGACGTGGTGATGTGCAACGCATCCAATCTCTATTTCGACATGGCATATCATTACGAGCCGGATGAACCCGGCCTTTTCTGGGCAGGATTTGTGGATACCAAGAATGCCTTTGAAACCTCTCCCTTTAATTTATTTGCTTCCGTTTATCAGGACGACATCGGCAGGCCTCTGAATGGTTTTGAGCTGGCAAAATCAAAGGTATTGCTCAATCCCGGGTCAAGGGCCAATATATTGGGCATCCAGGGGCAGCTCTGGTCTGAGACTATATTGACTACTAATGCACTGGAGTATCTTCTCCTTCCCAAACTTCTGGCTTTGTCCGAAAGAGCCTGGTCGGTACCACCGCCGTGGGAATCTGCAAGTAGTATGAGTCAGGCTAAATCGACCATCACATCCAGTTGGAATCGGTTTGCCAATCGTATCGGCCAGATTGAATTACCCAGACTGGATCACATGCAATCTGGTTTCCACTACCGAATTCCTCCTCCAGGAGCAAAGGTTATTGCTAATAAGCTGACAGCCAACATTGCTTTTCCGGGACTGGAGATCAGGTATACCACCGATGGCAGCGAACCAACTCCATACTCTACTGTGTACACGAAACCCTTCGATGTGAATCAAGGTCAGACAATTCGACTGAGGACATTTACCAGAGCTCAACGCGCTAGTCGGGAAACACAATTGCAGGTACCATTGATCAACTAAGCTGATAACCTGAGGCGGAGGCAATAGATAGGAAGAAAAGGTGATTTGCCCATTCGATCAGGGATAGCTATTTTCACGGCCATATTTCAAGGAAGATGAAACTAGGAGTTCTTGCCGAACACTCAGACCACCGGATCGCTGTGGTACCGTCTGTGGCAACAAAATTGAGCGATCTGGGAGCTGAAGTCATTATCGAGCGAGGGGCAGGAGTCAGGGCTGGCTTCGCCGATGACTCGTTTAGTGATACGGCTAAGATCGCAGAACGGAGTACCATTTTAGCTGAATCCGATCTAATTATTACTATTCATCCGCTTCCTGATGATGAAATGGCAAAACTCAAACAGGGGGCACTGATGATCTCCGAATTTAAGCCCTTTTTTGAGAAGGATGTAGGTGAGAAAATAAAGCAAAAGGGACTGCAGGCCATCAGCCTTGACATGATACCCAGGACTACTTTGGCTCAATCGATGGATGTATTAAGCTCCATGGCAAGCATTGCGGGTTATAAAGCAGTACTGGCCGCTGCTGGAGCTTTACCACGCTATTTCCCCATGATGATTACAGCCGCTGGTAGTATCAAACCCGCCAAAGTCGTGATTCTTGGTGCAGGTGTGGCTGGTCTGCAGGCAATAGCCACCGCCAAAAGGCTGGGAGCCCAGGTGGAGGCGTTCGACACTCGCTCTGCCGCTAAGCAGGAAGTAGAAAGCCTGGGTGCCAAGTTTATCGAAATTGAAGGGGCTAAGGAAGATACAGGAGCTGGAGGATACGCTGTAGAGCAAGACGAAGAATTTTTGAAACGGCAAAGGGATGAGGTGCAAAAGAGAGCTATGGGTGCAGATGTAATTATCACTACTGCCCAAGTGAGGGGAAGAAAGGCCCCGATTCTGGTACCGAAAGATACAGTGGAAAAAATGAAGCCTGGATCCGTTATTGTCGATCTGGCCGCGTCAACCGGTGGAAACTGCGAATTGACCCAGGATAAGAAACGGATAGTTCATAATGGCATAACGATAATCGGTGATTCAGATTTGGCTGCCGACATGCCAATGGATGCCAGTACTTTATATGCCAACAACTTGTTCAATTTTCTGAAGTTGATCATAAAGGAAGGTCAACTGCAACTGGATTTTGAAGACGAGATCGTCCAGTCAGCTTACATCACACACAATTCAAATTGATGGAAACCATTCTGCAATTCTTCAATGAACAGCTGATCATGATCTATCTCTTGCTGTTCACCATTATCCTGGGATTTGAAGTTATCTCCAAGGTCCCTACTATCCTTCACACACCCCTGATGTCAGGTGCTAATGCGATCAGTGGTGTGGTAATCATTGGGGCTATTCTTTTAATCAGGCAGGCGGATTCTACCGATTACGTCAGTTTGATATTGGGTACCCTGGCGGTGGTCCTTGGTACCGTCAATGTAGTTGGAGGCTTTGCCGTCACAGATCGTATGTTGGAAATGTTTAAGAAGAAAAAGAAATAATTCATGCTGCTTGATTCATATATCAACCTCAGTTACCTCATCGGGGCGATTGCCTTTGTTTGGGGCCTCCGACTTTTGGCATCCCCCGACACCGCCCGCCGAGGTAATATTTGGGCAGCTATTGGGATGACTATTGCCATTATTGCAACCCTGATAAAACCAATAAGCGGGGGGAGCAATAATTACCTGTGGATTGTGATTGGAATCATCGCTGGAGGCAGCTTTGGCTGGATGGCGGCCAAGCGGATTAAAATGACGGCGATGCCACAAATGGTTTCTGTTTTCAATGGCCTCGGTGGTGCTTGTGCTGCTGTACTGGCCATGGCAGAGCTCATAAAATATTATGATGGAGCCGTTCCATTGCAAATCGGACAATTAGGAATTGTACTTTTTGCACTTCTTATCGGAAGTGTTTCTTTTACGGGTAGTATGCTGGCTTTCGGCAAACTGGAAGGTCTTATAAAAGATAAAAATGTTATCCTCCCCAAACACAATGTTATCAACATAGTCCTTCTGATAGCTACATTGGTGCTGGCTATCTGGTTGTTGATCCAGGGTACGACGGCAGGTCTGGTGATCGCCTCAGTATTTCTCATCCTGGCACTGATCTATGGATTCTCATTCGTTGCACCTATTGGAGGGGCTGATATGCCCGTGGTGATTTCGCTATTGAATTCGTTCACGGGATTATCCGCAGCAGCCGCCGGATTGATTTATAACAATCAGATTATGCTGGTTGGAGGGATTTTGGTGGGTGCAGCCGGAACCATTCTAACGGTATTGATGTGTCAGGCCATGAATCGATCGCTAGTCAACGTGATCATCGGAGGATTTGGGAGCGCCGGACCGGCAAAAGCAAGTGAGGATGGCGATCAAATTGTGAAAGAGGCCACAGTCAATGACGCTGCCATCCAATTGTTCTATGCGAACTCTGTCATGTTTGTTCCCGGTTATGGTCTAGCTGTTGCACAGGCACAAAAAGTCGTTAAGGAACTGGATGACCTTCTGGAGGCGAATGGAGTAGATGTAAAATATGCGATCCATCCTGTTGCCGGAAGAATGCCTGGTCATATGAATGTACTACTAGCTGAAGCTGATGTACCTTATCCCAAACTTTTGGATCTCGAAGATGCTAATGCAGCTCTGAAAGAAACTGATACCGTGGTAATCGTTGGTGCCAATGATGTAGTGAATCCAGCTGCTCTTGATGAACCAGGCAGTCCGATTTACGGAATGCCGGTTTTGGAGGTATGGAAGGCCAAAAATACTATCGTACTGAAAAGGAGCATGAGTCCGGGATATGCCGGCATCGCCAATCCACTTTTCTTTCACGATAATAACAGAATGCTTTTTGGTGATGCCAAAGACTCACTGCAAAAGGTAGTGCAAGAAGTGAAAACAATGTAAACAGCTTGGAGTACGTTGGAACATTCGTCATAGTAAATACTGCTGACGTTTATCATTACAAACATTGATGATTATTAGTTTCTTGGCAATCTAGCTCAAAGCCATCCCATTATCTTTGATTGGAATAAACAAACTGATCTTATGGCAACATTCGACCTGAAGCAATACGATATTCATACCGATGAGATTCACCGCAATAAGAGTGTACCTGAGCTGTATGAGATTGCCCTGAGAAGGGAGAAAGGTACCGCCATTTCCGATAAGGGTTCACTCCTGGTTTATTCAGGAGAGAAAACCGGACGTAGCCCAAAAGATAAGCGGGTAGTGCGACATCCTTCTTCTGATAACAATATCGACTGGGGAGAGATCAACATTGAATTGGATGAGCAGACATTTATGATCAACCGCGAAAGGGCTATCGATTACCTCAACAGCCGTGACCGGGTATTTGTAGTGGATGCATACGCAGGTTGGGATCCGGATTATCGTTTGAAGGTACGAATCATCTGCACCCGGGCATATCATGCTCTGTTTATGCAGAACATGTTGATCATGCCTTCCGAAGAAGAGTTGGTTGATTTTGAGCCGGAATATGTCATTTTCAATGGAGGAAGCTTTCCAGCCAACCGGTATACATCTCAAATGACAAGTACCACCAGTGTAGACCTGTACCTGGAACGAAAGGAATTTGTCATCCTTGGTACAGAATATGCCGGGGAAATGAAAAAAGGCATCTTCTCGATTATGAACTACCTGATGCCGCTGAAAAACGTTATGCCCATGCACTGCTCAGCGAACATAGGCAATCAAGGAGATGTTTCCATTTTGTTTGGACTTTCAGGAACTGGTAAGACCACCCTAAGTGCTGATCCGAAACGAAAATTGATTGGAGATGACGAACATTGCTGGACCGACAACGGTGTTTTCAATATTGAAGGAGGTTGCTATGCCAAAGCAATTAATCTTTCTGCCGAGAACGAACCGGATATCTATAATGCCATCCGGTTTGGGACGGTATTGGAAAATGTGGTTTACGATCAAAAGACTCGTAAAGTAGACTACACAGATACCTCAATCACTCAGAATACCCGGGCGTCATATCCAATCGACTATATTGAAAGTGTACAGATACCATGTGTAGGAGGACATCCGGAAAATATCATCTTTCTTACCTGCGATGCCTTTGGTGTATTACCACCTGTAAGCAAACTTACCCCTGAACAAGCCAGCTACCATTTCATTTCCGGTTATACGGCAAAAGTGGCTGGAACCGAAATGGGTGTGAAGGAACCTCAGGCCACCTTCTCAGCCTGCTTTGGGGCCGCGTTCATGATGTGGCATCCCAATCGTTACGCCGAACTGCTGGCTCAGAAAATCAAGGAGCACAATGCCCAGGCTTGGTTGGTCAACACAGGCTGGACCGGTGGAGCGTATGGTGTTGGGAGCAGGATAAAGCTCAAATATACCCGTGCCATCATAGATGCGATTCATTCGGGTGCTCTGGATCAAGTAGAGCTGGTGGAGGAGCCCAGATTCGGCCTGGAGATTCCTACCTCTTGCCTCGGAGTGCCGGGTGAGGTACTGATACCAAGAAATACCTGGTCGGATCAAGCCGCTTATGAGAGGACCATGAATAAATTGGTTGAGCTATTTCAGGAGAACTTCCGGAAGTTTGAGAATTTCGTAAATCCGGAGATCATGGCAGCAGGTCCGGAACTGATGCCAGTATAGCAGTCAGTATAATGGTGGCTATTTGCTGAGCTCCGATTCAATTTGCCTCTTCTGATCACGAATCTTCTCAATCACCTCATCTAGTTGATCTTGAAGAGATTCAAGAGCTTTCCCCTCCTGTTCAATCAGTTGGTCGAATGGTGCAAAGTGATGATTGATCCGCTCTTTGAGATTGGCGACGTAGCTCTTCAGGTTTGAGGAAACTTCTTCTCCCAACCGATCTCTGCCTTTACCCATCTCAGTCCGGTAATGGCGAATAATCTTCCTTCGTTGCCATCCAAGGGTGATTCCGGCAAATAGCACTCCGAGTGTGGTCAAAATTCCACCGGTAATATCCAGTACCATTCCGGATGTCACTGCCGCCAATACGACTCCTACAATAGCAAGCCCACCTCCAGTTGCTACGTTTGGTGAAATCTCATTGGAGTCTGGAAACAAATCCCGATTTGTGAAATTGTCAGCATCAGCCAGAAAATCCGAGAACGTGGAACTGAGTTCTCGTACCACTTGATGTCGTCTTTCAGCTATATGACTAAACAGCTCATGATCGTCTCTCAAATGGCTTTCACCGCTCCGTAATTTCAGATCGATCACAGTAGCCATCTGTTGCACACTTTGAGCCAGATCCAGCACTCGGTCATTCACCTTCTCCTTCAATCTCAGGTTAAAATCCTTTTCGAGATCAGCGACGAACTCCTCTAGCCACACGCGAATTGAGGCATTCTGGTTGAAAATGGCATTGAAGGATTTTCTGATCACTCTTCCAAATGACAATCCGTCTTTCAAATCAGTTTCTTTATCCCTACTGATGGCATCATAGCTTGCCAACAAATTCTCAGCCAGGATATCTACTTGCTTAATCGAATATTCCTCCTGCTGATCAAGAGTTTCGGTAATCTCTGACCGGAAAGAAAGGTCCTGCTCATGTTGTTCAACCCGATCTTGAAGACCACGATCAATTTTATCAATCACCTGCTGGGCCGTGTCGAGGTGGCTGTTCAATTTCAGTAACGGAGCTCTGCCTCCGGTAACCTCCTTTCGAACATATTCTCTTACTACTGAAAAACCACTAGCCTCATGGTCTCCTTCTTGTTCCTGCTTTGCGGAAACCGCAAATACAACGGGATCATTAATACCCTTTTTTCGAGCCTGCTCGATCAATCCACGGAGATTGGTTTGCAGTTCGTCAGAACTCATCAGATCCTTCTGTTGCAAAATGAAAATGATCTTCTTCCGCCACTCCATATGAATGAAATCGAAAAACTGCCAGGCAGATTGGCGATAGGGATTTTTTGCCTCAAAAACGAAAACGATCAGATCGGAGACAGGGACAAACCGCTCGGTGATTTCTTGATGATGCTCGATAATTGCATTTGTTCCCGGAGTATCTACAATAGCGATTTCCTTTAGAATGGAAACGGGCTGCTTGATGATCTTGAAATGCTCGTTGACAACCTTTACTTTTTCTTTTTCCCCATAGATAATCTGTTGAATGGAATCTGTTTCAGGGGCTGGACCTACCTTACATATCTCCTTTTCTGCTTCCAGCAAAGCATTAATAAAACTGCTTTTACCAGCTTTGATTTCTCCGACTATTACGAACATGAAAGGGTCGTTCAATCTTGTGATCAGATCATTGATCGTCAGAGTCAGTTGCTCATTCCTGACCTCTTCACTGATCTTAACCAGGTCATGAAAAACCTGGTCTACAACCTGCCGGAGGTCTACAAACTTTGGATTTACAATTTCACTCATAAGTGGGAAAGATACTCCAAATGCATGGTGCCCCAAAACACTGAAATCAACCTCCGAAATGATCCGGGTGTGGATAATCTGGCAGATTTCTCACACATCTACTTGCTAAAGTCTGCTACAATGGCAGAAAAATGCATAATGGCCCCTGTTTTGAGGACTCTATAGCAAAACATTTAAGCTATGAAATCACAACAGTATGATGCACCCTTCTGGAAGAAAGCTTTTGATGACTTCGTGGATTCAATAGGGGTCGTGATCCATGATTGGGATTGGCAAAAACCAGCTGCTAATCTCTGGGAGACCCCTAATGCATTCGAGGTAGAACTCGCAGTTCCCGGCTATCAGAAGAAGGATTTTTCTATTCAAATCAAGGGGGATCATCTGGAGATATCTGCTGATAAGGAAGAGGATTCAGATGAAGGACGAGAACTCTTGAGAAGAGGATTCCAATTCAAGCACTTCAAACGGAGTATCCGGGTCAGTGACCGGGTAGATCGCAGCGCCGTAAAGGCCCGCTATGATCAGGGGATCCTAACTATCATTCTGCCAAAAATGGAAAAACAGAAAGATAAGCCGGGATTCGAGGTGCCGGTTCAATAGCACCATACCTCAGACAATTCACATCGAGCAGAATATCAACAGGGCTTCCTTTGTCGTTTCAACCTAATGAACCGCCACCTAGCCATCAAATGGCTGATTTACTGCCTTTGCATTCACGGTATAGCACCTACCTACAGCCAGATAATCACCATAGGCCCAAGTGGTGATTTTGCAACGCTCGCGGCGGCTGGTCCTATACTATCAGCAGGAGATACTGCCTTAATACTCGATGGAGTCTACCCCGATGGCACTCAATTCCTGGAAGATGTCCACGGCAGTAGCGCATCGCCAATAGTCATCATGTCTTCCTCTGAGTACGGGGCAATCTTTCAGGGAGGCACTGAGGCGATCCATTTGACTAAGTGCTCTCACCTTGAAATACATGATTTAGTCATTGAGCAGCAGACCGGCAACGGGATCAATATTGACGATGGTGGAGATTATACAAGCCCAACTCATCACATCACAATACAAAACTGCATCTTCCGTAATATGGCTGGCACCGGCAATAACGATTTGCTTAAACTTTCAGGATTGGACAGCTTCAAAGTCAGTCTCTGTAGTTTCATAAATGGTTCGCCCGGTGGTAGCGGTATAGATATGGTGGGATGTCACTATGGTGTGATTGAAGATAACTATTTCGACCAAGCAGGCACCAGTGGAATACAGGCAAAAGGGGGATCCCAGCATATCTTGATACAGAGGA
Source organism: Lewinellaceae bacterium (assembly GCA_024644235.1). Lineage (GTDB taxonomy): Bacteria > Bacteroidota > Bacteroidia > Chitinophagales > Saprospiraceae > JAHELJ01. Next base: position 52,855 of record JAHELJ010000012.1, read on the forward strand.
ATGTGTTGAAGAATATGGGTCAAAGAGCCCTTAATCTGGGGGGAAGCACGGGTTTACAATTTTTCCGACCTCCTTTAAGTGACCCGATCGACAGTGCCTTTGAGGCTGCTGATTTACTTGTCTACACTAATATCTTCATCGGGAGTTGGGCGCCAATTGCCTATGTGGGATGTGTGCGAGTGAAAGTGGTCAATAATACCATCTACGAACCCGAAAACTGGGTCATACGAATATTGCAAGAAACTACAGAATCTGGTTTTCTCTCTTGCAGTGACAATGAATTTCGTAACAACATCATTTACCTGTCACAGGATCTTACCGAAGTGAATATTGGGCCTAATACGCAACCTGCCACTTTCATATTCACTAATAATCTTTGGCACAATGCTTCATCAAATTCATGGTCGCCAGCTCTACCGGTCACTGATTCAAACCAGGTGCTAGGGGATCCACTTTTGAACAATCCAATTCAAGAAGATTTTTCCATTCCACCCAGCAGTCCAGCAGTTGAAGCCGGTATCATTCTGCCGGAGCCTTTATCCGATTTTATGATGAATTCTTATTATGCTCCACCCTCCATAGGTGCATTTGAAGGCCATGAATCAATTACATCCGCTCCCTACTTGATTGATGAGAACAGTATCACGATGGGTCCCAATCCTTTCAGTGAAGCAGTGACCATCGATGGAGACTTTTCCAACGCAATGATTCTTATACTGGACAGCAATGGTCAAATTCTACAGGATCTTTCGAATTCCACTGCTCCCCTCACCATAATGCTCAATACCTTGCCTGACGGTCTCTATTTTATTCAGATCAGCTCCGTCAACAAACCATCGATGAGTGTAAGACGAATCCTGAAGATGACCAAGTAAGCTACCTTTTTCCAGAGCTTAAAGCGCCTTCAATTATCTTTGAGATCAAATAATTTCGACATGTCATCATTGCGATTTGTATGCCTGGTGTTGGCTTTGCTATGGAAATACCAATTACCAGCGCAGGATACCGTAAGCATAGCGGGTGCTCTCATAGGCCTGGACCTCACACAATCTGAAATCGATAGCATGAGACCCGGCCTCGAACAAATGAGAACCGATTTCTCCATTTTAAGAAACACGCAGCTGCCGAACAATGTACCACCTGCACTTTACTTCAATCCGCTACCGATAGGATTCCAGGTACCCGAGGGACAGGGAGCAATTGATTGGAGAATTCCCGCTGGAAGCGAGCTTCCGAAAAATCCTGATGATCTCGCATTCTACTCGATACAGCAACTTGCCTCTTTGATTAAGAGTCGTAAGATCTCGTCGGTTGACCTGACTACATTTTTCCTTGAGCGATTGAAAAAATATGGCGACACTCTTAAGGCTGTCACAACGGTGACGGAAAAGCTGGCGATGGAGCAAGCTAGAAAGGCAGATGCTGATCTGGCCCGCGGAATCTACCGGGGCCCCTTGCATGGCATCCCCTATGGAGCGAAAGACCTTTTGGCAGTACCAGGCTACCGGACTACTTGGGGAGCTAAACCTTATGAGAAACAAGTCATTGGCGAAAAGGCAACGGTAATTTCCAAATTGGAAGAGGCCGGGGCGGTACTGATAGCTAAACTTACCCTTGGTGCTTTAGCATGGGGTGATGTATGGTATGGTGGTGTCACTAAGAATCCATGGGATCTCGAACAGGGATCAAGTGGATCTTCTGCCGGATCAGCAAGCGCTACTGCAGCGGGTCTTGTTCCGTTTTCCATTGGAACTGAAACATGGGGATCAATCGTATCGCCCTCAACACGATGCGGAAACACCGGGCTTCGCCCCACATTTGGCAGGGTCAGCAGGTCGGGAGCAATGGCTCTGAGCTGGAGCATGGATAAGATCGGTCCTATTTGCCGGACTGCGGGGGATTGTGCCATGGTATTTGATGCTATAAGAGGTTCTGATAAAGTCGATTTCACCGTGATTGACGCAGCGTTCAATTTTGATGGTTCATCAGACATTGCGGATTTGAGGGTCGGTTATTTCGTCGATGCTTTTGAACATAGCGAATTCAACCGCCTAAATGATAGCCTTACCTTGGCTACTCTCAGAAGTATAGGAGTAGACCTGCATCCGGTTACTTTCGAGATCAGCACTCCGGTGAATGCCTTAGATTTTATTCTGAGTGCTGAAGCAGCAGCCGCGTTTGAAGAGCTTACTCTCTCTGGTAGAGATGACGAGATGGTTCGACAGATCCGAAGGGCATGGCCAAACGTTTTTCGCGAAGCACAGTTTATCCCTGCCGTTCAATACATTCAGGCAAATCGCCATCGCACAATACTGATCCAGGAAATGCATCAGTTGATGCAAGACTACGATGTGATCATTACACCTTCATTTGGCCTCCAGCTGCTGACCACCAATCTTACCGGACACCCTTGCGTGGTGCTACCCAACGGATTCGTTGAAGGACGGCCAACCAGCGTCACTTTTCTCGGAAATCTTTTTGGCGAAGACAAAATCCTGAAATTGGCGATGGCTTACCAGGAGGCCACGGACTTTGAGAATCAACATCCGTCTTTCTTCAAGAACTAAATGGTTAGCTATCGCACCACAAATTTCTGGATGTAACGTCGATCCCCGTCATGAGCGGACATTAGATACAATCCGGCTGGTAAAGACTGCAGGGATAATCTCTGTCCATGTCTCACATTTTCTAAGGATTGCATTAGCATGCCATTCGCATTGAAAATCTGAAGGGAAGCTCGTTGCCAGTGAGGTGCGTTAATCTGAGCCACTTCTGAGACTGGGTTGGGATGAATAAGAAAGTCATTCCGCTCCACCACCTCTCTGACCGGAACAGATCCACCTTCGATCTTCAATTCATCAATGACAAAAAATGAAGTGTCTGTCGTGGCACTATCATCGCGAAATGTAAAAATCAGAATGGTGGCACTATCTGGTACTTCATTACTCCGATACGCAAAGGGTGCTTCGAATTTGGTGTATTCCGATGGCCCTCCCTGCGTAGTGAAAACAGCGGCTGCAAAAGCCTCACTCTCTTGCTTGATATCCGAGTCGTGCAAAAGGGCAATAATCATCAAACTGTCTGCATCACTGCCGTGGTACTTATAGTAGCCGGTGAAGCTGGCTGAACGATCACCACATGAAAATATCTGAAGCAAGTCGGAGACAGCTACTAATGAATCGCCTGCCATCCGGAGGGCACTGACGGTACCATTGGCCCCAGGTTCATATCGCTGCAGAGATTGGAAAATTGGAAGATCTAACGTGTCGCGATCAAAATAGTCGGTTATAAAATCAGATAGTGCAATCGCAACCAATCGCGTCAAAGGAAAGTAACCCTGGGGTACTTCCACCGGGTGAAGTAGTTCAAGGGCCAACTCTCTTTCGATGGAGTCGGTCAGATCAATCCACTCCTCAAAACTACCGTTTGGAATCTGACATTGACCAAAGGCTGGTGATAGCGAAAAAGCAAAAAGTATGACAAGCGTACTAAGTGTTTTCATGTACATATAAGATTATTCGTAAATATATGACAAATGCCTTACCCCGAGCATGTTCTTTCTGGTCAGCAAATCAGTTGAGGCTAGACACGTTATCATGCATTTACATTGAACAAAAACGAGATCGGATTATTGTAATAGAATGAAAATTTATGAACGCCAATGGCAGCAGTTTGTGCCGGCATCACTGCATGATGTATGGGCTTTTTTCAGTCGACCGGAAAACCTGGACCGGATCACCCCTCCGGATATGAAATTCGAGATCCTCACTGACCTGGCCGGAGTACCTATGTATCAGGGAATGCTCATTCGGTACCGGGTCAGTCCCTTCCCATTATTTTCGATGAATTGGCTCACGGAAATTACGGCAGTTGTCGAGGGTGACTACTTCATCGATGAGCAAAGAGATGGCCCGTACAGATTATGGCATCATGAACACCGGTTTGCCGTAGAAGGAGATGGTGTTATCATGACGGATCGCTTACATTACAGCCTCCCTTTTGGACCGATAGGCAAGGTGGCAAACTCATTGGTAGTAGGTAAACGAATAGATGATATCTTTACCCATCGAAAACAGGTCATAGCTCAGCTATTTCCATCTGCGAATCAAGTTGCCTAGATCTGATCGAAGCAGTCGCATAATGAAACGAATATTCATCTTTTTCCTTTTTGTTTGGCTAATGCTTAGTTGCCGTATGTCACAACAGCAAACCTCCCACCCACACACCAACCATCTTATTCACGAAAACAGTCCCTATTTACTCCAGCATGCCCATAACCCGGTGGATTGGTACCCATGGGATAAAGAAGCCCTGGAAAAGGCTAAGAAGGAAAACAAGCTAATGATCATTAGCATCGGCTATGCAGCCTGCCATTGGTGTCATGTAATGGAGCATGAGTCTTTTGAGGATAGCACAGTGGCCGGAATAATGAATGATCACTTCGTCAATATCAAAGTGGATCGGGAAGAAAGGCCTGATATAGACGACGTCTATATGACTGCCTGTCAGCTCGTATCACAAAGAGGTTGTGGATGGCCGCTAAATGCATTTGCGCTTCCGGATGGTCGTCCGGTATGGGCCGGCACCTACTTTCCGAAAGATCAGTGGATGAATGTCCTGAACCAGTTTCAGAAGATGTGGGAGGAGGAACCGGAAAAACTAAATGAGTATGCGGAGCAGTTGACCCAGGGAATAAAACAACAAGAAGAGATCGTGCTGGGAAAGCCTCAGGCCTTGCAAAAGGATCACATGCATGCCATGGCCAACAACCTAATCAACCGGGTGGATAAGAAGCATGGAGGTCGGGAAGGTGCTCCAAAATTTCCGATGCCTTCCAACTACCTCTACCTGCTTAACTATCATAAAATGACAGGGGTTGTGCGCTCCCTCGAAGCGGTAGAGACCACCTTGCAAAAAATGGCTTATGGTGGAATCTACGATCAGCTGGGAGGAGGCTTTGCGCGCTACTCGGTGGATGCAGTCTGGCTGGTGCCCCACTTCGAAAAGATGCTGTACGACAATGGCCAGTTGCTCAACCTCTATAGTAGCGCTTATCAGGTGACCGGCAATGAGTTGTACAAGACCATCGCGTACGAAATTGTGGATTGGCTGGATCGGGAAATGACCGATTCGAGTGGTGGATTTTATTCCAGTCTCGACGCAGATAGCGAAGGGGAAGAGGGTAAATTCTATGTATGGACCACCAATGAAGTGGATGCTCTGCTGACTCCGGAGGAAGCAAAAGTGATCCGCAATTATTACAACCTGGAAGACAAAGGCAATTGGGAACATGAGAAGAATATCCTTCATCGGCAAGATTCGGACGAGACCGTAGCCCGGGAGCTGGATCTTAGTTTAACCGATCTGACAATCACCCTCAAATCAGCCAAAGAGAAGTTGTTTCGGGCAAGAGCACTGCGCGTGCGACCTGGCCTGGATGACAAAGTGCTTACCTCGTGGAATGCCCTGATGCTCAGGGGTCTGGTGCAAGCTTACCGGGCCACTCAAGACCAGTCCTTCCTGGATCGTGCTCTACGGAATGGGGCATTTATCCGAAGAGAAATGCTGAAAGAAGACTACCGACTCGACCGGAATTATAAGGATGGCACCACCAAGATCAATGCATTCTTAGATGACTATGCCTTTGTAATCGAGTCATTCATCAGTCTCTATCAAGCCACTTTTGATGAATCGTGGCTCAATGATGCAAAAGCACTAACGGATTATACCATTGAGCATTTCTATGATGAAGATTCGAAATTCTTCTTCTACACTTCAAACCTTGATGATCCGTTGGTGGCACGGAAGAAAGAACTGGGAGACAACGTCATACCCGGATCTAACAGCGCAATGGCCCGCAACCTAAATTTCCTAAGTCACTATTATTATCAAAATGAGTACGAATCGATTAGTGACCAGATGCTCTTTAACATGATCGACCCGGTGGTGCAAAGTAAGCAAACCAGCTTTTATTCAAATTGGGCCTTGCTCTTTCTGGAAAAAATTCATCCCACCTATGAAATAGCAATAGTTGGTCCGGATTTCCAATCCATGGCATCAGAGTTTCAATCACATTTCTTGTCAAATACCATCTACCTTGGAGGTAGTAAGGAAGGTTCGCTTGAACTGTTGAAGGATAAATTACAACCCGGACAAACTACCATTTATGTGTGTCAGAACCGGGTCTGCCAACTGCCCGTTGTCAAAGTTGATGAAGCCCTCCGTCAGATTAAATATCTGGAGGACTGATTTATCTTGATCATTTGATTTATATTCTTTGAGATCCATCAAGATATCGGAGTGAAGTTCTCTTTAATGATCTTTGGTGCTATAGCAGCCGGGATTCTACTTCCCTATGGACATCACTTCACCTATCTGATCAAATACAATTTGGTGATCATGCTGCTCCTAGCCTATCTCAACGTCTCCTTCGACCGGGGTCTGCTGCGATGGTCTCACTTGTTTGTCCTCATAGCCAATCTCAGCTTACCCCTTCTCTTTTACTTTACTCTCCTTCCATTTGGAACCACCTATGCACTTTGTGCATTTGTGATGGGCATTGTACCCACTGCAGCTGCCGCTCCAGTACTTGCTGGATTTTTACGCACTGATGTGTCATATGTCACCACCTCGGTCCTGGTGACCAATCCCATAGTGGCACTGGTTCTTCCCTTTTTGCTACCGATGCTTGTCCGGGTAGAGGGGTCAATACGGGTGGCAGAAGTCCTTATACCGGTAGTCGCTGTGGTAGGTATTCCATTGATATTGAGCTTTGTAATCAAAAGATCGGGACCGAAGATTCTGGGACTTTTTCGCAAAGTCTACTGGATCAGCTTTGCGCTCTTCCTTTTCAATGTCTGGATTGGTTGCAGCAAGGCTACAAACTTTATACTGTTTGATAATAAAGCCGGTCTCATCACCGTGCTGGGAATCATGGGAGTGATTTTTGTGGTGGGGCTGATTAATTTCCAAATCGGTGCGAGATTACATCATGAGCCTCCTAGTCATGCTTCAGGTTTGGCCCTGGGAAGGAAAAACACAATGTTTGCGCTGTGGATCGCACTCGATTTTATTAGCCCTTTGGTCGCTTTGGGACCAATCTTTTACATCCTTTTTCAGAATGGGTATAATTCGCTTCAAATCTACCAGGTCGAAAAAAAGATAGGCCTGGCCAGGGACTGAACTATAGAAATATCTGACCTTGATGGCATCGAATCACTCTTGAAGGATATTGCTCAATCAAGCGATAATCGTGGGTAGCAAAAAGAATAGTTGTACGGCTTTCCTGGTTAAGGTCATAGAGCAATTTCAGGATTTCGTCGGAAGTATCCGGATCCAGATTACCAGTAGGTTCGTCAGCTATCAATAATTCGGGCTTGTTCAAGAGAGCCCGGGCAATGGCCACTCGTTGCTGCTCCCCTCCTGATAGTTCATGTGGTTTTTTATGTTTCAAATATTGCAGCCCCACTTGAGATAACACCTCATCAATCCTTTGACCCATCTTTGCTTCCTCCTTCCATCCGGTCGCTCTCAGGACAAACAAAAGATTCTCTTCCATGCTCCGGTCAAAGAGCAAATTAAAATCCTGAAAGATCATCCCTAATCGTCGCCTTAACCTGTAAAGATGCCGTTGCTTAATTCTTTTTAAGTCAAATCCTGCTACTTTACCCTCTCCTGCTACCAACGGCAAAGCTCCATATACCGTTTTGAGAATTGATGACTTCCCGCTCCCTGTCTTCCCAATCAGGTAAATAAATGCACCCTTTTCGATCTCCAGATCAAGGTCTTTAAAGACAAGATGATCTTCCTGGTAGATATCTGCTTGTTGAAATAGCACCACTGGTTCTTCATGATTAACCCACTTTACTCCCTGTCTGTTCTCAGTTATGGTACTTTGTTCTGCCTGAATCGCTGTTCCGTTCATGAATGAGATAAATTAAGTATTATCAAATATAATCATATTTAAATCTTTGATAGACATACGTCTAAAAAAATAAATTCACCTATTTGACACATGTAATGAAGGATTTGTAATTTTGGGAATCTGCAGATTATTACAACGATGAAAGGCATTAAAAAAATACACATTGTAGGAATTTTGATGGTTGGAGTAGCTATCGCATTGCTTTTCTCGGCTTCGAAAGACCTGAGTACATATGCAACCTTCGCACAAGCTGATCAGGTAAACCGGTCCGTAAAGGTGGTGGGTGTACTGGCAAAGGATAAGGAGATGTATTACAATCCTGAAGATGATCCCAATTATTTCAGCTTTTTTGTCAAAGACGGCGATGGAGAAGAACGCAAAGTTATCCTTCATGACGCCAAACCTCAGGACTTTGAACTTTCTGAGCAAATTGTGGTTACAGGTAAGATGAAAGATGATGTGTTTGTAGCCAGCAGTCTTCTCATGAAGTGTCCCAGCAAATACAAAGATGAGGAGATCGCAGTAAGAAAGGATATCTGATCGATCGATGCCCAACATCGAATATATCGGTGAGCACCTATTGCCCGGAAAAATCGGGCATTTTTTTGTTATTGCGTCGTTTGTCAGTGGTCTTTTAAGTGCTCTGGCATACGCTCTTGCGACTCGGCATAGAGCCAATGAATCCGTGGCGATTTCCTGGAAGCTGTTAGGCAGGTGGTCATTCCTGGCTATGGTTGCTACGGCATTTTCTGTGATTGGGACCATTTTCTACATTATGATAAATCAGTACTATGAGTATCACTATGTGTGGTCTCATGTATCTGAGCAGCTTCCTATGCAGTACATTTTTTCCGCTTTCTGGGAAGGACAGGAAGGATCATTTCTATTATGGATCTTTTGGCATTGCATCCTGGGTCTATTTCTAATGCGATTGGGCCGCACCTGGGAGGCTCCCACCATGGCGGTACTGGCAGGTATTCAGGTCTTCCTGCTTTCGATGATTATCGGCATTTACTTCACCCCCGACTTCAGGCTCGGCAGCAGTCCATTCCTTCTTTTGAGAGATGTGATGTCGGATGCTCCCATATTCAGCAATGTGAACTATGTGACACAGATCTCAGGTCAGGGACTGAATCCCCTCCTTCAAAATTACTGGATGACGATTCACCCGCCCACATTATTCCTTGGATTTGCAGCGTGCACGATTCCTTTTTGTTACGCGGTCGCCGGGTTTTGGACAAAAGACTATAGCGGGTGGCTCAAACCAGTGTTGCCCTGGTCACTGTTTGCCGCGGCGATCCTAGGCACTGGAATTGCAATGGGAGGAGCATGGGCATATGAAGCGCTAAGCTTCGGTGGTTATTGGGCATGGGATCCCGTAGAGAATGCTTCTTTGGTACCATGGCTGATTCTTATCGGTGGTATACATACGAATCTCATCGCAAGTCGGACCAGCCAAAGCATTCGCGGCACTTACATATTCTATGCACTCTCATTCCTATTCATACTGTACTCCACATTCCTGACCAGAAGCGGGATACTGGGTGACAGCTCGGTGCATGCATTTACAGAAATGGGACTGGAATGGCAGTTAGTCATATTCATGGGGTTTTTCGCCGCTTTGAGTATTGGTCAGGTCATCGCAAATTCAAAGCATATTCCCACACCTAAAACTGAGGAATCTTTCACTTCCCGGGAATTTTGGATGTTTATTGGGTCGCTAGTCTTACTTTTTTCTGCTGGCCTGATCACATTTACGACCTCCATCCCCGTATTTAATAAGCTGTTTGATGTTTGGGGTAGTGTCGTGGGGAAAGATATGTCAAGCTGGCACCGAGCAAGCCCAACCGACGCCATGGATCACTACAACCGGTTTCAGCTATGGATAGCGGTCTTCATTGGCTTATTATCTGGACTTGGCCAGTTTATGCGATATAAAGAAAAGCGCTGGCAGCAATATAAGTCAGTTATTGGCAAACATATGCTGATCAGTTTGGGCTTGGCCGTGCCTCTGACCTTTGTAACTAATCTGTGGATTAATACTCCTGCCTTCCCCTATCTATTATTGCTTTTCACTGCAATCTTTACGGTAGTGTCAAACGCCAATTACCTTATCTCGATATTGAAGGTCAAGCTAAAATCAGGAGCAGCAGCTTTCTCACATATGGGCTTTGGTTTGATGATCGTCGGTGTCTTGGCATCGGGTATCAATAAGACATTTATTTCCAGCAATCCTTTCGCCATGCAAGGCATTTTCAGTGAGGCAGATGAGCGATTAAAAAGGAACATTTATCTGATCAAAGGTAAGCCGATGTACATGTCCGGCTATCAGGTAACTTACGTTTCTGATACCCTTATAAACAATGACCGGTCTTACAAGGTACGCTTCGCAAAGATGGATGAAAACAGTGCCCGAGCCATCGATTCATTTGACCTTGAGCCCTATATTACTTACGATATCGGACTCACCAAGATGGTGAATCCCAATCCATCGACGAAGCGATACCTGCATAAGGATATATTTTCTCATATCACTTCCGTGCCGGCTGAAGTACAAAGTGCAGAGCTTGCAAGGGACTTTGAGGACTCCCTGGACTATCAATTGCATTCACTTGGTCCAAATGATACTCTTATATTGAGGGAGGGAAGTGTAAAGATTCGTTCGATTAACCTAAATCCCAATCATCCCATGTATCAACCGGAGGAAGGTGACATCGCTTTTGGGATGGTACTTGATGCCTGGGATTCATTAGGGCGTCGTTATACGGCCGAGCCAATGCTGGCTGTAAGGAAAGGATTGTACATTTATAGTTATCAGGATCAGATAAATGACTTGCATCTGCGGTTCAGGTTGACGGAGGAAGGATTACAAGCAATCTATCCTGATGAGAATCTGCTTGACTACCAGACATATACTAAGAGGCAAGGTGACAACTTTGAACATGATGGCTACCACATTCAGATAGCCGGCTTTGACAAAAACCCCCAGCATGCTTCATACATTGCTAAAGAAGGTGATGTGGCGGTTGCAGTTGTGCTATCAGTTTCCACGGCAGATGGAAGGAGTACCACCTTGAGGCCTATTTTCTTAATCAGGGAGAACCGAACTTATCTCATTAAAGACTTTGACCCTCTCTGTGGGATATCCGCAAAATTTGCATCAGTGGATCCCAAAGAGGAGACAATCGAACTCCAGATGGCAAGCCATCAAAATCAAAACCCCATGTTCCCCATCGAAATAGCTGAAGATGTTCCAAGGAATGACTTTATCGTACTTGAAGCCATCGAATTTCCCGGAATTAATTTTTTCTGGCTAGGTTGCATCATGATGATGGGAGGCCTTGGACTTGGTGCTTACAGAAGGTCAAGGACGATCTAGAATTTGATGAAGGTTGTCATTATTGGTTCAGGTAATGTCGGTACGCATTTCGCAAAGCGATTGAAGGAATCTGAACAAACAGACATTATTCAGATCATTTCCCGATCGTTAGATAGTGCCAGAAGACTAGCCAGAACTATTGGAGCAACTTACACCAACAAACTGGAGGAAATTAATTCAGATCTGGATCTAGTGTTATTAGCCGTCAGTGATGATGCGATTGAATCGATACTAAATCAACTACCAGATACTATTCAGGATAGGATTGTTTGCCACACATCTGGGTCAGTTCCCGCCACTGTTGCCTCACAGAAATTCAAGAATTATGGAGTTATCTATCCTTTGCAAACATTTAGAATAGGGACCGAGATCTCATGGGAGCAGATTCCTGTTTTCATCACTGCATCAAATCGTCGATCAGAAAACACTCTTCTGGTCCTATCCAAAAGGTTGAGCGATAATGTGGAGAAGATCAGTGATAAACAACGTCAATCCCTACATTTAGCTGCTGTTTTCGTATGTAATTTTCCAAATGCTCTCTACGCTGTGGGAGAACAAATTTGTCAGACTCAGAACCTGGATTTTCGTCATTTGCAGCCGCTAATCACTGAGACCGCCGATAAGATCAAGGAGACACATCCGATAGATGCGCAAACTGGACCTGCAAGACGGCACGACAAGAAAGTCATTAACATGCATCTAAAAATTTTATCCAATCAGAGTGAATTAGTGAGTATCTATCAAGCCCTAACTCGATTGATCCAGGAACAAGCTCGAAATAAAACAGAAAAACCGCGCTACTTTTAGCGCGGTTTCTTGTAAATACCAACTTATGTACCAGTACTGCAAACTTTTAATGATTTAAAACCTTTTCCTGTTTATTAATAGATGAAAAAACCAGCGCCTGGTCTTTGTGGTGAACGATCCAAAGTTTGAATTCCATCAGCGTGCTGCTGTTACCTCAGATCTTTCACCAACCAATGCGCTGGTCGTCACCCAATTGATTTGCTCGTTAATAAAATTTTTGCATTCCGCATGCTTACCCTGAACATCAAGCCTTGGCAAAGAGAATGACCGATTCCAGTCGAAGCTTGCAGCCAGGTTTAATCCATAGCTAGCAGTACATCTGTCCAATTTGCTTATCCCATTTACAAAATTGTACTCGATGCTGATCGCATTCGACAGGGTTCGAACAAACCCAGCTCTGTATTTTCGCGCTCCAGTTGTAAACTGTTCTTCGACCAGAGCTCCAAGGCCTGATGCAGGGTGTGAAACCATAGTATTATCGTCACAGATTTGATGATCCAGATTTGAGAGTCGCAGAGTAAAATTGAGGTCAGCCTGCCAGGCTAAATTTCTTGCAGGCCGACCCCATTTGAAAAGATCCGATTGATTTTCAATTTGGCTTTTGATAAGCTGAAAACTGGCCAGCTGCCCTTGAAAACCTAGCTCCAGTTGATTTATTAAAATATATGGCAGACTGGCCAGTGGGGAGAATAACTCTAGAACTCTCTTTGATATCTGAGGTATAGGTATAGTTGTCGAAATCATCGAAAAATTTCCCCGAATGGAATAACACGGGTTGATCAGTATCATAGGATTCATTTACTCGCTATCAATTAGTATCGTAGCTTACGTGTGTCGAATAAACTGTAAAACCTATGAGTGCGCTCGCAGTAAGAATTTACCGCTATGTGTGTTCGCTTTTAGCTATGAGTATTACAAACAGTGGAATGTGTTCGGATAAGAATAACTTTAATTTAATGGAATATTTTGGTAAATATTGTCTGTCTGGTATAAAATAATGCGTTAAATTTTCTCATCATATCTATCGGGATTGACCAAGAGCCTGTTACAGCGGATTCATAATTAATATATGTTAAACAGAGTCATCAATTTGACTCGAGACAAGCTCGAATAAATCCTGCTAGGATGTCCACTCCCTTATCCAGTTGGTCGTTGTTGTTAATGACGATGTCCGCACTCTCACGCATCGGAGCGATATACTTATCAAAGGCTGGAGAAACATGATGCTCACAGCGATGTAGAAGCACGTCGACAGGGTAGTTTCTTTCCAATCTATCCCGCCTTATACGCCGTATGACCTTCAGATTATCTTTGGTGTGTACGAACACCTTGTAATCAATCTGATCACGGATATCGGCATCAAGAAAAATGAACAATCCCTCCACTACGATCACTCTTGAGGGGGTGATGCTGACAAACCTGGTTTCGTGCTCCTGCCTATTATAAATGTACTCCTCCCTGCTGACCTCTTGTCCTGATTTTAGCTTAGCCAGATCTTTCCTGAAGGCATCCAGATCAAAAGCACTGGGAACATCAAAATTCTCAAACCCATCTGTGTCCAGTTCCTGACTATCTCTCGGATGATAATAATTGTCTTGAGTAAGCACACTGATCTCGCCTGCATTAAAGTGCGCTTGCAGCCTGCGAACTAGTTCTGTTTTCCCTGACCCGCTAGCTCCTGTTATACCAAATACTGTAGTCCCAACGAAGTCTGACATGATGGAAATTTAGGTAAAAAGAAGGAGTACCTGATGTGAAGGATAGATAGATCTTTTTCTTTTATCTTCAGGCCCACCGCATAACACGGATAATGTACTTGAGTAACAAAGCAAACTCTACATGGATTTATTGGGAGATGTATTGAGGGGTTTCCTGGGTCTGTCAGTGATGATAGGGATCTGTTATGCAATCAGTACCAGTCGAAAATCAGTCGATTGGAGGTTGGTCGGCATGGGTTTGGGATTACAGATCATTCTCGCATTCCTAATGCTTAAGGTAAGTTTCATCAGAGAAATATTCCGGTTTATCGTCAATTTCTTTGTGATGATGATTTCGGCTACGGAGGAGTCAGCTCAGTTCCTTTTTGGTGATCTTGCAGAAGCAGGTGGGCCTTTTGGCTTTGCTTTTTATGTACTGCCTACCATTGTTTTTTTCTCCGCACTGTCATCCCTGCTTTACTATCTAGGTATTCTCCAAAAAGTGGTATATGGTTTCGCTTGGCTCATGAATAAAACGATGAAGCTATCCGGTGCCGAAAGTCTTGCAGCAGCGGCTAATGTGTTCATTGGACAGACTGAAGCACCGCTGGTTGTCAAACCCTACCTCGAACGTATGACCCGAAGCGAAATCATGTGTTTAATGACGGGTGGTATGGCTACCATTGCCGGGGGAGTCTTTGGAGCCTATATGGCCATGTTGGGCGGAGACACGATTGAAGGAAAGCAACTCTTCGGGATGCATCTGCTTACTGCTAGCATCATCTCAGCTCCTGCCGCAATCGTGGCAGCCAAAGTGATATTCCCGGAGACAGATCGTGAAAAAATTGATACCGAAATAAATATTCCCAGAACCGAAGCAGGTAGCAATGTGCTTGATTCGCTTTCAACCGGCACCACAGACGGTGTGAAACTGGCTGTCAATGTGGGAGCTATGCTTCTTGCTTTTATGGCTTTTATCTATTTGGCCAATGGCATTTTCTTTCAAATTGGTGAATGGACCAACATAAATGCCTCAATTATAACTCGGAGCAATGGAGCTTATGATGGGTTTACTTTGCAATATGTTTTCGGCATACTCTTTTCCCCAATTGCCTGGTTACTTGGAGTGCCTGGAAGCGATATGATTGCTGTGGGACAAATGCTTGGTGAGAAGACCATCTTGAATGAGTTCTTCGCCTATGTCACTCTCACTGATATGAAAAACATGGGCTTACTTACGGATAAGTCTATCATCATTGGCACCTATGCACTTTGCGGTTTCGCCAATTTTGCCAGCATTGGTATTCAAATAGGTGGTATCGGTGCAATTGCTCCCGGACAACGAAAAACCCTTACTGAACTAGGGATACGTGCATTGGTAGGTGGCACCATTGCTTGTTTCTTGACTGCAATTATTGCCGGAGTATTGGTTAGAGAGCTCTAAACTTCTATGAACATCTCGGAGCAAATAGATAAAGGATACCGGTTTCTCCAAACTCAGCTAGTATCTGCCAAGCCAAAAATTGGTCTGATACTGGGAAGTGGGTTTTCCGAAGTTGCTGATCATGTTCAAGTGCTGACCACAACGCCTTTCGATCACATTCCAGGATTTCCAAAGGCCTCCGTCGAGGGTCACGAGGGCTTATGGATTGTAGCACGTCTTGATGGAGTGGATCTAGTGATTATGAAAGGAAGGATCCACTATTATGAAGGCCACTCGATGCAAACATTGTCGTTACCAGTGCGAATCATGAGTAAGCTGTCCATTGAGACAATGATTCTTACGAATGCTTCGGGAGCTATCAATAGCGATTTATCTCCGGGCGACCTAATGCTGATAAAAGATCATATCAATCTATCTTTCACAAATCCCTTGATCGGTCCAAACGATCCCGAATTAGGTCCACGCTTTCCAGATACATCCACTACCTATACATTGAAATTAAGACAACAGGCCACACATGTAGCTAATCAACTTCAGATTCCGATAATCGAAGGTGTCTACCTATTCACCAGCGGACCCAGCTATGAAACTCCCGCAGAGGTAAGGATGATGAGGACACTTGGTGCTGATGTGGTTGGCATGTCGACTGTCCCCGAAGCTTTGGCTGCCAAACATGCCGGCATGAAAGTACTTGGTATTTCCCAGGTGACAAATATGGCCGCTGGGCTCTCTTCTTCCCCTCTAAGTCACGAAGATGTTTTAAAAACCACTGCCGGAACCAGCTCAAATACCACCAGCTTTGTATTGGGCTGTATTAAATCTCTTGCAGAATCATGAGGGAGAAAAGCCAATTAGCCGAAGCTTACCATAAAGTGACGGACAATGTAGCATTCAGACCAAGAATCGGGTTAATACTTGGCTCAGGTCTGGGTGTTTTCGCTGAATCTCTTGAAAACCAATTAGCCATCCCATACCGAGACATTCCTCATTTCCCCCAGGTGTCAATCGAGGGTCATCAGGGCAATCTTGTTTTTGGACAGGTTATCGGCAAGGATGTAGTCGCGATGCAGGGTAGAGTTCATTTTTATGAACATGGAGAAATGGCTTCGGTGAGGTTTCCGGTACGATTGATGCATCTGATGGGTGTCACTAATTTAATCGTTACCAACGCCTGCGGTGGCCTGCGCGAAAATCAGTATCCTGGTGCTTTGATGCTCATCAAAGATCACATCAACTTTATGGGCACAAATCCATTGATTGGACCGAACGACGACTCATTAGGACCACGATTTCCGGATATGTCTCAGCCCTATGATGCTAGCTTGACCAATATTGCCAGATCGACCGCCAAGGACCTCAACATGGACCTTTTAGAGGGAGTTTACTGTGCTGTTAGTGGTCCCTACTATCTTTCAGGGGCTGAACTAAAAATGTTGAGAATTGCAGGAGCGGATACAGTAGGAATGTCGACAGTCCCGGAAGTGATTGTAGCAAACCACTGTGGGATTAAGGTACTTGGGATTTCCTGTATTACTGATATGGCAATTCCAGAATCTCTCAGTCCTCTGACACACCATGAGGTAATTGAGGTAGCTGCCAGGACCCGTCCCCGATTCATCAGTTTTATTCAAGCGATCATTGCCAAGCTTCCTACTTCATGAATATCAAGAAGATCATCGCAAAAAAACGAGACTGCTTGAAACTGGAGAAAAGTGAGGTTGACTATTTCATTGCAGAGCTGGTAGCTGGAAAGATACCCGATTATCAGATAACCGCAATGCTGATGGCCATCTATATCAATGGAATGGAACCCAAAGAACTCAGTCATTTTACCTCGGCAATGGCCACTTCAGGATCTGTTTTGGATCTTCATGCTATTCAAAGGATTAAGGTTGATAAACATAGTACAGGAGGTGTGGGAGACAAGACTACACTGATCGTCGCTCCAATGGTGGCTGCCGCAGGTGCTTGTGTCGCTAAACTATCGGGTAAGGGACTGGCACACACAGGTGGCACTCTTGACAAACTCTCGGTCTTTCCCGGGTTTCGTACAGATCTTTCTCTGCTTGAGTTTGAATCTGTGGTGTCAAAAACCGGTCTGGTCATTTCTGGGCAAACAGATGAATTAGTACCTGCCGATAAGATCTTATACTCATTGAGAGATGCCACTTCCACCGTTACTTCATTACCATTGATTGCATCTAGTATAATGAGCAAGAAAATTGCCGGCGGAGCTGATGCAATCCTATTGGATGTAAAGGTGGGCTCAGGTGCCAGCACGCGCTCTAAAGATCAAGCATATACCCTTGCCAATACAATGATAAGAATTGGTAAGTCACTCAATCGCCGAACTCATGCCATCTTATCTTCCATGGACCAACCTTTAGGATACACAGTAGGAAACGCTTTGGAAGTCAGTGAAGCCATCGACACTCTGATGGGGAATGGTCCAAAAGATGTACTTTCCTTGTCACTACAGGTCGGTAGCATCATGTTGGAGATGGCAGGTATTTGCACAGATCGACAAGAGGCTATTGAATTGCTGGATACCCAGATCAAGACAGGTGCCGCAATGGAAAAATGGGCAGAGATGATCGAAGCTCAGGGAGGCGATGCCTCACTCTTAGCTCAACCAGAACAGCTAAGGAGAGCTCCACATCAATCGGATTTAAAAGCAGCAGAAACAGGATTTGTAAGCAGGATGGATGCTCGAGTCATTGGAGAGGCAGCAATGCTTGCCGGTGCAGGAAGAAAGGAAAAGAATGATCAAATCGACCTGCAAGCGGGTGTAATACTTCACAAGAAGATTTCTGATCCAGTAGTGGCCGGGGAAACAGTTTTTACCATCCTCTCTTCTGATCCTAAGAAACTGCATTTTGCAGCAACTCATCTTCAAACAGCCATTGCTGTCAGTGAAGAGCCGATTCAACCACCGGTACTTGTGATCGATGAAATCTTTTGAAACTAAAGAGTCATCTCATCAACAAGGAAGGAACATTATGCCATTCTTTCAGTCAAAAAAGATATTTTGCCAACCAAAACAATTATCAAATGAAAAGAACTGCAACAGCCGTATGGAAAGGATCTGGACTGGAGGGATCAGGTACACTAACTACCCAAAGTCGAGCTTTTGATAATCAACCTTATTCAACTAAGCTGCGTTTTCAGAATGAAGATGGCACAATGGGTACCAATCCTGAAGAGCTGATAGCAGCTGCTCATGCCGGTTGCTTCAATATGGCGTTGAGCTTTCAACTCACAGGAGCCGGTTTTGTACCTGATGAGCTTAATACCAAAGCATCGCTCACGATCGAAAAAGAGGACTCAGGTTGGCGTATCAAAAAAATCGTCCTTGATCTAACAGGCAAAGTACCTGGAATCGATAAGGAAAAGTTTTTGGAGTTGGCTGATAATGCCAAGAATGGTTGTCCTGTCTCCAATGCACTCAGTTGTCCCATCGAGATGAATGCATCACTGGCGTAGTGGGCTAAAGACCACTTATATGGGTAAGAGTTAGAGATGCAAAAGTCAGAGCCAGGAAAAAACCAAACATATCAGTTATAGTTGTCAGGATAGGGCCTGATGCCAAGGCTGGATCCATATTAAATTTCTTAAGTAGTAATGGCACGGTCCCACCAATCGATACCGCAACAATGGTGTTAATGGCCAAGGCTGCCCCTACCACACCACCAAGTATAATGTTGCCCTTCCAGATCCACGCCGCGATGCCAATTAAGATCCCCAAAACGGTTCCGTTTATGACTCCGACAGAAACCTCTTGATACCAGACCCGAAGGGCCTCACCGGGTCGAACAACACCAAGAGACAGCTCCCTCATGCTCACTGCTACCGCCTGATTGCCAGAACATCCACTCATATCTGATATGATAGGCAGAAAGACAGCCAAGGCAATTACCGAACTCAATACATCTTGGTGGTATGCAATCACGCTAGCCGCTACGATGTTGAGAAGGATATTTACGGATAGCCACGACAATCTTCTTTTTGAACGCAACAGCACAGGCATGGTGCGTATTTCATCACCACCAACGATACCTCGGGATTCCAGATGCTCCTGAGCTGCTTGCTCTGCCTGAGCCTCCAGGACGTCCCTCCGTAAAACAACTCCCATCAGGAAGTGACGTTCATCAACAACCGGCACTCCAAAAAAGTCGTTCTGATCAAAGAAGTCGACTAGTTCATCCATGGTAGCGTCGTATCTCACGGCAAACGGGTCACTGTGCATGATGTGTTCCAACCTGGTATCGTCTTCGGCCAGAAGGAGATCTTGCATTTGTAAGATGCCACAAAACTGACCTTTAGCATCAATCACATAGATGTACCTGATCCGGTAGTTCTGATATTCCTCGGCATTTGTTCTCAGATCCTCAATGACTTCACTGATCGTTGTGGTTTCTGCATATGAGAGAAACTCCGTGATCATTAGTCCTCCTGCTGTTTCCGCGTGATACTCAATCATCCGCCTGAGATCGGAAGCAGTCTCAGGTTCCATTTTGGAAATAATTTCTTCGGCTTCTTCCCCGAGTTCAGCAAGAAGATCTACCCGCTCGTCGCTGGGCATCTCATTGAGGATGGCCACCACCTCATGAGCTTCAAGATCCTCGATAATATCAGCTGCCTCTGAGTCCGGGATCTCCTCCAAGACTTCGGCTGCAAGATCGTTTGGTAATAACCTGAGCAGTTTCAGTTGATCTTCTTCTCTCAGGTGGACAAAGGTGTGAACGATTTCACGTGATGTCATGCCGTCAATAAGATCGGCTATCTTGTCACGGGCATTTTGCTCCAATAGTGGCTGTAATCTCTCCCAGAGTCTGGTCGTCTGTTCGGTGGTCATCTTTGCACGATTTTGCTAGCGACAAAAATAGACCAATCTCTCATCCGGATTAAGGAAAATTCAACCCTTTCGGGCTATGTGGCTACGATTATCTTCCGACTGGATGCCAGGTAGTCTTCATCTCCTGGGTATCCATAATTTGATATGGGCCCTGACACGATTTAGAGTCCCATGCTGCATGCATGAGATTGATTACCCTTTTTACATTTGCAGATGCATTCACTTCGATTGCCGTGAGTTCCTTTTTGTCAGATCCTCCATAGATGATTGCATTTACGTCCATGTGTGTGGAGAAATGGCCTACCAATTCTGCAGTTCGACCGGTTATGATATTGACTACTCCACCAGGCAAATCTGAGGTATGAAGCACCTCCGCGAATGATATCGCAGGCGTAGGTTGTGACTGAGATGCCAGGACGATAATGGTGTTGCCTCCGACAATAACAGGCAATAAAATTGATACCAAGCCCAATAAACCAGGTCGGTCGGGAGCCACCGCCGAGACCACTCCGGTCGGCTCTGGAGAAGAAAAATTGAAGTAAGGTGCTGCCACTGGGTTAACGGAGCTGAACACTTGCTGATACTTGTCAGCCCAACCGGCATAATATACAATTCGGTCAATGACCGATTCGACTTCCTGCTGAGCCTCTTTCGGGGTCGATCCCAGTGCGAGCAGTTCTTCACGGAATTGTTGCTGGCGACCTTCGAGCATCTCGGCGATACGGTAAAGGATCTGACCGCGATTGTAGGCAGTCCTTGCCTGCCAACTTCCAAAAGCCTTACGAGCAGCAACGACGGCATTTCGAAAGTCTTTGCGGGAACCAAGGCAAATGTTTACTGTCCCCAGACGATCGTTGTCGATCGAATAATACCTACCTGATTCAGAGCGAGGGAATGCGCCACCAACATACATCTTGTAGGTTTTCATGATCTGCAACCTCTCTATTGTTTTCCCGTTTTCCTTTGTTTGCTTTTCACCCTTTGGTAGTCCGTTGCCGGATGATGATGACTTCTCTTTTGTTGATTTTCGCATGTCAGTTCAGTTCAAGATATGGTGATAATCCATGTAGGCCGCCCTCCCTGCCAAAACCACTTTCTTTATATCCTCCAAATGGCGAAGTGGGATCAAATTTATTATATGTATTCGCCCAAACCACCCCGGCACGCAGGGCTTTGGTCATGCTAAATATTTTCGCGCCCTTGTCCGTCCATACTCCAGCCGATAATCCATAGTGTGTGTTATTTGCCTTGTCCAAAGCTTCTTCTATCGTTCGAAAACTTTGGACAGTCAAGACCGGTCCGAATATTTCTTCCTGCACAATACGATGAGATTGAGCAGCACCGGTAAACAGTGTAGGCCGGCACCAAAATCCTCCATTATGAGGTAACTCGCAAGAGCTTTGATACATTTCAGCACCCTCACTAACGCCCATTTCCAAATAGGAACGAATGGTGGCTAATTGGCTGGCGGAATTGATCGCTCCAATATCTGTGTTTTTATCCAGCGGATCACCAACGATCAGAGTTTCCATCCTATCCTTTAGTTTTCGTATCACCAGGTCCTCGACTGATTCTTGCACGAATAATCTAGACCCAGCACAGCAGACATGACCCTGGTTGAAATAGATTCCGTTGACTATTCCCTCTACCGCCTGATCGATGGTGGCATCCTCCATAATAATATTGGCCGCCTTGCCTCCCAATTCCAAAGTGAGTCGTTTCTGTGAGCCCGCTACTGACTTCTGGATCATTTTCCCTACCTCTGTTGATCCGGTAAAAGCAATCTTATCGATACCGGAGTGCTTCACCAAAGCAGCACCGGTAGCACCAGCTCCCGTGACAATGTTGACTACTCCAGCCGGTAAATCAGCATCCTGAATGATCTCTGCTAACTTCATGGCAGTCAATGGGGTGGTCTCCGCTGGCTTTAAGACGACTGTATTCCCGGTTGCCAGTGCTGGTGCTAGTTTCCAGGCCGCCATCAGCAAGGGAAAATTCCATGGTATGATTTGACCTGCTACCCCCAATGGACTGGCCTTCCGCCCTGGAAATGCGTATTCCAGTTTGTCGGCCCAGCCGGCATAGTAGAAGAAATGGGCTGCAGCCAAAGGAATATCCACAGTCTTCGATTCCCGGATTGGTTTACCACCATCGATGCTTTCAACGACGGCTAACTCCCTGGCCCTTTCCTGGATCAACCGGGCGATGCGATATATGTACTTTCCCCGCTCACTGGCATCAAGTCCACTCCAACTGGGAAAAGCTTTCTTTGCTGTCTTCACAGCCTTGTTGATATCTTTATCTGTTCCTTCGGCTACCAGTGCTATTTTACGACCAGTGGCAGGATTGATCGTCTTAAAGTATTTTCCTGCTACCGGCTTCACAAACTTGCCTCCTATAAACAGGTCATATTGATCCTTTAAAATCACATGATCCTTATTTTCAGGTGCCGGTGCATATTTCCATGAAGTCCCAAATTTCAATTTTCGATCTGTTTGCTTCTTCGATCTTGCCATCAGTTAATCTTTAGAAAAATAATCCAGGGATTGATAAACACCAGTTCGTTCTTTCTCCAGTTGCATCAAGACATCATTGGCCAACCTACTAGCTCCAAATCTGAATAGCTCTGAGTTCATCCAGTCTTCTCCCAGAGTTTCTCTAAGCATCACCAGATACTGAAGTGCTAATTTAGCATCACTAATGCCCCCTGCTGGTTTCATACCTACCTTCTCTCCCGTTTGATAAAAATGATCCCTGATTGCTTCAAGCATCACCAGAGTCACTGGTAGTGTGGCCGCCGGTTGAACCTTACCCGTACTCGTTTTGATGAAATCGGCACCTGCCGCAATAGCCAGATCACTGGCAATCCGCACATTATCCAAAGTGACAAGCTCTCCGGTCTCCAAAATGACTTTTAGATGTACATCCTTGCACACCTCTTTAATGGCGCAAATCTCATCAAATACGAAATTGTAGTCACCCCGAAGAAACCTGCCTCGTGAAATGACCATATCCACCTCATCTGCACCTTCCTTCACTGCATATTTCGTCTCAGAAATCTTTAATCTGGTCGGTGTCTGTCCACTCGGAAAAGCAGTGGCAACAGACGCCACCTTTATTCCACTTCCATTTACCACATTTCTTACCTCCCTGATCATGCTAGGGTATACACAAACGGCAGCGACATGGGGAAGTTCAGGATAATGATCATGAAGGTGCATGGCTTTTGCACACAGCTGATGTACCTTGCCTTTAGTGTCCTTTCCCTCCAATGTAGTCAGATCGATCATACTGAGCACCAGCTTCAATCCCTCCACCTTAGACTCTTTCTTGATGCTCCTACTCTGCAATCTCGCCACTCTTTCAGCAACTCCGACAGAATCAATTGTGGGTGAATCCTTGATACTAAAATTCATATAGTGAATTAATCTAATGTTTAAAATATTGATTCACAACTATAATGCCAACAATCCTCTTTTCGACGATGATCTTCTATTTAGGAAATTCTTGCAAGTCTAAAGTCAAATTTATGAATCAGTTGGGTAGACGGGCATTAATCTGTTTCCGGTGATGTCGAAAGTGGGTCTGAAAAAAACCGAGCATTTGGCGGAATGAGAGCCTCCCAACGTAGGGGTGCTTATATACTTCTTTGTCCATCCAATAATCATCTAAATCCAAAATATAGGTTCTTAGATCAGACCGGTGCGTGGTCCAATCAGATTGGAGATTGGACAACTTTCGTTCATTCAAATTATGTGCTTCAGTACCATTGGCAGCAGTAAATCGGAGCGGAGATTTCAGCGCCAAGTCTAGCGCAAGAGATCGAAATCGGCTGGATACCCCAGCCTTCGCCAGTTTTGGATTATAGCTTAGCTTCTTTTTCACATATTCCAATGACAAGGACTCCGACAAAAGCAAGTGATGCATTATTTGCAAGGGAGACCAAACATCCGGAGCTGGTTTACTAGCTAAGTCCATTTCGTCATATTGAGTCAATTTGGTAAGCAGTTCATCCAACTCCAGATCAAGATGGTCCAATTTTTTTAGCAACTGTTTTCTCATTACCCGATGATGATTATAGTATATAAAGACAGGGCGATGGATGTGAATTTATCACTAATTTGTCAGCTCCCATTTTTCTCAAACATCAATTAATGCGATGAGGATTCGAATTCTTCTATTATGCTTGGTAAGTTTTTTAGTCATCGGATCCAACTGGGGCCAGGTGCAAAAAGCTCCCGAACGGTTCCGTGGAGAAGGTCCTTGGTCACAGCTGATTTTACGTGGCATCACCTTGATAAATGGCAATGGAGCGCCACCCAGAGGCCCAATCGATATTGTGATCGAACAAGATCGCATTGTGGATGTCCAGACTGTGGGTTACCCCGGTGTCGAGATTAACCCAGAATCACGGCCCAAACTTGCACCCGGTGGTTGGGAATTCGATTGTACTGGGATGTACGCATTGCCAGGATTTGTAGATATGCATGGTCACATAGGAGGCAAGGCTCAAGGTGCAGATGCAGAGTATGTTTTTAAACTTTGGATGGCACATGGAATCACTACAATCAGAGATCCGGCATGCGGCAATGGACTTGATTGGGTGATGGAGCACAAAGCACTAAGCGATGCAAATGAGATTACTGCCCCCAGAATTCTAGCCTACACGGTTTTTGGTCAGGGTAGTGAAGAACCGATCAGTACCGAAGATCAGGCTCGAGAATGGGTAAGAGCAAATGCTGCTCTGGGAGCCGATGGCATTAAATTTTTTGGTGCTCCTCCAAAAATTATGGCTGCCGCATTGGATGAAAACAAAAAATTGGGACTGAGATCAGCCTGCCACCATGCACAAATGGATGTGGGAAGGTGGAATGTCCTCCACTCTGCCCGGGCTGGCCTTACAACTATGGAGCATTGGTACGGACTCCCGGAAGCTCTTTTTGACAAACGTACCGTGCAGGATTATCCTCTTGACTATAACTACCAAAATGAGCAACATCGTTTTGCTGAAGCCGGACGATTATGGCGACAAGCTGCTGAGCCATATAGCGATCACTGGAACAAAGTCATGCAAGAACTGCTCGAACTTGATTTCACCATAGATCCTACCTTCAATATCTATGAAGCCAGCCGTGATCTTCACCGTGCCCGTAGATTGGAATGGCACGAAGATTACACTATGCCATCACTTTGGCGATTTTATATGCCTAGTAAGATCAGCCATGGTTCCTACTGGCATTATTGGGGAACAGAAGAAGAAGTGGATTGGCGTAAGAACTATGAATTGTGGATGACCTTTGTACGGGAATATAAAAACCGAGGAGGCAGGGTCACTGCTGGATCTGATTCGGGATTTATCTTCCAACTTTATGGTTTTGCGTTTGTGCGCGAACTTGAGATGCTAAGAGAAGCTGGATTTCATCCACTGGAAGTTATTCGTTCGGCCACCTTAAATGGTGCCGAAGCGCTGGGGTTGTCAGATGAGATTGGCACAGTCGAAGTGGGTAAGAAAGCTGATATCATCCTGGTTGAAGAGAATCCTTTGAAGAACCTGAAAGTACTTTATGGAACCGGCGCTATCAAATTGACTGATGATAATGAAATCATACGTGCAGGTGGTGTGAAATATACGATCAAAGACGGAATCATTTATGATGCAAAGCAATTATTGGAAGATGTCAGACTAATGGTAGCAGCTCAAAAAACAAAGGAAGATTTCGAAATCCAACAGCCTGGTGCAAAAAAGGTGATTAAACCATAGTAGCCAAGACGATAGCATTACTGAGCCCGTTCGATGTTCAATTATTGGGTGATAAGTGGTAATATTGCCGACCATGAAAACAGAGTATTTTCCATTTGCTATAACCAATCAGTTTGCCGACACGGATATTGCATACGCCGAGCAAGATCCCAATCTTGCAAACTTCTTTAAGTATGCTCCCAAACTGGAAGAGTTTGCAAGGGTAATTGAAGACAAATCAAAGGATCCGATCGATCGTAAACTGTTGCAGAGTGTGCTGCGAGATCAATATCAGAACTATTCCACAGATATAACTCAGGCCAAGGCTCAGATTGATCTGCTTGATAAGGAAACCACTTTCACGGTCACCACAGCTCACCAGCCCTGTTTATTCACCGGACCCCTCTTCTTTATCTATAAAGTTATCTCGGCGGTGAAACTTGCGAGTCAGTTGAAAGAGAGATATCCGGAAAACGACATTCTACCAGTACTAGTGCTTGGAGGTGAGGACCATGATTTTGAAGAAATGAACCACGCCTATGTGTTTGGTCGTCGCATTGAGTGGGCCAATGATGAGACCGGTAGTGTAGGCCGCATGTCTACCGCAAGTTTGAAAGACGTGCTTCTTGAACTCAAAGAAGTATTAGGCAGCTCTCCTCAGGCAATTTCTATATACGAACCGTTAGAAGCTTGCTTTAAAGCACATACCAGGTATGATGTTGCCTTAGCTGATTGGATCAATCACTTGCTTGGTCATTTTGGCTTCATCATCGTTCGAATGGATGACGATCGACTGAAAAGAAAAGCCATCGATTTATTTAGAGAAGAACTCACCAATCAACCTTCTGCAGAGTTAGTTCAGAAAGTCCAAGGGCAGATGGAAGCTTCGGGAATTAAGCCGCAGGCTTTCGTCCGGGAGATCAATCTATTTTATTTGACTTCCAATCAACGTGAAAGAATTGTCCTGGAAAATGGCCACTATTCTATTTTAAATACCGACTTAAATTTTTCTCCTTCGGAGTTGATCGAACATCTGCAATCACATCCAGATCGATTCAGTCCGAATGTGGTAATGCGGCCGATCTATCAGGAAGCAATTCTCCCCAATCTCGCCTACATCGGCGGAGGAGGAGAACTGGCATACTGGCTGGAACGTAAAACTCAATTCGAGCATTTCGGAGTCAATTTTCCAGTTTTGGTACGTCGAGATTCCTTTTTATGGATCGACCGGGGAACGAATAAGAAAATTGGCAAACTAGATATCCCATTAGAACTGTTTTTTCTTCGGCAGGATCGAATTGTGAGTCGCTATCTCAAAGCACATGCAGAGAATGAGTTTCAACTGAAACAAGAGAAAACCAGGGTGGAGAAGATCTTTGAAGATATCGCAGGCAAGGCCAAAGACATCGATCCTACTTTGGTCCGGACCGTTGAAGCCGAAGGCAAGAATGTCATCAAAGGTATCGAGCATCTCGAGAGCAAGCTTAGAAAGGCAGAGAAGCAACGTCACGAAGTCGCGATCAAGCAGATTGAATCGGTAGTTGACAAGATCCTGCCAGAAGGCAAACCACAGGAGAGACACACCAACTTCCTAACATTTTACTCTAGAATGGGCAATGGCTTTTTTGATGCCATATTCGATCGCGCAGATCCTTTAGATATGCGACTCAAAGTGATCCTGGAAGAATAAGACTAGAAAATCTCGAGAAGATTATCGATTCGCTCCTTTAACTTATCTCTTGGTACGATAAAGTCAAGGAAACCATGTTCCAGCAGAAACTCTGAGGTTTGAAAGCCCTCCGGCAGATCTTGTTTTATGGTTTCTTTGATGACCCTGGGTCCAGCAAAACCGATCAGAGCCTTAGGTTCTGCAAAATTTACATCTCCAAGCATCGCAAACGAAGCCGTTACCCCTCCAGTAGTTGGATCCGTCAGCAATGAAAGGTAGGGAATCTTCGACTTGGCTAATTTTGTTAGCAGGGCAGCGGTTTTTGCCAGTTGCATTAGTGAAAATGCAGACTCCATCATTCGGGCTCCTCCTGACTTGCTGATAATTAAAAGAGGAATCTTCTTTGTCAAACAATGTTCTATGGACAAGGCAATCTTTTCGCCTACCACAGAACCCATTGAACCACCGATAAAGCTAAAATCCATTGCTGCAACCACCAGGCTCTTATTGTTGAGTTTACCCTGAGCCACTGTTATCGCTTCTGAAACATTACTCTTTGTATAGGCATCTTGCAATCTCTGATCATACTGCTTGAGATCGGTGAAGCCAAGGAAGTCGAAGGATTGCAGTTCTTCGAACATTTCACTCCATCCATTGTCAAAGAGAATTTCAAAATAATCGTGGGATCCGATTCGGCAATGGAAACCACATTTTGGACACATGTAAAAGCACTCCTTGAGTTCCTTCATGGTACTGGTCTCCTTGCATTCATCGCATTTAAACCACAGGCCCTCGGGCACTTCTTTCTTGTGCTTGGTAGCCGTCTGGATACCTTCTTTTAGTCGTTTAAACCATCCCATGAATGCTGACTAATGCCGAATTGTTTCGTTGGTCTGTCGCTCCCCCCTGCCATCTGTTCCAAAATTAGACAAAAAGGAAAAAGAACAAAATTTTTAAAGACTCTCTCAGATGACATATAATTAGTTGTAATGTATAGTCATCTTATAATAAGCAATATAAGAATGATCAGGGATAGTTGTAGGACTTCACTACTTCAACAAAGTGCTTGACATGATCTAAGGGAGTCTCAGGATATACCCCATGGCCAAGATTCATGATATGATGGTGGCCAAATCCTTTGATCGTCTGTAAACTCCTATTTGCTATCATTTGAGGATCACTCATCAAACAAACAGGATCAAGATTACCCTGCAGTACCCTACCCTGCCCACAAACTTTTCTAGCATAAACTGGTGAAATATGCCAGTCAATGCCAAGTGCAGCGCAAGGGAGATCATTTAGTTTGTCGAGACTAAACCAGGCTCCGCGGGCAAAGACAATCACGGGAACCTCCGTTATGGCTTCGCAGATCATGCCCAAATATGGGAGTCCAAATCGCTCATAAAGAGTGTTATCCAGGATACCAGCCCAACTGTCAAAAAGCTGTATTACTTGAGCACCGGACTGGATTTTGTGTTTCAGATAACAAATAATGCTATTGGTTAACTTTTGCAGGAGCAAGTGTGAACCTTCCTCATTCTGGTATAGGAACCTCTTTGCTTTAAAAAATGTCTTGCTACCTCTGCCTTCCACCATATAACTCAGCAAAGTCCAGGGAGCCCCTGAGAATCCGATCAAAGGCACTCTCCCATCTAGTTCCTTCCTGGTCAGCCTCACCGCTTCATACACATATTTGAGGTGCTCTGCAGCTTCTTCTCCTTCTTTGAGCAATTCGACATCTTTAGTTTCCCGTATGGTCTTGGGAAATACAGGCCCGACTTTCTCGACCAATTCATAGTCCAAACCCATAGCCTCCGGAATGACAAGAATGTCGGAAAAAATGATGGCCGCATCTACACCAAGCACTTCCACCGGTTCGATTGTGACCTGAGATGCCAATTCAGGATTGGTAACCAGTGCCTTAAATCCACTTACTGATGAACGTACTGCCCGATATCCTGGCAAGATGCGTCCTGCCTGTCGCATCAACCAGACTGGTGGCCGGTTGGTCACCTCACCAGATAAAACCCGCAGTATAAGATCATTCGATAGATTCATGAGGGCCTTAAAAATAGGATATTCAGGTATTATCTCGATATTGGAAATATCAGGGTATAGTCAAAAAAAAAAATCTATGAAACTGGGGATCGTTGGTTACGGAAAAATGGGCCGGACCATTCATAAGCTAGCGCTGCAAAGAGGCCACCAGGTGGTGGCTGTCATCGATATGGACTCGCAAGACAAGATGGATGATCTAACTTCACGAAATACAGATGTAGTTATTGAATTTACCCAACCAGAGGCAGCGCCAAATAATCTATCACAGTGCTTGAAGCTGGGTATTCCGGTTGTCAGCGGGACTACGGGATGGTTGGATCACTTCCCCCAAATTGAGGAATTGTGTCGCAAGGTGAATGGAGCTTTATTCTATGCCTCGAATTACAGCATCGGAGTAAATATTTTCTTTGCGCTTAATAGGCAGCTTGCCCAGATGATGAAGCAACAGCAAACCTATCAAATTCAGATGAAAGAAATTCACCACACTGAAAAGTTGGACACCCCCAGTGGAACTGCAATTACTCTGGCAGAGGATATCCTTGGCCTGCTTGAACGGAAAAAAAAATGGGTTAACTATGAAGAAGCCGAAATTGACGAACTTTCGATTATCTCAGAAAGGATTAATCAGGTCCCCGGCACCCATATCATAGAATATGCTTCTACAGTAGATAGCCTTGAGATCAAACATACTGCTCATTCACGAATCGGCTTTGCTTCGGGAGCGCTCGATGCTGCTGAATGGCTAGTTGGAAAACAGGGTGTCTACACTATGAAAGATATGCTTGGATTCTGAGCAAAAAAAAGGTCTGATTCAAATGAATCAGACCTTACCTCTTTACCGCGACTCAGCTACTATTCTTTTTTGTCATCAACTTCCTCAAATTCTACATCAGTCACATCTTCCGACTCAGTTGTTGATCCTGCGGCATCCTCACTTCCATTCTGTGCTGATTCCTCGGTCGGTGCCGATTGCTGAGCCTGATAAATATCCTGGCTGGCACTCGCCCATGCATCGTTCAATGTTTTCGTAGCTGCTTCAATCTTATCCAGATCTTCCGCCTTGTGCGCCTCTTTTAAGTCAGCGGTTGCTTTCTCAATGGCTTCTTTCTTATCTGCTGGGATCTTGTCTCCAAACTCACTTAATTGCTTCTCAGTCTGGAAGATAAGAGTGTCAGCAGCATTGATCTTATCGACCTTTTCTCTGGCAGCCTTATCCGTCTCTGCATTCGCAGCAGCCTCTGCTTTCATTCGCTCAATTTCTTCCTTCGAGAGACCTGTGGAGGCTTCAATTCGAATCTTCTGTTCCTTGCCGGTACCTTTATCCTTGGCGTGCACATTAAGAATACCATTGGCATCCATATCAAATGTCACTTCAATTTGTGGCAGACCACGAGGGGCTGGTGGAATGCCATCGAGGATAAACCGACCGACAGTCCTATTGTCTCTGGCCATTGGTCGTTCACCTTGAAGAATATGAATCTCCACCGACGGCTGATTATCTGCTGCAGTTGAATACACTTTAGATTTCTTAGTTGGAATCGTGGAATTGGCCTCGATTACTACATCGTAGACACCGCCCATCGTTTCAATACCCAGTGATAGTGGCGTGACATCCAGTAACAATACATCCTGTACATCACCACTTAGCACTCCTCCTTGAATGGAAGCTCCGACCGCTACTACTTCATCTGGATTTACTCCTTTACTTGGCTTCTTTCCGAAGAAATCTTCAACAGCTTGCTGAATTCGCGGTATCCTTGTTGATCCACCCACCAAGATGATCTCATCGATATCGTTCTTGGACAGCCCAGCATCGTTAAGCGCTTCCTTACAAGGCTTCAATGTTCTCTCCACCAACTCATCAGCAAGTTGCTCGAATTTGGCTCTCGATATCTTCTGAACCAAGTGTTTGGGCACTCCATCAACCGCTGTGATGTATGGAAGATTTACTTCAGTCTCTGTAGAAGAAGATAATTCAATCTTTGCCTTTTCAGCTGCATCTTTCAAACGTTGTAATGCCATCGGATCCCTCCTCAGATCGATCGCTTCCTGATCCTTGAATGCATCTGCGAGAAAATCAATCAATACCTGGTCAAAGTCATCTCCACCCAGATGGGTATCACCGTTTGTCGATTTGACCTCAAACACTCCTTCACCCAATTCAAGGATAGAAATATCAAAGGTTCCACCTCCCAAGTCGAAAACTGCAATGGTCAGATCCTGTCCTTTCTTATCCAATCCATACGCGAGAGCGGCTGCAGTGGGTTCGTTGATAATCCGTTTGATTTTGAGTCCAGCTATCTCTCCTGCCTCTTTTGTTGCCTGCCTTTGTGAATCGTTGAAATAGGCAGGTACTGTCACCACAGCCTCTATCACTTCCGTCCCAAGATAATCTTCAGCAACTTTCTTCATTTTCTGCAATATCATAGCTGATATCTCTTGAGGAGTATACTTTCGATCTTCAATATCGATACGTACCGTATCATTGTCACCCTTGGATACCTTATAAGGCATCCGAGCGATTTCCTTAGCGACCTCACTGTATCGATTTCCCATGAATCGTTTGATGGAGTAAATGGTGCGCTCGGGATTAGTGATCGCCTGCCTTTTTGCAGGATCTCCGATCTTTCGTTCGCCATTATCCATAAAAGCCACTACTGAGGGCGTAGTCCGTCTACCTTCATCATTGGGTATGACCACAGGCTCATTACCCTCCATTACAGCTACGCAGCTGTTGGTTGTTCCCAGATCAATACCAATTATCTTTCCCATATATCTATTTTTGTCCGTTGAAAAATCATTGTTCAGGTTAAGGGGCTCAATTTGGATGCCAAGCCAGAAATCTGCCGAAATGGTGTTTTTTTTTGCCAATTTTGCTGCTCTCCGTAATTATCTGTGCAAATCTTAGTGACAAAACGTCAGCTTGTCAGTTCGATGATCGTCGTGATGGACAAAAAAATACTTAGTACGCCCAGGCTCTACCTGAGGGAAATCGATCCGGAAGACCTTGATTTCCTGGTGGATTTACATAGTGACCCTGAGGTGATGAAATATATCGGTCCACTGCGAAACGCAAAGCAGGTCGAACGCAGGCTGAAGAGTATTCGATCTGGCTATAAGGCCACTCCAGGTTTTGGAATTTGGCTTGCATGTAAAGATTCGAATACTCAGCCCATAGGTTGGGCATGCTTAAAGGACCTGGATCAGACTCGGGAAATTGAAGTAGGATATCGGCTTGCCAAGCAGTTTTGGGGGAAAGGATATGCTACTGAATTAACAGTCGGCCTTTTGAATTATGGCTTTAATGAGATTGGCTTGCAAGAAATAGTAGCGGTAGCCAGACCCGATAATATCGCCTCCGTCAGGGTATTGAGTAAAGCTGGTCTAGTCTTTGAGAAAATGGCTTATTATTATAAGTCTAAGGTCGTCTATTACAGAATTACCAAGTCCGAATATGAGGCAGCGAGTAGAATAAAAAAGTAGCAAATGTCCGCACAAAAGAAAGAGATAAAAAGAATCACTGTGCACACCCTACGTCGCATGAAGGAAGTAGGAGAAAAGATTTCGATGCTGACGGCATATGATTTCTCAATGGCTCGAATCCTGGATGAAGCAGGAATTGAAGTTTTATTGGTGGGTGATTCGGCTTCTAATGTGATGGCTGGTCACGAAACCACCTTACCCATCACCTTAAATCAGATGGTCTATCATGCAAGCAGTGTAATTCGTGGAATCAGCAGAGCGCTGGTTGTTGTGGACCTGCCATTTGGAACTTATCAAGGCAATTCCAAGAAGGCCTTGGCCTCTGCTATTCGTATTATGAAGGAGGCGGGAGCTCATGCTGTCAAGTTAGAGGGAGGCATCGCAGTTAAAGACTCTATTAAGCGAATTTTATCTGCTGGTGTTCCAGTGATGGGCCACCTTGGTTTGACGCCACAGTCAATTTATAAATTTGGCACCTACGTAGTACGAGCCAGAGAGGAGGATGAAGCCGAGCAGCTTAAAAAGGATGCCAAGCTCCTGGAATCTTTGGGTTGCTTCGCTATCGTTCTGGAAAAGATACCGAGCGATCTGGCAAAAGAAGTGGCGGATTCAGTAAAAATCCCGATTATCGGTATCGGTGCCGGTCCACATGTAGATGGCCAGGTGCTGGTAACTCATGATATGTTGGGAATCACCAAGGAATTCAGACCAAGATTTCTCAGAGTATACACTGACCTTTATGCAGAGATTACCAAAGCCGCTCAGGCATATTTTGATGATGTGAAGTCCGGCGATTTCCCCAATGAGAAGGAGCAATATTAACTATGGCATCTTTAGACCAGAGGAGAAAACGTCTTGGCATTGGGGTAACTGCAATGATTCTTCTGATTTTGATAGCGGGATCCGGCTTTTGGCTTTACCGGATCATCCAGATGCCCAATGTAAAGGCAACTGATAATACCACGATTGTCCTGATTCCGACAGGGAGTAGTTTTGAAGACCTGGTGACAATCTTGCAAAAGGACTCTCTACTTCAAGGAGAGGGAGGATTTCGCAAGGTGGCCAATTGGATGAAATTCACCGATAACGCGGTTAAGCCTGGTCGGTATGAAATTTACTCGGGTTGGAGCAATCGACAGCTGATCTCAATCCTCCGAGCGGGGATTCAAAAACCGCTTAATGTAGTGATAAATAATGTCAGGACCCTGGAAGAGCTTGCCGGGAAGGTCTCTTTCTTCATTGAACCTGATTCCCAAGCTCTCCTGAGCGAAATGATCAATCCCAATACCTTATCTCGTCATGGCCTGTATAAAGAAAGCGCACTCACCCTTTACATCCCCAATTCCTATGAGTTTTTTTGGAATACAAATGCAAATGGATTTGTCAGTCGGATGCAGGAAGAACATGATCGATTCTGGCGTCAAGATAGCAGGTCAGAAAAAGCGCAGAAACTTGATATGAACGAGCAGGATGTTTACACTCTTGCTTCGATAGTTGAGAAAGAGACTCAGGCAGCATCAGAAAGACCAGCAGTTGCCGGTTTGTACCTCAACCGCCTGAACCGAGGTATGCCTCTGCAGGCAGATCCCACGGTAGTATTCGCGGTTGGTGACTTTTCAATTAGGCGAGTTTTACACAGGCATTTAGCAATCGATTCTCCTTACAACACTTACAAAGTGCAGGGATTACCACCAGGCCCTATTTGCATGCCTTCCATCTCCAGTATCGACGCCGTGCTCAATGCAGAGGATCATAATTACCTGTATATGTGCGCCCGGCCGGATAATTCTGGCCTGCATGCCTTTGCTTCTACTCTCAGAGGTCATAATCAGAACGCTATCAGATATCGAAATTGGCTTAACTCTAGAGGGATCACCAGGTAAATCCCGTAGCTCGAACAATGTAAAAATGGAATGAACGTGAACCTCGAAGAAACATTCCGGGCTTTTTCAGAAACTCATGAACTGTTGCCAATAGACGCCAAGGTATTGGTCACTGTAAGTGGTGGCTTGGATTCGATGGTCTTACTCCAATTGATGATCAGACAACCGAATAAGATTGGGGTAGCACATTGCAATTTCAAGCTTCGGGGGCAAGAATCAGACCTGGACCAAAAATTTGTAAGGGACTTTACCAGACATTGGAAATTGGCATTTCATACCACAGAATTTGACACCGTTAATTATGCCAGGAATCACCGCCTTGGCATTCAGGAAGCTGCCCGTGAGCTGAGATATAAATGGCTGGAGAGTATTGCCGAGGAACATGGATATGATGTAATTGCAACGGGGCACCATGCAGATGACCAGATCGAAACCGTGCTAATGAATATAGCTAGAGGGGCAGGGTTCTCAGGTCTACGAGGTATGGTACCAAAAAAAGGGCAAATCGTACGTCCATTATTAAGCATCCGGCGCCAAGAGCTGGAGCAATACGCTCGAGAACACAAGATCTCATCCCGCGAGGATCGCAGCAATAGGGATAATAAATACAGTCGTAACTATCTCCGAAACAAAATAATTCCGGCAATTACTGAGCGCCTGCCAGGATTTGAAAATCGAATGTTGGAAAATATTGAGATCTGGCAAAAAAGCGCCCGGCTTCTGCAGGGGTTTATTCAGCAACAGATCGAAGGAGCCACTAAATCCGAAAACTTAATCCAGATTTTGGACTGCACCAGGATTGAGATATCACTTTTGGATTTGGTGCTTTTTGAATGGCTTCGTCCTCATAAGTATAATTACACTCAAGTCCGACAAATGACTCGAGCAATGATCAGAGAACGTAGCGGTCAGATCTTCTGTGGCTCAAATAGCCGGGTAACGATCGACCGGGGCAAGATCATTCTGCAACAAAATAGTCCCAACACACTAGTATCCATCTATATAAAGAAGGAAGACCAAGACCTCTATTTATCGAATGGCAAGTTGTCCCTTAGCCTTATCGCTGAGCCTCCAAATACATACGACAACGGTGACATTGCCTATTTCGACGCTCAGATTATCTCGTTTCCCCTAATATTAAGAACATGGAAGAAAGGGGATTCCTTTCAACCATTTGGATTGAAAGGTAAGAGTCAAAAGTTGAAAAAGTTCTTTGTAAACGAAAAAATGAGCCGCTTCGAAAAAGAAGGGCAGTGGATCCTTTGTTCGGGAGAAAAAATCTGTTGGATCGTCGGAAGACGACTCGATCATCGATTCCGCGTTACTTCCAAAACCAATCTTTGTTTAAAAGTAAAATGGGAACCACTCTAATGGTCACTTTCGGTGCTGTTACGGAAGACCTCAAAATTTAAAACAATTCATCCAAAATGTTATTAAATTTTAGGCATGGATATCGGACTTGTATTCGATGAAATGTTCTCTGATTACTCAGAGAAAATGGAACGTATGGTACCACATTATCGCGCACTAATCGAACGAATGGTGAGTCACCTTCCCCATTCTTCCCAAGTGCGAAACGTTTTGGAGTTGGGTGCTGGAAATGGAAATGTGTCTGCATTGGCTGTAGCGAAATATCGCAACGCCTACTTCCAATTGGTAGATGCCAGTGAAAAGATGATTGAATCACTTCAAACGACTTTTGCCGACCAGATGAACATAGTCTACGACCTCTGCCTTATCCAAGATTGTGATTTCCCTGAACACTCATTCGACTTGATCATAGCGTGTTTTTCACTTCATCATCTACCTGGTTCAGATAAGGAATCAACATTTAAGAGTATCTACAAATGGCTCCGGCCGTCAGGTCAATTTACCTATGCAGATCTGTTTATTGACAAAGAATCCGAAGAACACAGAATATTTCTAGAAGGATGGAAAGCATTCGTTGTCAAAGAAGACCACAATGACTGGGAATGGTTAATGGATCACTATGCCAAATTTGATTTTCCAAACGCCGAAAAAGATCAAATTGAATGGCTACGAAAAGCTGGTTTTCAGAATCTTTCGATAAAGAAATTTGATCAATATTGGGTGCACCTTATTGCTCAAAAATAGGCGTGAAATACAGCAAATAAATAAATGATTTTAGGCCATGTTGGCCGTCTGCGGAAATTCATACATTTGCCGGCTGTTTTGAGAAAAATGTATGAAGCATGATGTGGAAAGAGATCATTTCTGTAAGCCTGATTTTATTTTCAGTGATAGATATTCCTGGCTCTCTGCCTATTATTATCAACCTGAAAAAGCAGGGAAACCAAATTCAATCTGGCAAGGCTGCCCTGATTGCAGGCACCATCATGATTGCTTTTCTGTTTTTTGGAAAATCATTGCTTTCGTTGTTTGGTGTCGACATTTCTTCCTTTGCAGTTGCCGGTGCTATTGTGATCTTCTTGATTGGTCTGGAGATGATCCTCGGTATCAGACTTTTTCGCGATGATCCCCGTTCGGGTGCCAGTACGATTGTGCCGGTTGCATTCCCACTAATTGCTGGTGCAGGCACCTTGACTACGATCATCACCATGAAGGCTTCTTATAGCGAGTTGAGCATTTTGGTGTCCATCCTTGTAAATATGATACTGGTCTATTTTACGTTGCGAAGCTCTAACTGGATCGGTGAGAAAATCGGACAGTCGGGAGTAGATGTGCTGAGAAAAGTTTTCGGAATAATTCTTCTCGCTATCAGCGTCAAACTGATCAAAGAACACCTTCTGTAAAAAAAAATCCCCTCGCCCGAGCTGAGGGGACTAACCAAAACATAAGCCAAACGATTACTGATCAGCACTAGGGGCTCACGATCAGCTTTTTCGTTTCAGAGGTCTCTTTATACCTGATCTGATAATAGTACAGACCGGGAGCTCCAAAATGATCACGGTCCAATTGTATCGCATTTCTACCACTACCATAATTCTTACTCTTTTGATGCACTAATCTTCCGACAGCATCGTAGATGGAGAGGTCAACCAGCCCGCTTTCAGGGATTGAAATTTCGATGGTACTCAAAGTAGTCATAGGATTAGGAGCTGCTGGTTCCACGCTCCAGCCTGTCTTTTGACTGGTAAACCTCAGGCTTAGGGCGTATTTCTCGTATAGGGCTGGATAAATCTCACTGTGAGTTGGTGAGTTCCCAATCGTGAAGTGGTCGCTCAACTTCCCACTTTGCTTGGCTTCAAACTTCAGTTCAAGCAGTGGCTTTGATCTTAAATCAACCAGTTGCCCATTCTCATGCCACCCCACCGTAATAAGACCTTCGTTTAGACGTCTGACACCAAAATTCTCCTGTGAAATTATCCCATCACCATCACCCAAAAAAGTGAGTACTTCAGGGTCAAACTTTAAAGTCATTTGACTACCAATGGTCTCAAGCAGCTCCACGCTGTGCAGGGCTACCCTGATCTCTTCTCCCGCCCGAAACTCAAAGTCTTCGACTTCCAAAACTTTGCTTGTGATGCTCCTTGGAGCTCGGGAGGTCAATCGGTCAAGATCGAGATCACCCATCTTGATCGCCACAAAGTTTTCTTGAATCGTGGCTTGATCGGCAATAAAGAAGGCAACCACCTGATAATCCTCCGCCTCCGGTGTGGCAGTAGTGAACATATAGCTCTTGCGGACGAATCGCCATGAATCCACAAACGCCCACTCGGTAACATCGCCCCTCACAAGCGCAAAGATCTGTAGTTGATCCAACAAATTGATTACTCCATTGTCGTCTATATCTGCGGCAATCCTCCGGTAAGGATCAGTGATCGGATTTGTATTAAACAAATGTTGTGATACCAAGATGACATCCATAGTCGATACTCCATCCAGGTCATCGCCGTCACGCTCCGGAGTTATTGTCACATTCTCATCGAAGTTGAATTCAAATGAGTAGAGGCCATCCGGTCCTGTAGTCATGTTTTGATCTGTGGACGTGCTTAAACCATTAACATTGACATTTGCTACAGGCAACTGATCTGTGGTAAAAATGTTTCCGAGAACGTTCGAAAAATCCGTGATACAAACTCCGTTGTTATCCTGAACTATAAGGAAGACATCACAGAAATCGTAAGTGCCACTGGCACTTCTCACGTAGAGCCGAACCAGATTCATACCCACCTGGTCGCACCCCAATTCAAGATAATTCACATCATCATCCCCCAGCACATCGTCACCAGTCCCGTCAAGTAATTCCAGAAAGAACTCTAAAGAAGAATCGTCACAAGCTGACTCGCTACTGCTGTTATATTCCTCTGCCCAAACCATTGCCATAGCAGTATCAAAGACTCCATCTTGATCCGTGTCCATCGGATTGAGTTCAACAACAAGACTGGTAAGGCACACAGGCGTTGGTTTTTTACCGGCCCTCACTTCAAATTCCTTCTCACAAAAACTCTCATTTTGGCAGTCATCACGAACTTCCACAATAAGTTTATATGAACCAGTCAATAAACCAGAAACCGAAATGGGCAATGTTCCTTCCACCAGATCATCAAAGGTAGCATCACCATCTTGGACCATTTCCGCTGGATCCTTTGATATGTTCTTTAGTTCCCATCGGAGATCGATAATGCCACACAGATCAGCAGCATCGATAACTGCGTCATAAGTAAATTCACAACTCGCCTCAGTTTCGCCAAGGCCGTCAATAAGGTTATCTGTTATAGTACAGATGGGTGCCACTGTATCCTGCACAATGATCTTTTGCGTATGAACGGCATCCACAAACTGATCATCCATGAACCACTCATCATCTGAGGGCTCGCCTCCAGCAGTACACCAATCAGCCAGATACCAGGTACGTATAATCTTGTAACAAGCGGCGTCACCACCAAGTATCTTGAATACTTTATCCTGATGGGCAATACCGACGATCCGGCAATCGTCATCAAATCGATATACCGGAGTGCCTATTATTTCTGGTGCTGCTTCACCTACCACATTTCCACTACCTTCAGGATCGTAAGTAATGCCGCATGCAAATACAGTAGTGTCATAGGGCAATTCAAACATGCCTTTTTCCAGGTCACATTCATTACCCACAAAGATCTTTTGAAATCGAAACAGGGTATCAGGAGCATGAGGACCGTCAGGACAACCTTGCCAAATCTTGAACTTTCGAAAAATATACCCCTCACCACAATGATCAAATTCTGACCATATTTCCTGATGGCAGAAGACATTCTCTGCGCAATTCACCGCTATAAGACCCTTTGTAAACTCCTTTTCCTCAGCCTGAAAGTAACAGGTATCTACCTCTACATCCACCCATTGGTAGCCCAGATGTTCATCATGCACACGCATGGGAACCTCTTCCGAATCACAGGCACAAGTGGAATCCGAAAATGGGATTTCATACTCCACCTCATTGCCAGATTCATCTACATAATTTCCGTAGGGATCAATCCAAACTTTTTGATACGTCCCAAAAATTTCATCTAGCAGGTCTACCGCAACGAGGTCACCTGCTTCTGCTTGCTCGACGATGTAAGCAAGGCTAACTGGATGGATCTCCCCGGGATAAGCATATCGGGCTGACTTGTATGTCGCACAATAGACTTGCCCATCAACTACATCTTTTTCAATTGAAATAGGTGCTTTGTCTTCTACCCAGACATCTG
The DNA here is from genome assembly GCA_024644235.1 of Lewinellaceae bacterium. GTDB lineage: Bacteria > Bacteroidota > Bacteroidia > Chitinophagales > Saprospiraceae > JAHELJ01. The sequence continues at coordinate 93,451 of JAHELJ010000012.1, forward strand.
TCCAGGCTTTGCTCCAGTTGCACCAGTAGTCCATCACCAGTATTTCTACCGTCACCGGACCGCAAGCGTCCGAACAATCAAACGGTACCGCATTGCTCCATCCTCCCCCAATCTGTTCGTAGACATCGATATGCTGATACAAGTCAGCTATTTGGCTTTCGCTCAGCTCAGACCCACACGTAGCATTACCACGAATCATGCAGCCCAAGGAAGGATGCAAATTTGTTTGAAGGAACTTCGCAGACAGATCTAAATCGGCCTCAGTGAAAGATGCAGGGTTGTAAACATTTTCTAGGGTGCAATCGAGATCGTAGTCGAGAAAACAACTTTCAAATACTTTACGAAATTCCTGAGCTGTAAATCCTGGTGTGTTATTACACTGCAGTGTCGTCCACTTCAACAAATCATAGAGCCAGGCATTGTAGACAAGTTGAGTACAGGCGCCCCCGTCATTTGCCAGCCATTCCAGAGTCTTGGCATAGTGCGCTTCCACCGGGTCCAGCGTTTTATCCGGATTTAATTTCGCTTGCCAGATGGTGTCGCTGTGTTCACCCACACAGCACCAATCCACACTATCGCAGAGATCAATACATGCAATATACCAATCGGTCCTGCGTGCCAACAACAAGTTGACCCCACAATTGTCCCAGCTCCCTTCATCGAAGACTTCTGCATCCACCCAGACCTTTTTGGATCCCTCAGTGGTGCCTGTCGACCCTCCAGGCAATGTCACATTTACTCCTTTGTCCGCCACTGCAACCGGCTTCGTCTCATCTTTAATTAAAATATAGCAGTACCATACTTCAGTGTTGTGACAAGCGTCTACAACTTCATATTTGACCTGATGCGGCTGCCCATCGGCTCTCGTCAGCAAAGTCAACTGATCCCTTAACTCAAACCGGGTACCACCAGCGATCTCACCGCAGGAACCTTCATCCGTCATCAGCCAGGTGCCAATTCCATCGATGGAGACCTTGACTTGTTTTATTCCAGACCAATCATCTTTAGCACAAATTGCAGGAAGTTGCACCCGGGCACCACAATCATGAGTTCCACTAGGTACAATTATGACTGGCTGAGTCTCGCCACATGTCGTCGATCCTTCTGTGGCTGGAGTCAGATAACAGTGACCCTCCTCCTCTCCACTACAGGATGGCTCGATCAAGCGATCCTCCGGACCCAAATCGTAAATACATCTGGCAACAGGAGCTACGGTGTCAAAATCGGTAATCCAGAAGCTACACCTCCAATAGCCCGGACCAACGGATTCAAAGGCATTGGGGGAACCTGGGCCATCCGCGGAAGGTTCCACCGTACACACATCTTCCGCAGAACCGAAACAATTCTGCTTGAGCTCAATATCCACTTTGTATTGTGGGTTACAGGCATCATTGAACCTTTGTTGATCGACATGGACCAGCACCCCACATTTCGAATCGAAAGTTCGCGGTCGGAATAACAAGGACCGGTTTGTACTACCACCGGTACTCAGAATGCTCAACAAAAAGATTTGATCGCAATCGGGACCAGCTACTCCGGAAATAGGATCTATTTCTGGAACTAGCCAATAAGGACCAGCCGATCCAAAACCACAATAAACCGTATCCGATTCAGCGCAATAGATATTAACAGCCGTTAGCTCCGGCATCCTCAGAACAATAACAGTATCCACGGCCGACCGTCGCTCCCCTTCTTTTGTAGTAGCCTCAAACTCTCGCAAGATTATCTTAGCCGTGTCCGATCCTGGTACACAGTCGAAGGGTATTGTCCAGTCAGCCACGAAGGTGGCAGCAACTGTCCCTGCCTCACATGGAACATATACCGGCTTGTAACCCCCATAAAACTCGTCAAGATAATATTGTACGTCCTCTACCGCCCTGTCATCACAGCGAAGGAAAAACCGGTTGCTATCAAATTGGGGTGCCCCTGACTTGAAGCTAAGGTTACTGGCAGAAGATCCTAATCCATTTGAAATCCAGAGAGTCACTTCTTTGCCCAGCAATGAACAAGGATCCTCTATCATGACGTACACTTCACTGCCAGGATCATCCGAACTTCCGCTCTGTAGTGGACTACCAAATGGACCTCGAAGCTCATATTTTACCGGTAGAGCACAATGAGCATTTGTAAGGACTTCACTCCATGAAATCCTGCTAAACCAAGTACCTTCTGATTGATCAAGCTGGATACTGGCGTTTACATCATGACAATTGGGAGAGCACGATGGGGGTAGTTCAGCACCCAACGACTCCGCGGGGAAATAGGCGAGCGCACTCAAGCAGAGCACTGCCAAGGCTAGCGTTTTGGTCATTAAATATCGATCGGTTAATTCGCTAGCAAGTTAAGAATATGTATTAATATTTTTAAATATAAATTTTATGAAAATTCATACGTCCAACATAATGAGTAATTTATAGAGCATAATTTTAAAAAATGGAACAATTGTGTAATGCGTTCTACACATTGCAAAGTTTTAAATATGAATGAGATAGGATCTTGTTTCTGAAGTATCAATCGAATCGTAAGCGAAATGGGAACAGTAACCTTTCCCATCAATAATCCACTTCACGATTACATTTTTAGATTATGTTTATTTGAGACTTCATCTTTGAGTGGTAGAGGGAGGTGTGTCGATAGGCCGTATTGAAATACCCCCGAAAACGTGGCAAACAAACTCTTTGTAACTAGTCCGATTAGTTTTATGAAACACCTGCTTATCATCTCAACATTAGCACTATTCAATGCATGTACTCCCGCATCTTTCACGAAATATATCACCTCTTTATCATGCTGATCAAGTGACGAAGCCGCTTCTGGTTTTGCAGGGCAGCAACGATCCTCGGGTGCTTCAGGTAGAGTCTGATGAAATTTTCGCTGCTGTAAGAAATCATGGAGTTCCGGTAGAGTATATTCTTTTCGAAGATGAGGGTCATGGCTTCGTTAAGAAAGAAATTCAGATTGAAGGCTACGGGAAAGCGTTGGCTTTTCTCGAAAAGCATTTAAGTGAACACCTGAATTAGCCATCTTTTGCTACTTATCTTACTTATTGAAGTCCTGAAGAGCTTTCTGGGATTTCCCAATTTCAGCACCTTACATAAAAGCCCTCAGTATCATGTTATTTTGCTGGTTTTAAATTTCTTAGGCATTAAAAAATAATATAATGTTTCTTATGCGCATGGCAGTAGTTGGCAGTTGGATGCTATCGAATGGTATATGATTTGCGGTGAAAAGTGTTAAAACAGCAAGAGCCAGATAAAAAACTGGTAAAAGATGTGGACAATTCACTGTTTACATCCGTTCTGGAATCAAACAGGTGATCAACTATGCTCAGGCTCTATTTTGTCGTTATTGTGGTGGTAAGCTTGTCAGGTTTCCTAAAAGCGCAAGACTATATCCCCCTTGTCTTGAATCCGAAAGTCGGTGTCAACTTCAGCGACCTGGTCGATTTCGATAATGAACAAGTGTCATCCTCTGCCACAATGGGTTGGAACGTGGGCATAGATGCGAGATATGGTACAAATTTCCTTCTCAAAGGTGGCATACATTTCTACAAAACAGGTTCTGCCTGGCGGGCCCAGGATAGCACTAGCCAATCGATGCATAAATTTGCTGCCCATCAGCTCAAGTTACCAATCGGTGCAGGCATCAAAGTACTTCGGATCGACTATTTCAACTTGTGGCTGCTGGCAGATGGAATCTTGAATTATACAATTGACGTCAGAAATCGGACAGAAAAGGACTACATCGATTTCAATAAAACAGGTTTGTCGGGAAGATTGGGTATCGGCATGGACTTGAGCCGTTTCACGATGGAGCTTACTATTGAGCATAGCTTTTCTGAGCTCATTCCTGATCTTTCAGCTAGAAACCGGTTGGTGAATCTGTCAGTTGGTATAAAGCTCTAGTTTTTTCGAACCGTAGGGTAAGTGATCCCTAATTGTTCAAGATAGGTATCAAACTTATCCTCATCGTAATAGTACTTCTCCAATTCTGGTCGATACTCATCCATGATCTCCTTGTTTAGGTAAATCGCCGGCTCGTCCTCCTCTCCCACCATCGGAACGTATTCGGTCTTCATACCTTGATCCTCACGAAAATACTTCCAGGCATCATCCACTAAATGTGGCCGGCAAATAAAATCCAGGATGGTCATGGCTTCCACCTTTGCACCGGCAACTACTCCTTTATGTGCAATTGGTGTGGCCATCGCTACCGCATTAGACCAATGATGTCCCTGCAAACCGGGGATATTCGAAGGATAACGGAGAGTCACCGTTGGAAGTTTCCAGGAGATGTCGCCAATGTCATCTGACCCTCCACTTATCATCCGGAGCAGAGGTGGCGAAAGAGTGTCTAATTCCATTGCCAGTCCTGATGTATCTCTGGCATTGACTTCTTTCTGCAAAGCCCTGGCGAGGGTTTGATCTTCATCTGACCATTCTGGCAAACCCACCTCAACAATGTTATCGTACATGGTCTCAGCGATAACCTGGTTGAAATGCCTGGGCCAGGCAGATCCTAATATCTTGCGACTTACTGTGGTATTCGTCATTAGCGCTGCTCCCTCAGCGATTTTGTTCGCACGTTCAAACACCTCCATAATTCCCGGATAAGTTACATGTCTGAAATAGTACCAAATTGAAGCTTTGGGCGGAACTACATTGGGTTGATCTCCACCATTGTTAATGACCGAGTGAGAGCGATGTAATGGATTTAGGTGCTCTCTCTGATACTGCCATCCGATATTCATTAACTCCACTGCATCAGCGGCACTACGACCTCTCCAGGGTGATCCTGCTGCATGAGCCGCTTCTCCTTCAAAAGTGTATTCCACTGAGATCAGTCCGGTACCTCTTGCTTGCCCCCAGGTCACTCCCAAATTGTTGCCAACATGGGTAAAGATGCAGAGGTCAAAATCATCGAAATATCCATCGCGGGTAAAGAAGGCTTTGGTGCCCACCAATTCCTCTGCCACCCCTGGCCACAGTACCAGGGTACCGGAGAGTCCCTGGTCTTCCATGATCTCTTTCACGGCTATGGCAGCCAAAATATTCAAGGGATTGCCGGAATTGTGTCCCTCCCCATGGCCAGGAGCACCGTCTATTACAGGATTATGATAAGCCACACCAGGATGCTGACTTGCCTTAGGGATACAATCGAGATCACTGCCGATGGCAATCACGGGCTTGCCAGAACCCCATTTAGCCAGCCAAGCGGTTGGTACTCCAGAAATGCCATGCTCAATCTCAAAGCCGTTTTCGCTTAGTATGTCAGTCAGATACTGGGAGGTTTCATATTCCTGAAAGCCTAGCTCAGCAAAACTGAAGACTTTATCCACCATCACCTGGGCCAATTTTGCATTCTGATCGATGTGGTCCTTAACTCTCTTTTTATAAGTCTTAAGGTCATCCGACGAGACCTGTCCATAGGTTAGCGGGATGCAATTAAGGATCAACATGACAGTGCAAAAGACAAATCTTCTCATCAAATGTGTTTTTTACGAATCTAATCAAATCATACTGTATATCATGTACGGGATTGGATGGGCTGGAAGACCTTCATTTCAGTAGATAATCCCTTAAAGAGATGACTGCCCAGGGGTCTAAATTCAAAATGATCATGAGCTTCCAGGTATGTTACTTCACTAACCGCGATGCCATCTTCAGGAGCGACCCTTTGTAAACGGGCAGCGACATTCGGTGTGCCCCCCAGCGCCAGTTTCTCTCTCCTGTCTGCCCTGCCAACATCTGTAATGATCACTGGTCCAGTATGAATGCTTATTCGGGTTCGGAGGTTGACTTCGTGGCGTTCTTCCTCTGCAGTTTCAAGTTTGTCAAGCGCTGAAAGAATATTAAGTCCAGCTTGAATTGCTCTCACACTTGTTCCCTCGAAGGTCATTGGGTATCCAAAGTAGGCCAGTATGCCATCGCCTAGATACTGGGCAATATATCCATACTGAAGGGTAATCTCCTGCTCTACACAAGCCTGATAAGACTTGATCAATTTGACGAAATCGACCATAGGCAATGAGTCGGCCAGATTGGTCGATCCCAGAATATCACAAAAGAGAATACTCAAGTTTCGTTTTTCCATAGGAGCTTACGACGAAGATAGATCGCTATGATGGCAACTCAACTAACTAAGGGCTTTTTTGTAGGTAGCCAGACAGCGGGCACGGGCCTCTTTATGGTCTACAATTGGTTTGGGATAATCGTTGGTTCCCCATTCGTCAATCCATTTCTTGATATACTCATGATCGGGATCAAATTTTTTCTGTTGGGACTCCGGATTGAATATTCGAAAGTAGGGTGCCGCGTCAGTACCGCTTCCCGCTGCCCACTGCCAGCCTCCGTTGTTTGAGGAAAGTTCATAATCCAACAACTTCTCGGCAAAATAAGCTTCGCCCCATCGCCAATCGATAAGCAGATGCTTTGTCAGAAAACTAGCTACCACCATACGTACCCGGTTGTGCATATAGCCGGTACTATTCAGTTCCCTCATACCAGCATCCACCATTGGATATCCTGTTTTTCCCTGGCACCAAAGTTCAAACTCCTCTTCATTGTTTCTCCATTCAATCCGGTCATATTTGGAGCGAAAGGACTGCTGCACTACATGGGGAAAATTTGCCAGTATCTGAGAGTAGAAATCACGCCACACTAGCTCTCTAAGAAAGGTCTGATTAAGATCGTGAGCTTTTGCGGCCTTATCGCGAATGCTGATGGTTCCAAACCTGAAATGAACGCCCAACCTGGATGTACCATCCAATGCCGGGTAGTCTCTTGTCTTATCATACTTCTTGATCAATGACGAACTTACCTGCGAATCTGGAAATTCGCAGTCAGCGGGTTCGAACCCTATCGAATCCAAGGTTGGCAACTGATCCAGCTTAACCTGGTAAAAGTTGCTGAAGTAGTCTTGTGTAGGATAGGCTTTGAAGTAAAATGAAACATGTCCTTCTTCCGGTATGCTGTGCAGTTTCTCCAGCCACTTTCTTTTATAAGGGGTGAAAACGGTATAGGGATCTCCGTCCTGCTTTACCACTTCTTCTTTCTCAAAAATCACGTGGTCTTTATATGTTTTCAGGCTCCCACCTTTGCTTTCCAAAAGTTGTGATATTGCTTCGTCCCGTTCGATTGCATAAGGTTCATAATCCCGGTTGGTATACACAGCCTCGACCTCATAGTCTCTCAGAACATCCTTCCAAACCTCTTTTGGCCTTCCATGTTTCACCAATAAGTCACTTCCCATATCCCGCAACTCCTCCTTAAGACTTTGAAGAGCCTGATGAATAAAATTCACTCGTGCATCAGCAGGGTCATTCAATTCTTCCAGAATATTCTGATCAAAAATAAAAAGAGGCAAGACTGGATGATTGCTCTCTTTGAGAGCATGGTATAAGCCAGCATTATCATGCAGGCGAAGATCACGGCGCAACCAAAAGACACTGATTTGCTTAGACATAAGAGCTGAAGGTCAGTGAATCGAAAATAGTATATTTCCAACTGGTGACCATCTCCTCATTTTTTATATGAGTCAAGTTCTTATCCAACCGAATCAAACACTATTGCTTGTGACCATATTGGTAGCTTCAGCAGCAATAGGTATACTCGGTGATAAATACCATTGGTTCGGTAAGGTTTCTGGAATCCTCATCACCATTTTAATCACTGCCATTCTAACTACTATGGATATTATACCATCTGCCAGTGATCAATCAATCGAGGTAACAGCATATCAGTTTGTATATGGTTATCTGGTACCAATCTCTATTCCTCTCCTATTATTTAATGCCCATCTCAAAAAGATCATCAAAGAATCTGGCAGGTTACTACTCCTTTTTCTCATTGGTTCCTTTGGTGTTGTTGCAGGGGCAGTTTTATCCTTTTTTCTCTTTCCTTTGGGAATCGAGGCATACAAGATAGCCGCCGTATTTATCGGTACCTATACTGGCGGCAGTGTGAATTTTATGGCGGTTGCAGCGACATTCGACTTTGTGCAGAGTCCTCTTTTCACCACTGTGGCTACCGTGGACAATGTGTTTACCAATTTGTTTTTTCTTCTCTTATTCCTTTTACCTGCTTTCCCGGTAATAAGATCTAAGTTTATCACATATGATGAGACGTATGACGTACAGGCTCCTCTTCAAAAGACGGAAGAACCTGCAATGTCACCTGATTTTACCATGGTGCCACTCATTGGCTCATTGCTGATCGCACTTCTAGTGGTCATATTAAGTCGTTGGTTATCAGACCTGCTTACGAGCAATCTGGCAATTGGCATCGATTTGGAGATACTGCTGATCACTTTAGTCATCACCTTGATTGCCAACCTGTTTCCTCGCCTTCTTAGCCGTTTTGAAGAGGTGGCCTTTCAAATGGGTATGGCCATGATGTTCGTATTCTTAGCAACTATTGGAGCCGCATGTGATCTGTCTGTGATGTTGCAGACCTCATTTTTCATTATTGGATTTGCCATTGTGACGTTAACGGTTCACCTCATTATCATCTTAATAGCAGGCAAACAACTCAAATTCAGCCTAGAGGAAGTCTTAATCGCATCAATGGCCAATGCCGGAGGACCGTCGGTCGCAGCTCCAATGGCAGCAAATTTTGGAATGAAAAAAGCAGTGACTCCTGCCATCCTGGTAGGTATATTAGGCTATGCCATTGGCACTTTTCTAGGAGTGGGTACTGGGATCATACTTCAATAGGAACCCGATCATGATGCTGCAATATCCCTGACGGCTTCGATAAATCGATCCAAGTCTTTGGTCACAGTATATACATTGGGAGTGACTCTCACACCATGAATATTCTCCCACTTGATTGGAACTGTATGTATTTTATGCTTTTTGAATAACTGACTTGCCGTCTCCTCTGGATCCATACCCTCAATCGAGAATAGCGCAACAGCTCCCGCAAAATTGAGATCGAAAGAAGTACCCATTTTCATTCCCTTCGCATCCATCAGTCTTTCCATCCAGTAGTTCTTTAGGTAATGTAGTCGCTTAAATTTTCGCTCGCTTCCAATCATATTGTGAAAATCCACCGCCTGACCAATCCCCTGCTCGATCGCAAATGATCTTGTACCCAGATTCTCGAATTTCCTGATATCCTCGCTTTCGGGTTCTGGAGCTGCCAACAGTGGATACAGATCTTTTATCTTTTTCCTCCTCACGTACAACATACCTGCTCCGAAAGGTGCACAAAGCCATTTGTGCAGACTGGTCCCAAAGTAGTCACAATCCAATTCAGGTATTTTATAAGGTAAATGGGCAAAGCTATGCGCTGCATCCACCACGACTTCAATGTTCCGCGAACGAGCTACCTGAGCAATCTTCTTTGCCGGCAGCACCTGCCCCATCCAATTGATCAAATGCGTAATATGTACCACTTTGGTACGATCTGTGAAGGCTGAAGTGAAGGTCTCCACGATCCGGTTGTCATCTTCTATAGGAAAGTCAAAATTTAACCACTTAAGAACAATTCCGTCACGGTGCTCTCGCTGTTTCCAGGCATTGATCATGTTTGGGTAATCCTGCTTGGTCAGAACCACTTCGTCACCCTGGTTCAATCTCAATCCAAAGATGACGGTCTCAAGTGCCTCGGATGCATTCCGATTAATTGCGATTTCTTCACTGCTGCAGCCAGCAAGTTCCGCCAGTTTTTCGCGAATTGGTTCCCTGCCTTGATCCAAAATCCGCCACATATAATACGAGGGCGTTTCGTTACTGAGTTGGTTGTAGCGTTCCACGGCTTGCTGTACAACTTTTGGTTGCGGACTGACTCCTCCATTATTCAGATTGACAATCGATGGTGAAACAGTGTACGCCATCTTTACTTGGTACCAAAAAGTCTCGTCCTCAGTGACATCATGTTGAAGCGGCACACCAGACCATGCAGGTACTTTAAAGCTGTAAGCACCCAGCCATGCACCGGGAATGAAGGAAAATTTCGAAAGAAAGGATCGACGGGAAGATTGCCATTTCATCAGATAGCGTTTTTACAGACTTGTTAACTAAAATACAACTCTGCAATAACGACAACCTTATCATTGATAGTTGAAAACAAGTAAGCCTCAAAACAGGACAAAAAAATTGCCGCTGGATACATGGGAGTTGAGAATTTTGTACCCAGCGGCACCGAACAAAAAAAACCTACACCCTTATAACTTTATGAATGTTTTGGCTACTGCTATCTTTTGATCGACAATCAAGTTAGCTACATAATTGCCCGAACGCAAGTGTTCTACATCAATTTGTATCAGATTTTTTCCATGAGGGAGTATCAGACTCTGACGGTAAACCAATTTACCTCCCAGGTCATGAATAGTGAATTCCCCGGCAGCAGTTTGTTTCATATCAAAATCAACACTCAGGTTTTCGATCGTCGGATTTGGATATAAACCAAACACGGCATCGAGATAAGGATTCTCTTCGATTGAGGTAATCTGTCCCTTCTGAATGACGACCGAATCCACAGCATCTGCACTACACAAACTTCCGTCGGCGGCCACTACGCGGTGATAAAGAGTGATAACCTGTCCGGAATCTACTCCTGCTAATGCCAGTAATGAGTCCACGAGCCCAAACGTTGTTTGAAACTCAGTAGAAGTGCCGGTATTCACGTTGACCAAAGATACATTGAAGTCTCGGTCAGCAGCCAGCTGCCACAGATAAACAACTTTATTTCCATCAGGATCGTCCGACGGATCCCAAGTAGCCGCAAAGGGAGTGGCTGGATCACCCTCCACAACAATCGTATCGCTTGATGAGGGGGCCGTGATAGCAACAGCTGCAGGAGCATGATTGATCTCATGCAGTATCTGTCCCCGAATCTCTCCTCCGGGTACGTCTGCACTGTGTACGTTTACATAGGTATTTCCATTTTCAAACAGCAGTTCCAATGTATCGACCAGGCTGATCTGGTTGCTATCTGCTGGAAATGCTGCACTCCTGAGATCATCCCCAACGATAGAATTTAGTCTCACCGCCAAGGAACCATTCATACCTGCCATTCCGATATGAACATGTGCGCCTCCTGCAATGTTGGTTGCGAAATCGCTCATCAGACCATTGAAAGATCCTGAAGCAACCACCGTACTGCCGGTTTGTTCGAATATCATCGCTCCCATACCTGTGGAAGGAGCGGGAGAAGCTGCATTCTTGCCCCTGAGATTTGCGAGATAGTAATTCTGGGCCAGGGGTCGGAAATTTCCTCTAAGTTCTCCACCTCCGTTATCTTCTGTGTGGATATTGACATAGGTCATCCGTTTACGCACTGTATCCATCCTTTCTGGGGATACCGCATAGATGTTATCTTGAACCTGCCATACACCGGCAGTAAGGTCATCAGATTGGGTCAATCCCAATGGAATGAGAACAGGACCGTTACTTCCAGCTAGGGCGCCATGCAAATGAGTACCTCCAGCTATGTTGGTATTCACAGGCGAGCTCAGCCCACTGAAACTACCGACCACTATGGCCGAACTTCCATTGTATTCCAACATAGCAGCACCTTCCGCTTCAGTGTTCACAGCAGGAGTCTGGGCAGCTCCGGACAATGGAGCAAAGAAATAAGCACATGCTTCGTGCATCAGCTGCCCCCTAATTTCACCAGGCATTACCGCCTCTGAGTGTACACTTATATACCCGATCCGCGCTTTTAAGGAGTCCTTTCTGGATTCGCTGACTACAAATTGGTTATCCACTGCCCGGAATCTTCCGCTTGCAATATCGTCATCAGGAGTAGCCAGCAGATTGATGAGATGAGGCCCGTTTGATCCGACAGGTGCAAAATGGATATGGGCACCGTTGTCCACATTCACCAACAATGGTCCAGCCAGATTTTGGAATGTTCCCGACACCGTCAAATTCGAACCTAAGACTTCCACTACACAGGCGCCTGCTCCATCCGACTGAACAGGTGACACGATCTGGCTGCCTGCCAAAGTTGCATTCAGAAAATATTGGGCTTCCGGTAAAATCTGCCCTCTGATTTCTCCACCTCCATTGTCTGCAGAGTGAACATTGACATAAAGTGCACGGCCCATTAATGCCAAGAGGGTATCGCCGGATACTGAGAATACGTTATTGGCAGGATCTAAATATCCACTGCGATTATCATCTCCAACATCAACTGTTAAAGGAAATGCCAGGGATCCATTCCTACCAGCCATACCCAAGTGGATATGCATACCTCCCGCAATATTTGTCGCAAGATCTGATTCGAGTCCGGCAAAACTTCCACTTACTGTGAGGCTGCCATCTCGCAATCCATAGACCAACTTGCCATGTGCAAAGGAAACCACCGGAGGTGCTTCGTTTGCCCCGGAAAGATGAGTACGGAATTTGGCAACGGCTAGAGGGGTAATTTGCCCTCTGAGCTCACCAGAGTTAAATCTTGCCGTGTGTACATTGATATACAATTTTTCACTGCGCAAAGCAGCCACTTGCTCATCTGTGAGTTGGTAAATATTGTCTTCTCCCCGGATCTCAAAGGAAAGACTATCATCGCTGAGTGTAGCCACAAGCGCTTGCTCCACACCCCCATTTTCGCCCGCCGCACCAGCGTGTATATGAATACCACCAGCTATGCCCACCGCTAGTGGACTGGATAGGTTATTCACACTTCCCGATACTACCAATTCATTACCTGTAAGCTCAAACATGAGAGCCCCGGTGGCTTCCGTCATTACTGAGGGGACAGCATTGCTGCCAAACAAATTGGCATTATAGACTTCATCAGCTGCAGGCAATAGCTGACCACGAACTTCGCCTCCCGGATGATCGATCGAATGTACATTTATGTAGAGACCTCGACATTGAATTGCATCCAATTGATCTTGATCCAGAATGAATGTGTTGGAAGCAACGTCAAACATTGCCCCATCTAATCCTTCGGAGAGTACCGGTTGTAAAACCAGTTCCACACCGCCATTTCTACCTGCCAGGCCATTGTGGATGTGTATCCCGCCCGAAATGGAAGTATCAATACCTGATGTCACATTTTGGATCTGGCCGGATACAGCAAGAGTATCTCCTACCAAAGTCGCATTCACAGTTCCTGATGCTAACGAAAGCACGGGAAAGGGTTGTTGATTTCCGCTAAGTGAAGCAGCAAAGTCCTGAGGACCATTTTGTCCAACCAGCGGAATCACCATCCATAAGAAGAAGCTCAAGAGTGTACAGAGTTGTTTCATATTCAAAAATTTCATGTTAATTAAAGACTACCTATATTTTATTAAAAATTGCCATCAGGTGTTTCTACTATTTGGGAACACTTTGTCTGGCATTTCAATGCCAAATTCTCACTTTTAGATACTCAGGTCTTTTACCTTTAATTCCAACGAGTGTGGCCGGCAATTAGATAAAGTAAGTTACGAGAAATTATGGTAAGAAACATTGTATTTGATCTTGGTGGAGTACTAATAGACTGGAATCCCCGATATCTCTTCAAGAATGTCTTTTCAAAACAAGATGAACTGGATTTTTTCCTTACCGAAGTGTGTAGCTTCGACTGGAACGAGGCTCAGGATGCGGGAAGATCTATTGCGGATGCTAATGCGGCATTAATCCAAGTCTATCCAGAGTACGAACATCAAATCCGGATGTATTATGATCAGTGGACTGAAATGCTCGGCGGAGTCTTGGAAGAAAACGTCAAATTGTTGGAAGATCTCAAAAAGCAAAAAAAACTTAACCTCTATGCTTTGACTAACTGGTCTGCCGAGACTTTTCCGGAAGCCTGCAAAAGATATGATTTCCTGCAGCTCTTCGACGGGATTGTTGTATCTGGCGTAGAAGGCATCAAGAAACCAGATAGGGCCTTTTTTGAATTGTTGTTTAACCGCTACAATTTCGAACCCTCACAATCGCTCTTCATTGATGATAATCTACGAAATGTACAAAGTGCCCTTAAGCTGGGTATGCCATCAATTCACTATACAAGAGATGTAGATCTCGCTCGCGAACTGAAAACCAGAAAAATTCTGCTAACATGAAAATCTCGAGCACCGTATTCTTAGCAACTCTTTGTGCTCTTTCATTTAGTTCTCTTCATAGCCAACCGCTGCCCAGGAAAGGATCATTGGGAACCTATCTGACGGCATTGCCAGATTCACTCGATCACGGGGCACAGGTATCCAGGATTATCCATGCATCCACAGCAGCTCAGCTTGGTCTTGAAGTTGCCGATATAGTCCGAAAACTCAATGGTGAATTGATTTCCCAGCCATCGGACGTTGTTCAACTTGCATCAAAATTCGTTGTAGGAGATTCCATAGCGTTGCTTGTTCATCGAGGGTCAGAGGAACTTCTTCTGAGAGGAGTCATTGTTGAAAAACCAAGAGAGCAGTCGAGTTCTGGAGTCGTTTTGTACGACCATGTTAACTTTCAAGGCAATAGGCTTCGCAGCATTTCGCATCTGCCCGATACTTTGCGGAGGCACCCGGTTGTTTTTTACATTCAGGGTTTCTCGTGTGCCTCAATCGATAATGGGCAAACACCGCTCGATCCGATAATGCGCTTTACTGACAGCCTGGTAGCTCATGGCTTTGCAGTCTTCAAGGTAGAAAAACCGGGTGTGGGTGATAGTGATGGGCCCATGGATTGTCGAACGATCAATCACGAAACAGAGATTGACGCATATAGGCAGGCGCTGGTGAGCCTTTATGCCAATCCGTATTTCGACACGTCGAATATCTTTTTGTTTGGGCACTCGCTTGGGGGTATAGCTGCGCCTCTTATTGCCCGGGAAAAATCCCCGAAAGGGATTATCGTATTTGGGACGGTGCTTCGCTCGTGGTACGAGTATATGATTGACATATATCGCCGTCAGCCTGTGCATTTTGGCACCGACTGGAAAGAAATCGAAGTGAGTACCCGAAACATGATCCCACTACTTTACGAGTTGTTGATTTTAAAGAAAGAACCCGCAGACCTCATTAAGAATCCTGACTACAAAAAGCTCTTGGAAGATGGAGCTTTGGCCTACGACGGTGAGCAGATTTTATACCGGGATCCCAGCTTCTGGCATACTTTGCAAGACGTCGATCTAACTGACGCATGGAGCAAAGTAGAAAGTTATGTCCATGCCATTCATGGTGAGTTCGACGTACATGCAATCTCGCCATACGATGCTCGTTTAATTGCAGATATCATCAATAGCTATCACCCCGGGAGAGGCACCTTCACCTTGTTGCAACTTACTGAACATGGATTTGCCCGGGTCCCCAGTATGCAGGAATATACAGATATGCGTTCAAGAGGCCAGGTCAACTCGGCATTTCTGTATGAACATTTTAATCCTCAACTTATCACTTCCCTTATCGAGTGGATGGATAGGGTTGGAAGCCACAGACCTAGAGCTTATACCCTGCATGGCAGACCCCTATTTGACTTGCCAGAAAGTGCTGATGCCACAGCTCTAAAAGACAGTCTTTTATGGCAAGCTAGAAAAGACTATCTCCAAGATTCAACCAATGTAGAAAATATTATTTGGTATGGCCGCCGACTTGCCTACATGACAAAAATATCTGATGCAATCGAAGTATATACATCCGGAATTCGGTTACACCCTCAGTCGGCAAAATTGCACCGGCACCGAGGGCATCGCTACATCACTTTGCGACAGTTTGACAAGGCGATTAGCGATCTGACCACAGCCGCATCTTTGATGAATGCCGATAGCATCGAAATAGAACCGGATGGCATCCCCAATCGGATGAACAAACCTCTTTCGTCACTACAATTTAATATATGGTATCACCTTGGTCTGGCTCAATATCTGAAAGGTAATTTCGAGCAAGCACAAAGAGCGTATGAACACTGTTTGAAATACTCAA
This sequence comes from Lewinellaceae bacterium, assembly GCA_024644235.1. Classification (GTDB taxonomy): domain Bacteria; phylum Bacteroidota; class Bacteroidia; order Chitinophagales; family Saprospiraceae; genus JAHELJ01. Next base: position 109,297 of record JAHELJ010000012.1, read on the forward strand.
CGAATCCTGATCTTTGGGTAGCCACAGCCGATTGGTTGTACATGACCCTAATGCGGAGGGGTCTTCATGAAAAGGCAAAGGTACTCCTCGAGCAATTTGACGAAGGCGCTGAAATCATTGAAAATGAGAGCTATCGAAATCGGCTTATGTTTTACCGAGGCAAACTGACGGAATCGGATTTGCTAGATCCAAACGAAGTGAACGACGATCTGATTCTGGCTACGCAAGGGTATGGTGTGGGGAACTGGCACTTTTATATGGGCAATCGCGAGCGTGCTACTGCTATCTGGGAAAGAGTGATCCAAAGTAATTATTGGCCTGCCTTCGGATTTATCGCTGCTGAATCAGATCTGCAACATCTTAAAAACAGCAAATAGAAATTGAGATTAATCCCCTATTTTAAGGAGGACAAAAAACAAACCCTATGGATGCATTCACTGCAGAGGTCATCGGCACTTTTCTCCTTATCCTCTTGGGAAATGGTGTCGTGGCAAATGTAATTCTGAATAAAACAAAAGGTAATAATAGTGGCTGGATCGTCATCACATTTGGCTGGGGAATGGCTGTATTCATAGCGGTCTTAGTAGCACAGGATTTTAGCGGTGCTCACCTCAACCCAGCGGTCACTATTGGACTGGCCTCTGCCGGAAAATTTGCGTGGTCAGAGGTGCCAATCTATATCGTTGCTCAAATGATAGGAGCATTTCTTGGGTCTACTTTAGTGTGGTTAACTTACCGGGATCACTACTCTGAAACTCCTGACCAAGGAACCAAACTCGCAACATTCTGTACTGCCCCTCAAATTAGAAACACATTCTCCAATCTGTTCAGCGAGGCGATTGGCACTTTCGTTCTGGTATTCGCGGTACTCTATATGGTGGGGCCAAATTTTGCTCCGGCAGACAGTGAAGTGCCAGCGGGACTTGGAAGTTTGGGAGCGCTACCAGTGGGGCTTCTTGTTTTCTCCATTGGGATGTCGCTGGGAGGAACAACCGGATACGCAATCAACCCGGCCAGGGATTTGGGGCCAAGAATCATGCATGCCATTCTTCCCGTGCATCAGAAAGGTGGTAGTCAATGGGATTATGCCTGGATACCCATTTTCGGACCGGTATTAGGTGCTTTGATAGCAGCGTTGCTATTTCTTACTCTCTAGATTCCGGAGTTTTACTACTGGCTAAATCTCAATCCAAAGTTGATCGTTGAAGCTCTCCCATTGATGTCCAATAGGAAATCATTTATAAAATAGGTGTAGAGTAGTTCGGCTTCGACATAACGGGAAAGCTGGTATTTAAATCCTAATCCTGTCTGAGTGAAGTAGTCAAGGTTTGGTCTCCAAAATGGAGAAAAACCTGTTAGAGAGTATACGGTGGTTACTGGACTTGGGTAGTACTGCAAAATTAGAGTCACTGGTGTAGAGATTTGGTTGACCGCTACCGAATTCTTACCGGCACCCATGTCCTCCCAATAGAGCCCGAGTTCTGCATAGAGTGCAAAATTTCTTCCCACTGAAAAGTCATTTGCCAATTGGGTCCACCAGGTTGGGTTTTCCCAGTCGAGCCAGGGCAATTCTTGATTTCCTTCCAGCCGGGGAGTGACTGGAAACCAAATAGCCGACTGCATCGAAAAATTGGGCCACTTGGGATTGGGAGCCACTCGGAATGCAGGACCTACCTGAGCAATCTCTCCCCGACTGGATCGTGCTTTACGATCATTGAAAAGTTGCAAAGGAGAAACCGGAGAGTCAAAAAAAGCAACTCTTCGAAATCGCAGGTCAAGGCCGAGATTGACCCACGATGTGACTCCATAAAGCATCCGCACCAAAGAGGTAAAATAAATATCCCTCTTATCCGCACTCACTGTTTGAGGAATTGTCTGGCTGTAGAGGTTGTTAAACCATTTCACTTCCAATGTTCCTTCAGGAATCGCTGAAGAAACTACATAGCGACTAGCATTATTAGGTTGCAAAGTGAGGTCTGCATCATTTAGTCTCCAATCGTAGTAGTAAAATCCAATGGCATAATCAGATGAGATGGGCTGATCTCGATACCGGTTGACAAACCCCAGGAGATCATTTTTAGAAAGGCCAAAATCTGCCCGGTACCAGTTGAAGATCTGTGACAAGATCAATTCCTTCCCTCCCTCATTCACTTTTGTGGTGATTGGATCATTTATGAATTTTCTGGTTTGTTCATCCAGCTGTAGATCCAGTATTTCAGAGCGATAACTGCTTCCAGCCAGTGGCGGACATCCCTTCGCGGCGCAAGAGATTGCAAAGTGGAGGCGAGGATCTTCGTATACGCTTAATAGATAACGTCGCTCCAAAGCATCTAACGTGATTTTTAACGGACCAAATCGATGCCTGGCGCGATCGAAGAATCCCGTGGCTTTCAGTAACGAGGGAATAGGATATCTCGCCATCACACCCTCAATCACCATGAGATT
>JAHELJ010000186.1 GCA_024644235.1 Lewinellaceae bacterium
CTGCCACCAGCTTATCCACAGTTTTCTTGAAGGTCAGTGTAAAGGAGAACGTACTGCCTGCACCCCTACGGCTACGCACATCCATAGTACCCTGGCATAGTTCAACCAGCTTGGTCGTGATCGCCAATCCCAGTCCGGTGCCTCCGTGAGACTTTCTTATCTCAGCATTGGCTTGTTTGAATTCTTCAAAGATCAGCTCCAATTTATCAGCCTCAATTCCGATCCCGGTATCCTCTATATCAAACTTGATGCGGATCTCATTCCCATCTTCTGACAGTACATTTGCCCGGAGGTGGATATGCCCTTTATCGGTAAATTTCTCAGCATTACTCATCAGATTATGCAGGATCTGATTGAGGATGAGCTCATCCCCCAACAAGGGGGTCTGAATACGGGGGTCGATGAAAGCTTTGACGGAAACCGGCTTGGAATCCGTTTTTACCTGATACAGCGATTCGATCGATTGCAATAAAGCACTCAAATTGAATGGCTTCTCATGGATCTCGACTTTGCCTGCATCGATTTTCGAGATATCGAGTATATCGGAGATCAGGCCTTTAAGGATGTCGGCTGAATGCCTCAGCACCCGAAGATATTCCTCCTGTTCATCATCTAAAGAGGTATCCTCTAAAAGATGGGTCATTCCCAGCACTGCGTTCAAAGGTGTTCTGATTTCATGGCTCATACTGGCCAAAAACTGGGCTTCTGCCTCCTGGGCCCGCTCGGCCTCTTCCTTAGCTCTCTTCAGATCTTTCTCCAATTCTTTCCGGTCACTGATGTCGTAGTGAATGCCTATTGAGCCGATTACATTCCCATCCATATCGAAGAAAGGCGCTCCACTGATTAAAACCCAGATCTTTTCCCCATCCTTTCGTTTGATCTCCACTTCATAAACACCAGCTTCACCCTGTATCCGAGCGTGGTGTTGCTTGTTCAATATCTTCTGATTCTCTTGATCCAGGAGTAGGGTAGTAGCATTTTGACCGATGAGTTCCCGGCTGGTATAACCCACCATTTCACAGAAGAGCGGATAAGCCCGTGTCACATTGCCATCGAGATCGACTTCCATCAAACCTAGCCGCATGTTTTCGATAATACTTCTGTACTTTATTTCACTTTTTTCAAGAGCTTTTTGTGCTCGCAGTATCGCCTCCTCAGCAGCCTTGCTCTCGGTGATATCCCTGGCGATCACAATAAAGGAGTCTGGGCCTCCATTTTCCTTTATTCTCCTAACATTCTGTCCGAGCCAGACTTTACGCCCGTCGATTCGGACCACAGGGAATTCCAGATAGTTTTCTTCCTGATTCGTGTCGCGCATTTTTTTGTAGAAATCATGCACTTCATCACGGTATTCTTCTGAAATAAAGTCGTAAAAGTGCGCTCCTACTACCTGATCACTTTTGTAACCATAGTCCTTCACAACCTGATTGACGAAGGTGATTAAACCCTCAGCATCGATGTGATAGATCAGGTCTTTTGCTGATTCCACCAGTTGCCGGTAGCGAAGTTCGCTTTTGGCTAGCCTGGCTGATCTTCGCCTGACTTCAGCTTCGAGTTCCTGGTTTAATCGATTGAGTTTCTGGTTTGCTTGGTACAGCTCCAAGGCCTTCCCCTCAAGAATAGATTCAGCTGCCTTGCGTGCAGCTTTTTCTCTTTCTAGTCTCCTTTGAAGGAGGTCTTGATTCATAATCTAAATCTGAGACTTAGTGATGACAAATTTTACAATACTTCCGTCCTCTTCGATGAAATGCTTTTCGATGGATGCTTTTTCCTTATAGTGATCCAAGGACTTTTCAATAAGACCTTCTGCAAAATCACTCATTTTTCTTTTGGACCGGTAGATCATTTCCAGACTATTTTCGTTGATCCGCTTGGTTTCAAAAGTGGGCAGCTCCGCATCGGGGTAGATTTTCTGTACTTCAATATGAATATACCGATCGATCGATTCCAGAAAAGAAAAGCAGTCTTTCTCCTGATCAAAAAAATGTCCGTAGTTAGCTACGAAGGTGTTATGAAGGTACTTGCCATATTGCCGGAGCAGCTCCGGAACAGACACCCCGCTGTAATTCGATAACCAGCTCACTAAGCTGACTATCTCCGCATGGTCATAAGTACCTACGGAAGTATATACACCGCCCGAAGACAGGTCGCACTCGTTTATCATCTGGTCCACGAGCTCATATCCATGTTCTTTCTCGACCATATCGAGAAATTCTGTGAAAACAATTCCTTTCATTTGTTAATTATGACGGTTTATCTTTAAAAAGGTACAAGAAAAACATGCTGGAAAGGCATAAGTAACCTTCCAGCTTCTTTGGTTTATTGGCTCCATATCTATGAATACCATGAACAAATATGATGCCCAACCGTAATCCAACACGATTGGGCATTATACAGAAAGATGTTTGTTACAATTCTATAATCTTGACGAAGTGAGGGCGATGTCGGCCCTGGCCCAGGCTTTCTCAAACTTCTTCTTCACCTTGGACGCTTCTTCGCTTTTACCCTGGGCCACCAGGCATTGATGCAGTCCAAACAGCGACCAGCCATTTAGCTTGTTCTTCTCCAGGTCCTTGCGATACACCTGTTCGGCATCTGCCATGCGGCCTGTTTCCACCAATAAAGCACCCAAATAGTGTCTTACCGGAGCATGCCAGGCAGCTGGCTCCTGATAAGCGAGGGCATCTTCATGCTTTGCCGCTGCGCTCAGGTGTTCAATCGCTTTGTTCGTATCTCCCCGGGCTGCTGCGATTTCACCTGCCAGTGATTCAAATGCTACTTTACCCACATTGCTGGTTGGATTGGTGTATGCAGCCAAAATGGTTTCAGTAGCCGGGTCACTCATGATTTTCTTTACTGCAGTTAGTTCCATTTCGGCAGCATCTAGATTAGCCTTCCTCACCAGTGCCATTCCACGGGCATAATGCCACATCATGGTAGCGTGTAGTAGATGTTCTCCCGGAGGTGGCGTGGTTAAGATATCGTTCCATTTACCAAACCGGACATAAGCCTGAATGGGTACTGACATGAAATCCTGCAAGAAATGAATGTCGGCGGCCAGGCTTACTTGTACTTTGTCAGCCACCTTTTCTGCTGCATCGATGGCTCCCTTGCTGTTTCCCAGAAGTGATTCAGCTGCCCATAAGAAGTGCAGATTATGAGGATAATATACTAAGGGATATAACCCCTGCGCCTGACAGGCTGCAATATATTCTTCATCAGCTTCCACAGCAGCTCTGTTACAGTCTACCGCATCATC
>JAHELJ010000187.1 GCA_024644235.1 Lewinellaceae bacterium
AGATGGGTGAAGATCTTAGAGAAACGGTTATTGATGCCGGAAATACAATTGACGGGTCGTACCAACAGTATTCGTATGGACTTAATACTTCCGCTTTAATCGTAAACAGACTCTTTCCAACTGTTGTTGCCGGGGAAGAGGTGGCCTACAATTTTACTAGAAAAGTACAAGCCATGTCTGCTGATGTTTTTGATAATACGGATGAGTTACAATCGTTCTTTGGACGTGTTAATTATACGCTTATGAGCAAATATCTTTTTACCGCTACTATGAGGGCTGATGGTTCTTCTCGATTTGGTCCGGAGAATCAATACGGTTATTTCCCCTCCGGAGCTTTTGCATGGCAAATAGGTGAAGAGGATTTTGTCGGAGAAAGTGTATCCACTCTAAAATTACGATTGAGTGCAGGTATAACCGGTAACCAGGATGGTCTTGGCTATGGTAACTTTGTGGCAAGACAGCGTTTCAGTCTCCCTGATTTTGGAACTGGAACTAATTTCAATATATCAGCAAGTGGTCTAACCATTGTGGCAACGGATGTTCCCGATTTGAAGTGGGAGGAAACGTTAAACTTCAACATAGGTCTTGATTTCGGCTTCGGCCAGGATAGATTATCGGGAAGTGTTGATGTCTACAGGAGTGAAACAACGGATGTTCTTTTAAAAACTCCGCCTGCTTCTCCTGCGATTGACCCTTTCCAGTTCGGTAATGTAGATGCCACTATCCTAAACCAGGGTATTGAATTCTCATTGGCTTATGACTTTATCCAATCCCAGGAAGCGACTTTTTCTGCTGCCTTTAACATATCTTATAATTCAAACGAGATACAGGATTTTGCCGGTGCTATAAATACCGGTTCAATTAATGGTCAGGGGCTTTCCGGAGCATTTGCACAACGTTTTGAATCCGGTTACTCACTGTTCTCTTATTATATGGCTGTATTTGACGGTCTTGATTCTAATGGACAACCCACTTTTGTGGATCAAAACGGTGATGGTGTAGGTGATGTTTTCCAAGATAAAATATTTGTTGGCGAAGATGCCCTGCCCGATTATACTGCTGGTTTATCATTAAACCTGAGGGTAAAAAACTGGGATCTTGCCGCCTATTTTTCTGGCCAATTCGGATTCTCGGTATTTAACAATACCGCCGTCGGATTATTTACTTCCGGTTCCATTACCAACGCCAGAAATGTTACTACTGATTTACTTACTAGTGGTGATGCTCCCGGAGCTTCAGCAGACGTTTCAACAAGGTATTTGGAAAAAGGAGATTTTGTCAGGTTCCAGAACGCAACCCTGGGGTACAATGTACCTCTAACAGGTGAAGGCTTATTTAAAAGTCTAAGACTATCGCTTACCGGACAAAACCTGTTCTTGATCACGGATTATTCCGGTCTTGATCCGGAAGTAACGGTAAATACAGGTAATCTTAACGCATCAGAGGTACCGTCAAGAGGAATTGACTGGTCTGCATTTCCTCGTCCGAGAACAATAACCTTCGGATTAAACGCATCATTCTAATTAAAAAAAATTGTATATCATGAAAAGAATTCACTTAAAATTTTATTTTTTAACTACTCTGGCGGTGATAGGGCTAACGGCCTGTACCAATTTGGAGATCGAGGAAACCGATTCCATTATTAGTGAAGGATTCCAAGGATTGGCCAATGCATCGTCAACTGTTGATGAATTGTATAACAGAGTTAGAGACCATTATGGGAATCAGAGTAACCGATTTGCACTTAATGAGGTAGTCACAGATGCTGCTATAGTTCCAACCCGTGGAACTGACTGGGGTGACAATGGAGAATGGACGGCCTTACATCAGCATCTATGGACTCCTGAGCACCCTCAGGTGATCAATACATGGAATGAATGGAACGGAACTCAGTTGATCTGTTCGCAGGTATTAGATTCCCGTAGTAATCCATCTGCGCAAAATGTAGGTGATGCAAGTTTTATCAGAGCGTTCTCTATGTGGACTATTTTGGATATGTATGGGCAAATACCCTTCAGGGATGTTAGCTTGCCTTCATCCGCAGTTCCTGAGATACTTTCTGGTGATGCTGCAGTGACCTTTATTCTAGCAGATATTGATGCGGCCATTGCCAACCTTCCCAGCATAAGTGCCGGTGGCGGCGATGCCAATGGAAGGGCGGGCAAAGCAGCTGCAAGATACCTTAAAGCTAAGGTGCTACTTAATAAGCATATTTATGTTGGTGGCAGCCCTGACTCTGGTGATATGGCGCAAGTTATCTCACTGGTCGATGAAATTGCATCCGATGGATATGCGTTGCAAGCAGGATACTTTGAATTATTCAGGAATACTCCCGATAACGAAACTATTCTATGGTTGACCTCTGAAGTTGGTAACCGTATCTTTAATGGCCTACATTACAATTCTACTACCGAAGGTGGTGGTGGATGGAACGGCTTTAGTACACTGGCAGAATATTATGATCTTTTCGAAGGTGATCCAAACTCTAATAGGGTTGCACTGGATGAAACCCCATTAGACGGGCAGGAAGAACGCCGAGGTGGTGTTCCACCCGGTGCGCTACCATTTACCGGACGTCCTGGAACAACAGATGAAGGCGGTTTTGAATTAAGCTCCAATGTTGGTAACGGATTCCTGGTAGGTCAGCAGTTCGCTCCAGATGGAACTCCTTTGCAGGATAGAGCCGGTGCTCCATTGACCTTTAAAAGAGATTTTAAAGACGGAACTGGCGCCGACAATATTATTAACAATGATGAAACTACGGGGATCAGGGTTATGAAATATGCACCCAGATTCGGAGCATTTCTCAGACATGAAATATTCTTTAGATATGCAGACGCGCACCTTATGAAAGCTGAAGCTATGTTACGTAGTGGTGGCGATCCAACAGCCATGGTAAATGATCTAAGAGTTCTAAGAGGGGCTACTCCCCTGGGATCTGTTGGGGAACAACAATTATTGGATGAAAGAGGACGTGAATTGTTCGCGGAAACCTGGAGAAGAAATGATTTAATTCGTTTTGGTCAATATACAAGAGATTGGATATTCAAAGCACCAGGTTCTGTAAATAATGATACCTATAAGGTATTCCCTATACCTGCAGAGCAGTTATTGGCGAACCCTAATTTGGTTCAGAATCCAGGATACTAGGTAATAAAATCAATAGTATATATAGAAAGACCGCCCTCAAGGCGGTCTTTTTTATTTTGTTCCTTGTTGTATCTGGGTAAATGTAATATCTTACTTAGACCG
>JAHELJ010000188.1 GCA_024644235.1 Lewinellaceae bacterium
CAATATTTATCGCTCCGGTGTAAAGCACGATGGGAAGAAGTGTGGTGACAAAAGATATGATCAGTAGCAACGCAATCAACGTTCTTGTCAAACCATCAAAACGCGCTTCCAGAAATTCGGGAATCGTGGTCAATCCCATTTTGAGATATCTCGGAACAAAATAAAGGGCAGCCACTATAAGGGCCAAAGCAGAAGTGACTTCCCAGGCCACGATGATCGCTCCATTCTTGTAGGAAGATCCATTCATACCAATGAGATGCTCGGTAGAAATATTGGTGAGCAACATCGAACCGGCAATCACGATACCTGTCAAGCTCCTGCCGCCCAAAAAATAGCCGTCTTGGGTGTTGAGTTTTGCTTTTCTCAGTTGCCAGGTGGCATAGATAGCTACGAATGCAGTAAAGGCGAGAAAACTTATGAACTGGATCATAGAGTCGGATTAATGCCCTGAGATTTCTACCGGCCGGTTTTCGTTCATCGATCTTGATGCGGCCACTGCGATTCTCGTGGCTTGTAATGCGTCAAATGCTCCTACCGGCATCGTATGATTTGATTGGAGCGCAGCAATAAATGCTTTCATCTCCAAAAGATATGCTTCCTGGTACCGCTCTAGAAAGAAATTCACATTCAGAGCAGAATGTGCACCCCATTGATCGTAAAACCGATGGGTATCATTTAGATGGTTATCAATATTGACCATGCCCTTATTGCCGAAAACCTCAATTCGCTGGTCATAGCCATAGACTGATTTCCTGCTGTTATTTATGGTTGCCATCGTACCATTTTCAAATTTCAGGAAGACCACTGCGGTATCGATGTCTCCGATTGCGATGAGGGAGTCATCAATTCTTACCAATCCCTGGGCATAAACCCCCTTCACCTCACTGCCGGCTATAAATCGAGCCATGTCAAAGTCATGTATAGTCATATCCAGAAAAAGGCCACCTGAGGATTTCAGGTATTCCAGAGACGGCAGACCCGGATCGCGACTCGTAATATTGATAATATGAATATCTCCAATCTCTCCCTCCAAGATTCGTTCTTTCACCCGGGCAAAACTCGGATCAAATCTTCGATTAAAACCAACCTGAAGTTTCACCTGGTGATTAGCAATGATGGATTCAATTTCTTGAATCTTTGCGACTGACATTTCCAGAGGCTTCTCACAAAAGATGTGCTTGCCGGCCTTGGCTGCCAAGTGGATGTGACTGAAATGGCTATCGGTAGGCGAACAAATCACAACGGCCTCAATGTCCTTGTGCGCCAATATGGAATCGAAGCTGGCATAAAAATGAGGCACTCCATATCTTTCAGCCACCGCTTCTGTTTCCGGACTGATGTCGCACACAGCGATTACCTCTACTCCGGGTATCCTTTGTACCAGATTCTGCAGGTGAATTTGTCCGATTCTACCCAGGCCGGTAAGACCAATTTTCACTTGTTTCATCTCAGGGTATTTCCGCAGGCATTGGTTTCATATGCGATGAATCTATAAACCACCGTGACTCTCAGCAAAGGTCATAGCAGTTTCAAGGTTGGGCATAAAATTCGCACATCCATGTTTGGTGACTAAGATTGCTCCGCAGGCATTTCCCATCCGCACTGCTTTATACAGATCCCAACCCTGAAGGCAGCCATAGATAAAACCTCCCCCAAAGGCATCACCTGCTCCCAACACATTTAGTATTTCGACAGGGAAGCCCGGCACTATTATTTCTTCCTTTTCCGGTTGAAAAATGGAAGCCCCATCAGCACCTCTTTTTACGATGAGTGTTTGTATCCCCCGATTCAATAATTGCTCGATGGCGTCGTTGACATCACCCTGAATCTCGGGTGCGGATACTTGCTGATGCTTTACAGTCATCTCGGCCGAGTCCGCAAAACTAGCAGCGAGTACTTCCTCTTCTGTGCCAATGGCTGTGTCAATATAAGGTAGTAAAGCCCGGACCAATACTCCATATGCCCGAGGATCGTACCATTGGTCAGACCGGAAGTCCAAATCTAAGAATACGTGTAATCCTAGCGATTTAGCTTTCTCGGCAGCAAAGAAGGTAGAAGACTTGCTGGGTTCCTTACTTAGGGCATTTCCGGATAAAGCTATTGCCCGAAAGTCGGCTAAGTTTGCCGTCAGGACGTGATCAATGGTGATTTGCAGGTCAGCAGCGTTGTCCCGGTAAAATACCAGCGGGAACCGGTCGGGAGGTTCGACACCCAGAATGACGGCCGGACTTCTTGTCCCTTCAATAGTTGGGATGTATTTGGTTTCGATGCCTTCGTTCTCCAGGAATCGACGGATAAAGTCCCCTACCTTATCATTACCCACTGCAGTCAAGAGGGCTGTCCTTAAGCCCAATCTTCGACAACTCACTGCAATGTTAGTCGAGGAACCACCTACATAGGCACTTAGGTCCTTGATGTCTTCAAAAGCTGCTCCCAGGTCTTTAGAATACAGATCAATGGAAACTCTGCCGAATGTGATGATGTCATATTTCTTCGTCATCGAAAGGGGTCAGACTTTATTCATATCCGCTGTGACCAGAGGAAGCCTGGCATCTTGCCCTTTCCAGGTCCCGTAGATCCAACTGTGATCGGGATCGTCAGTATTTGCCAGAGATTGGTCGCTGCCAGTCAGGAAATTTAGATAATACACATGATACCCATGACCCGCTACCACCGGATGATAGCCCCTTGGCACCAACACCGCATCATTATTTTGAGCTCTGACAATCTCGTCAAGACTTCGGTCGGATGTATAGATCTGTTGGATAGCAAATCCTTGTGGCTTGTCGATTTTATAAAAATAGATCTCTTCCAGGCGAGCTTCCAGCAAATTGCCCTCCGTATCAAGGACGCGTTCGTCATGCTTATGGGCAGGAAATGAGCTCCAATTTCCTGAAGGTGTGTACACCTCCACACAGACTAGCCGATGACAATCAAATCCAGGTTGGATCAGACTATTGATCTGCCGGTTTGCATTATCCCCACCTCGCAGTTCAATTGCGCATTCTTCCGGACCTTTTAGATAGGCAGGGTGATCTTCGTCAGTCTCACACCAACCGATCGCAATGTCCAGAAGCTCACTTTCGGCTACCAGGGTAAAACTGGTATGGCGGGGCAAATAGAGAGAGTGCGCAATTCCGCTAAATACGTTCTTCCGCCCATTCGTAGTCTGCCAATTTCCCTTATTGGATTGCACGGTAAAGTTTCCACCGAGTAATATGATGGCATATTCATTTTCTCCGGTATCATGC
>JAHELJ010000189.1 GCA_024644235.1 Lewinellaceae bacterium
CCTAACTCACACTCAACTCGGAGGAGTGGCAGAGCTGGTTGAATGCACCGGTCTTGAAAACCGGCGTACGTTTACGCGTACCGGGGGTTCGAATCCCTCCTCCTCCGCAAACAAAAGCCACCTTATGGGTGGCTTTTCGCTTTTACTCCCCGACTACTCACGATCAGCCACCAGTAGCAGGTCAAAACAGCAAGAGAGGCAAATGGCCAAACGCTACCGCTGACCACTAAACACTGGCCACTGACTACTAGATCCTAGATCCTAGGTCCTGAATCCTAGTTCCTGATCACTCACCTGAATCCGGATTGGCACTACCGTAAGTCTACCAGCCGCTCATCAATGCTTTCTACCGTAATTCTGAGATCTAACTCCACAGCTCTAGATGGATTAATCAGAATGTTGAACTCTCCCTTCACCAAAGTAGAAGGAACGATCAAAGCCAATTCTTTTGAAGAGGTAAAATCATCTCCAATCTTTTGCGTTTGCGGATGGTATGAGCCTATTATATCCCATCCTTCAGGAAGCTCCTCAGCAAGGATTTTCCGGTATTTGTTTTTCGGAAGTTCTATCTGCACTAAGACATAGGATGATGGCAAACCATAAAAGGGCTTAGACAGGTTGGCACATTTCTCATGAAGTGCCAGTGACCTGCTCTCAGAACTGTAGATGATCGGATGTCCCTTGGTGTTCCATCTAAAGTCCGAGACATCTCCAGGAATGCCCTTCAAGATGGTACTTAGATGTTGCTGTTTTTCAACCCGGTAAGCAAACATCAGTAGACTGTAAGATTGAAATGGGTATTGTAAATTGGAATTAGCTTGTGCCAGATCGAATCCTGATTCTGACTGCCAGCGTCAGTAGAAGCAAAACCCCGCCAGAACGAGTCACTAGGGCAGGCGCACATAGCCCCACTACGTAAGGATTCCGATGAAGACGATATATTGCAAAAGAAGCCGATTTATCTATCCGTTTTCTGTGGTACAGTCCACTAAACCGGAGCACCGTATTCAATCTTATCCAAAAGGTGCTTGGTATATCTGATTCCAGGAAGACTGTCAAGATGATCGACGGGAGGTTTCATGTTAAAGTGAACATTTGGCGAGTTCAGCCATTCAAAAAAGGACTTTCTGGATTCAAATACTTCTTCACCGTATCCGTAGAGCTTTATGAGTTCGCTTAACCGCTCAGCATATTTCTCATCAACCTTCTTTCTGCTCTTCTTCCATCGATAAAGAGTGGCCTCACTCACTTCCATTAGATCACTTAATTGTTCAGATCGCGATCTTGAAGTATCTGGACCATCCTCGTAAAACTCCTCGACTAAGTATTTGAAAAGATCCTTGTAGGAGAAAGCGATATTCTTCAAAGCAAAATAAAGCGCCTTGTCATCCTCCCTCCTAACGACGTTCGCCAGCTCTTCTGGTTTGCGAATGGAAGTAAACGTTTGTTGGCTAACAGCTCTCCTTGTTTCTCTCATCTGACTAAATTATTACTATCATTTGAGAAGTTCAACGAATTTATAGCTGGAATGGTTTCAAAAAGCTTCTCATAACAGTCACACAGCAATCAACTCAAATCCTGAGCCCTGACTACTTTACAAGTCAAAACGGCAAAGCGGGCAAAGTGGGCTGAACCCTAAACTATAAACAGTCAACCTGCTGCTAAACACTGAAAACTGATCACTAGCCACTATTGAGGATCAAAAATATGTCTAAGCCTGAAATAGGTTGACAAAAAATCAACTTATTATGGAGAAGTACAAGCTGGTTAGAAGGCGGTTTAGTGATGAATTCAAACGTCAGAAAGTAAAAGAGATTGATCACGGCTTGATAAGAGTTAGGGATGTAGTCAGGGAATATGGAGTGAGCGGCACATCTGTGTACAAATGGCTGCATAAATATTCGATACATTACGAACGAAAAAGTTTTGTAGTAGTACAGATGAAAAGCGAACAAGAAAAAGTCAAGAAGCTTCGGCAGAGATTATCAGAGCTTGAACGAATCGTTGGTCAGAAACAGATGCGCATTGATTATTTGGAAAAGCTGATAGAATTAGTGGGGGACGAATATGACCTTGACATCGAAAAAAAGGGCGAACTCCCACGCTTGAATGGTTTAGACAAAACAAGGAAGAACACAGCTGGAAAATGAATCAGTTGTATAAACAAGTAGGTATTAGCAGACAAGCTCATCATCAGCAAGTAAAGTCAGTAAGGAATGGGAAGCTGATGGAACAAACATTAGCCAGAGAGGTCATGTACTTTAGGATGGATCACCCAAAAATGGGGTTAAGAAAGATATATGGCATTCTCAATCCCTCTGGTATTGGCAGAGATAAATTTGAGTGGATGATGGTATCTAGCGGATTGCGAATCAAGCGAATAAGGAATTATCGAAGGACGACGAGGTCTCGATCTCGCTATGCGCTGCCCAATTTAATAAAGGGAAAAAAGTTGACAGCAGTCAACCAGGTCTGGGTGAGTGATATCACCTATATACGAATCCAAGACAGGTTTTACTATTTAAGCTTTATCACCGATGTGTATAGTCGGAAGATTGTGGGATACTCAGTGAGTAAGAACCTTTTGGCAGAGGCAAATATTTTATCCCTTCAGATGGCCTTGAAAGATCGTTCAGGAGTGGAGTTGAAGGGTTTGATTCATCACTCAGACCGGGGAAGTCAGTACATCGACGGTCAGTACCGAAAGCTCCTCAAAGCACAAGGCATTGTAAGTAGTATGGGCAATAGAGCGTGGGAGAACGCACATGCTGAAAGACTCAATGGAATCATAAAGAACGAGTACATCATACCCGCACATCCTCAGAATTATCAACAACTCAAGAAAGTAGCTAGAATGAGTGTGGCTAAATACAATAAGCAGCGTTCACATGGGGCGTTGCCCCATAGGATGACACCAGTCGAATTTGAAGAAGGAATTCGACAAATGTCATCCAAGAAGGAATATCATGTTTACATTAATTACTAAAAAGTGTCAATCATATTCAGGCAAGGTCAATAGCTCAACCTTAAACCATAAACACTCAACCGAATCAACTAGATCCCCTTCGCTACTTGCCTGGCCAGCCAGATCTTGAAAGCGCTGAGTACCTCAGTCCATTTCGCCACTTCCCTGATCTTGTGATCATGACGGATGCGGTAACGGATACTGTCTTCAAACTGTCCGTCGATCAACTGAGTG
>JAHELJ010000075.1 GCA_024644235.1 Lewinellaceae bacterium
TTGGATCACTGAATCACTCAGGGTAATCCGTCCACTGCCGGAGGCGACACTGATTGGCTCAGGTTCATCCCTGCAAGCCAGCAGAATTACCAGGAATGAGAAGACGATTATGTATCGAGTATATGGCATCAGTCTATGTATGGTTGCAGGGTAAGAATATTTGAGTAGATACGAAGCTGAACATTGGAATCTAGCTCAATGGCTGGCCCGGTCGACTCAAGCTCAGGTGTAAGACTCCGGTAGTACGATCTGCTGCTGCCATTAATGAAGATTTGGGAGTCATCTGCAGCATGTAGAATTTCAACATGGTCAAGTGGTTTGAGGGGAAGTAGAAAGGACTGAAAGCGGTGAGGACGGACCCCGCTAGAGAGATAATTTCTACTCACCCATTTCACGGCATTGCTGTCATCCTGGTATGCCATTAATACCTGAGGAATACTTATGGCATCGGTGCCGTAATTGTATAATTCCCCGCTAATAGATTCCTGAGAGTCTGTTTTTAGATTTTGGAATCCAATTGAACGGTAAGGAGAGAAACCTGCCACGGATGTTCTGACGAATAAGACAAAGCGGGATGGCTGGGAGGTGACCGTGTCTTGTCCTGACATTGCCAGTCTTTCAAATTCACTGCTAAAATCAATGAGAAAAGGAGTGCTCTCTTTTGGTAGTAGATAATGAATCATGCCATCCATAGCTGAATATCTGGCAATCTCATTGGAGAGGGAATCATACAAGATGGCCTCTATTGTTACAAATGCAGGATCAACATCAATGTTGAAGAATTCACCAAGCACCGCATAACTGTCTTTGTGTCTCACCAGGGTAGAATTACTTACCCAGCCATCCGGACGATCAAGTACGTCCTGCTTGTCAGTTGAGCCAACAAGAGGACTCCGTCTTCCCTGTTTTACAAATGTGACTTCTGTGTCCCGCCCAAAAGTCTCCGCCGGTCTTCGACGTGGATAGCTCTCGGGCATCAGGTAGAATTTCCCTCTCTGCTTCCTTACAGTGCAGTGATGTTCTGTCACAAAGGTAGATAAAGAAGTAGTCCAGGTTGCCGTAACCAGTGTCTGAATTCCCTGGGAATTTTCTCCAAGAGTTTGAATGCTGAGCGAGTCAAGCTTGACATAAGAGGAAAGCATACCACCATCTAAAGATAGCTCGAGGAGATACTGCTCCAATGATGGCCGGGATGTTGGGTCCAGATATGAGTAGGCCAGATTGAAGTCTTTAAAATCCAGGGCATGAAAAAATGACTTTATGGTTTGCGAAGGACTCGCCTGGCTGGTAGTTTTCTGGGCATTTTGATTCACAATATAAACAAGTGCGGAAGAGACCAATATGGCCCAGATCAGGTGAAACCACCAGGCACTGCCCCTGCTTCTTTCTTTATACTGGAGTCCCTCATCTACCTCCACTTTAGTGGAGAGTCCCCTCTGTCTCAGGATTAGATGGATAAAGACTACAAATAACACCGTAGACAGTGGTAACACTCCCCACATCAGTCTTTGATAGGATGGGATGTCTTTTCTGGGCAGTACCTGCGGAAGGGGTGGTACATCTAATCTCTCCCAAATCGCGATCTTATTTTCCAATTCCTGGAGTTTCTGCCATCCCGCAAAATGAAGCAACGGATCATAGAATTGATCGTTCGAAAAGATGTATTTCAAATGATATTTCTCAGGCACAGTCAGGAATTGCTGCAGTGACGTCAACCCTGAATTGCCGAGATACTTTGCATTTTCCAACCTTTCCACTGCTCGGCTGGTTAGTTCCGTTAATCTTCTGGCTGAATGGTAGTTGCCATCAACGGTTAAAGCTTTAGTGTTCGCCGATAACCAAGCCATCTGATCGCCAAAGCCCAGAGTGAGATAACGCCATTTATCGTGGTCATCCCGGTGGAGAAAATTGACAATAGGTTGAATGTCGATGGTTTCTGGTTGTAGCTTCTTGAATGCGGACAAGTTGGATGTCACGATGGCTAGTGCCATAAAACTGATCAGAAATGAAATGGCCAGAAGCCGGTGACCCATCCTGCCGATACGATCTTCCAGGAACGATTTTATTCTGCCCTCAAGCAGTTCAAAGAGGAATAATCCGACAAAAGGCAAAACCAAAATCGAACCCCAGAAAGTGAATCGATCAAGGGTAAGAATTTGAAAGGCATTTTCACCCAAAATAGTCCTCGGAATTGGAGTTGTTCCTCCTGTGCCGAGGATGAAAAGGAGAACGAATGACAAACCCAGGAAGACGTGCCGTTTGTAGGTTAACCTTCGCAAAACAAAAGGGAGTAGCAGCAAGATGATGCCCCAGGGGATGAGAAAGAAAACAAGGCCGGATGATAACACTTCGAGAAAGTTATCCCTGCTTCCATGCGGGATAGGGACTTGAGTGATAGGGTCTGATTTGGACCATATCCAGTAGGGGAATGTGACCAGTAGGGTTATCCCACCGGCCGAGAACCCGAAGAAGACGATCCTTCTCAAATTAGTCCAAAGTTCACGGATAAAGTCCTGGATTCCAATGATTTGACCAGCTGATTTTTTCATCTGAGCAAGATCAAAAAGAGCGATTCCTATCACAGGAAAGACAAAGAACACCATTCCAAAGATGGTTGAAACATGATGGGCAGCGGAGGTCATTGCAATGAGACTGATGCTGCTGAGAAAGCGGAGCTTTCCACCTCTTCTCAGCCACAGATAGATTTCGGAACAGGCGTTGACTAATAAAGCTGTACCGGTCAGGCTGGGAAGCTGACCAAAGATGTGAAGGGCTTCGCAAACCGCAGTACTAAAAACGGTAGCCAGTGCTGCATACAGTGCAATCCGCTCGCTGAAAAAGATCTGGGAGAAACGATAAACCCCACGGATCAAAATAGCAACTACAACCCATGACCAGATTAGGAAGCCCATCTTTAGCCCGACCCATTTTGACAACAGGGCCACGATATGGTGAACTAGCGGAGGATAGCTAGTTACTGTAAAGCCAGTATACCAGCGGTACTCCCAGGTGTCAAACCAAGAAGATGCATAGTGTTCCGCAAAGAACATATGAACATAGGCATCATAAGTGTTTTCAAAATTATAGAGGGAAGATGTGATGTGAAATAAGAGCCCTATCGCCAGGATGCCGTAAAAGTGTCGAGAACCCGCATTCATTCAGGGGCCAATTTACGATAAGCCTTTGAAAAATTAGCTGCCGATGCACTGCCAGCCAGAAGTTCAGCTACCAGAAAACGAAGGAACTAGGTCGAAAAACGAAGGATACTTCCGCTCGATCGAACATTCAATTTTTCCTGCTGTAGGCCTTGCAAATTTGCATTGTAAAAACAATTACAAAACTCAAAAAGATAATTATTATGATACACGGAATTGTTATACCCTGCTATAATGAGTCGAAAAGATTAAAGCTCGAAGAGTTCCAGCGATTCATTGACCTCACAGATGAATACACCCTTTGCTTTGTAAATGATGGAAGCTCAGATAATACTTACGAGATGCTGAGGAGTTTTCGCAGAGGCCAACCACATCGAGTCAAGATAGTCGATCTGAAAAAGAATGTAGGAAAAGCTGAAGCGGTGAAGAGAGGTATCCAGTATATGCTGAACAACTCGAAAGTGGAAGACATCGGATTTATCGATGCCGATCTTTCCACCGATTTCAGAGATTATCAGTTGTTAGTCATCAATCGAATGAAACATAACCTGGATATGGCTTTTGGATCCAGAAAAATGTCGAAGTCAGGTATCGAGCGATCCTGGGTACGCAGTCTGACCTCAACAATTGTTGGTGCTCTGATCCAGTCAGTGGTGAGGTTACCCATTCATGATACTCAATGTGGCGCCAAAGTCTTCAAAAGATCGGCTGCAGAATTGGCTTTTCGTCAGTCGTTTACTACCCGGTGGTTGTTCGATGTAGAGCTTTTCATACGCTTCAAGAAGATCTTTGGCAAGAAATGGGTCATGGATCGATTGCTCGAAGTGCCATTGATGAGGTGGCAGGAGGTCGAGGGTTCAAAACTTACTTTGAAAGATTCTTTGAAAATTCCCGCTCAACTACTTCAAATCATCAAAGTGTACTCCGTCATGCCTTACCTAAGGACCATAGAACAATCACTATTGATTTTATTAGGTTATAGATTGAGCCAGGGACAGTAAAGAAACGGTTCCCTTAATTGACAGACGTATGTCTGGCAAGCCTCATCATCATCCTCCGCCGGGTACACAGATAATTATGGATCGCTGTCAGTTCTTCTCGAAGCTCTTTCAGTGATCCGATCTCGTCCTTGTCGTGTTGCGATAATGTCGCCACATTGTCATCGAGAAAGTAAGATCGCAGATCCCGGAAGATATTATCGGTGATGCCTTTAAGAGTTTTTGGAGTCAAAACTTCGCAGACGGTCGCCATTTCCTCCAGATACCTCTTATACAGGTAGGGATCGTTGGCGATGGTGCGATCAAGCTTGTCCTCACTGGAAAAGAGGAGCTGATCACCCAGGGTTTCCGCTCGTTTAATAGCACCTTCGTGAGGACCTTTGGCCAATATATCGTCAAAGTCCCACGGTATAATGCCGAAACGGACTGGATCTGAGTTTTGCAAGGCATAGTAGAAGACCTCATCGGTATAGTCGCCATTTCTTACTAAATAGTTGAAAGCCAACCAGCGAAAATATGACTGCATGTCCAACTTGACATTGAGGGACTCAAACAAATCCTTGCCTGACAACTCAGCACAATCCTTGCTGATGGATTCAAAGGTCTTCAGACTAAGTTTTCGATCCTCATCCGATATGTCCTTGTCGAATTTTTCTTTGGCCAGCAGGCCTGTTGTTTGTCTACGAAGAATGCTGTGTGATCCGGATTCCTTTAGGGCATAGTCAGCAGGTCTCTGGACAAGCATGTATAATCCCTCCGGGCGATCATTGATTCTGAGTGTGACGTACTGATACCATAGCGGAAACACCCCAAGGGGAGACAAACAATCAAAGGCGAGCCGGTTGCGGAGGTAATTTCTATCCATCGACATGCTCAATAAATAGAATTTCTTCATAGCTATTGAACCACTGAAACTAAACTTGTCTTCCAGGGAAATCGTGTAGCTTTTACGCCAGTATTTTTTGCTGGTTTTGCCGCGTGTGTGAGCTGAAACAGCGCTGACTTCTTCCCCATTAATCTTCATGGCTGCAGGCTGGAATTCAAATTCAACCAAAGTTTTACGTTTCATCTTCTTGTAGGCATCTTCCGCCATCTGCCATTCTATGGTCAATCCTTGATCTGAAACAGAAGTGCCCTGCGACATAGCACCGATGAAAGGAAAAAATGCAGCTAGAAGAACGATAAATCTTGACATCAGCATTTGAAGGAAATGAGTGAAATAAAGTTATATGAAATGACCAGCTAATGCCAGGTTTTCTTGAAGGCTATGGTAGGTCTAAAAAAATCCCCACTGAATCAACAGCGAGGATCTCTTTTCATTCAGAAATTAGTGAATTATGCCGGTGGCTGAACATCGTAAAAGAATTCCTCTTTCACGACCTTGCCGTCCTTCACTTCATATACACAGATCTCGTTGATTTGCTGCCTTCCCATCCCTTTGAAGGTTACATCATTTTCCATAGTGCAGGCGAAGTGACTTCCGGAAACAATTGGATCTGATACTTTGGCGCCATGTACCTCTTCGACCATGTTAGCCCATTGCTCGGCTTTAGCTTGGATCGCAGGTAGCCCTTCGGCCTTTCCCCAGGGAGAGCCTTCTGGCTCGACACTCACTGCATTCTGAGCATAAAGACTGTTTTGTGCCTCCTGAAACTGGCCTGTGCGACATAATTCGACGAGTTTGTTTGCAACTTCTTGTGTTGTCATGTTTGATTATGTTTTGGTGATCAAATGTTTTGAATTAATCCTCTATTTGACGAACGAATCGATATCAAGGTGTCAGAACAGCTCAAAATATTTGTATTATTTGAACTGCGTATCGCCAGATGAATCTGCCGAAATTTACAGGATCCCCAAGTGTAAAAAGTGGAAGTTTCCGTAATTTAATACGAAAGAGCTACACCATTAGACCAATAGAAATGGATGAACTACGACCTACAACTCTAATTTCATGGATCCTTGCAATAATTCTAGCCTGGTTTTTCTTTCAAAACGGCTGGCCAAAGCTGACGGGCACCGAGGAGGTAACCACTCAATTTGAGAATTGGGGCTATAGCGGTCAGTTTGCAAGAATTATTGGGATCCTTGAATGCCTTGGTGCCGTGATGGTTTTGATCCCGCGCACCGCATTTTTTGCCTCCATCATCTTCATAGCTATAATGATCGGAGCTATTTATACACACGTCTCCACTGGCATTGGATCACCATTCATGGCAATTCTATTGCTGGTGCTCGCAGTGGCTCAACTCATCGTAAGCAAACGGAACGCCTTATTTCTTTCATCAAGACAATAATGTAGTCTGAAGGTGTTTGCACCTTCCCCTGTGTGATGTTGGCTAGATCTATTGGTTAATCTTTTACAATTAAGGAGTTTCCACGATCGAGCGTCAATATTATTTAGCCGGAAGCATTATGCCCCAGCAGGTAACTCGAGTGAAAAACTCCGAAATTTAACCTATGCTTCTAATTCAGAAATCAAATTGTCAGCATCACGTAAGCGGTTAACCAGAATTTTGCATAGAGATAGATAGAACTTCATGGCCATCATCGGATGGTTCTCCTTCATCTTGGAAAAATTTTCCGTCGAAATACGGTAACAAATCAAATCTGTGGCTGCTCGGATTGATGCCGATCTTGGTTTTTCATCTAAAAGTGCCATCTCCCCAAACACCGTACCGTAAGTAATGGTAGAAATCCTTTTCATTCTGCCGCTTGTTGGCAAGACGATGAAGATATCTGCAATTCCCTTCGCTAATAAATACATCGAATTGCCCAGATCACCTGCCCGAAATAGTAGCTCACCCATCTGATATGTCTGCTTTTCTACATAGCCATACATCACTTCGATTTCTTTCTCCGTAAAATCCCAGTCGTTGAAAAATCCCTTGAAGGTGAATTCGAAGTCTTCCGATACATTGGCATTAAGGCTCTTCAGAAGTTCATCTTCAAAATATTCGAGAGCTTGATCGGTATCGATAAAAAACAGGTGAGAAGGAACTACTTTGTTCAGTCCAAAGTCTTGAATTTCTGACCAGAATTTGCTCTGCTCCGAGAAGTAACAAAAGCTCAACGTACATCCGAATTGTTTGAGGCGGTTGTAATTCTGTTCAAAGATTTTATACCCGGTTGCATCAATGTGGTTTACGCGTTTGAAATCCAATATCAAATACTTCACTCCCTGATCAACCAATTTATCGATTTGATCTACCAGAGTATCGGAAGCACCAAAGAAAATGGAGCCTTCTAGTTCAATCACCGCAATTTCTTTACCATGTTGCTTGATCAAGGCTTGAAGAGCCTCGTGCCTGATTTTCTTTGAGTGGTAGGAAGTGCCAAAATAGACATGCTTTACGATCGATTTGCTCATATTTTGCACAAATAGTCCAATCGACACTACGATACCGACACCTACAGAGAGCATGAAATCGATAAATATTGCAACGATCATTACCAGCAGGATAACCAGAAGGTTAGTGACTAAACGCTGGCGATGTGATACTTTCTTCTGAAAAAGATCCCTGACCAACTGATAGCTCCACGGATCAATGATCTGGATTGCCAACACGACTACGACTGCCCCCATCACCACCTGAGGTATGTATCCGATAAATTGGGCTAATAACATTATAGCAATGAGGAGAATGACACTGGTCATCATACTGGAGTACCGCGTACGGGCACCTGCATGATAGCTTACGATGCTGCGACCCATGAAACCCACACCAGCCAATCCTCCAAACAGACCTGATGCGACGTTGCCAATGCCTTGTCCGATCAGTTCGCGATTTGCATTGGTCCTGTGATTGGTGATGCTCTGTAGGGTGGCTGCTGACAGCAGTGAGTCAATAGAGCCTATGATAGCAATGGCCATGGCACCTTTGACAATGATCGAAAGATAGGTCCAATCCAGATACTGATCGATAGACTGAAAACCGTGCACCAAATACTGTAAAGAGGGCGTGCCTGTAGGGACCTCTCCAATGGTTGGCCCCAAAGCGATATTATTTCCTGTGTAGTGCAGCACATAGTACAAGAGAGTACCACCTATGATGGCAAGAATAGCCGATGGTACATGGGGTATCCATTTTTTGCCACGCATCATCAAAACTATCGTGACAATCGCTACCAAAAGGGTAAATGGTTGCACCTGATCAAGATTCTTCAAAGTTTCCCATATGGATTGCTTGGGCATGCCAAAGCAGAGAGATAGCTGACTGACTATCATGAGAATAGCGGTACCGTTGATGATCCCGACAATGACTGGATAGGATATGTATTTCACAAGGCCTCCCAATCTCAGGCTACCAAATATGAGCTGGAAAATTCCGCTGAGCAGGACGGCCATAAAAGTCAGGGCTAGGATGGTGGAGACATCATTTGCATTTGACAATGCAAAGTCACCTGTTTCCAGCAACTTGGTGAGGATAGCGGCGAACAGGATCGTACCAGGTGCTTGCGGACCTGTGACCATGACAGGTGTGCCACCAAACCATGCTGCAAAGAACCCAGCAAAAATAGAACTGAACATGCCAGCCAGTATCCCCGCACCGATGTAATCAGTGCCTAGTGGTGCGAAGGCAATCATACCATAAACAATATTGCCAGGCAGAGATACCAGTACAGATGTAAGAGCCCCAAGGAAATCTCCTCGAAAGGTGCCAACCCGGGCTTTGTTCATGTCAGAGGTTTCTAATTAAAACTGCAAATGCAACACTTGGCAACCGCAGGCATGGCCATTTTTTAGGTAGCAATCTGATTTTGGACAATCAAGCTCCATGATCGGCCATTGCCCTTTGACAAAATCAAGAGATACTTCGTCAAATCCTAATTTTGAGAAGATATTTTTACTCATACTCAATGGCTGACAGTAACCTAGAGCTTCCCAAAGAGGATGTTGAAGGTGAATAAGATTGAGAATGACCTTCTTCATGAAGGTGTTGAGCCCGATACCTCTGTGATCTGGTCGGACAAAGGCAGTACGTAGTTCTGCCAATTTCACTGAAGGCCAAAGCTTAAAGCGCTGATGGGCAATGATCTGATCGTTGAGATCCAGCCCAACTATGCTTCGATTCCCCTCGATTGACTCGAGCAGGTCGTCAGGATCGGGTTGTACAATGCCTTTCGCCATTTTCAGCAATTGGAGAATGTCTGCCTGCATATGTGGATAGGAAAAAGTGACCCTTACCTGATCTTTATAGATTAGGTATCCGGTTTCCAGGAAACGATTGAATTGATCTTCAGAGAGCAGCCATGGTGGGGCCACTAATGCTTCAGCATTTGGTCTTTTCATATAGGGTCTTACAGATTTAAGAGTTTAGCAACCGCTGAAAATAGAAAGGCTTATATATTAGAAATAATTCCCTAAAACAGATCTTTTTTCACATCTGCACAGATGGAGGATAAATCGGGGGGGTCACTTGTTTAGGTTTGAAAGAGAATGTCAGACCATTCGTAAATCGATATGTTGTATCGGGGCTATCTCCAGGAGGATCGCTATCTCGAAGATGATAAAAGCGGGAGTTGAAAGACAACCAGGAGGTAATACGTACCGACATAAAAAAATCAGTTAGAAGCCGGAAATCACTAAAATCTTCCCACAAGGGCTGGAAATAGGTAGTACTTACAATATGAACAGCGTCATTGGGAACAATGGTAAAACTTAAATACGAACTCTGCCGGTGATTTCGATGGATAGACAATTCAAGCTCTTCCTCGTATTCAAACATATACAATGAACCAAAATAAAGTTTGAATTTTTCTGAATCTCCCGTCAACTTAAATCGGGGACCGGTACCAAGAAGGCCGCGCATATTCAGAAGCCGGATCGTATTGCGCTGTAGCTGGCTAAAAAACTCCCACCGGACCACTTTTTCATCAAGGTTTCGGGTGTACCGCAAATGAATAAATGCCTCATTGGAAAAGTCAGATTCATTCACTCGTGTCCGGTCATATTCTGCCATGAAAAGATAAAGGTCTCGTTCTTTCTTGAGTTGAACATGCAAGTTGGTTCCAATGCTGGAAAGCTTTGATACATTCTTGAAGAAGTTGTAATGAAATCCCAAAGAGCCGGCAAATCCATCGGGATAGCCCCTGATCCGAAGGGATTCAACGTTCACTAACTGAGCCCCGGCCAATGTTGACCACAAGAATAGGCAAACTAAAACGCTACTACGGATTTGCATCTGGAAGTTTGGTGCTATCTTAAATATAAGTAAGACTTCAACAATTCTTTCCAAAAACACGCTAAGGTTTGATGGTTTGTACGGGCACTTCAATCACCTGAATGGATGACTGCTTTAATTTTTGGTTGAGCTCTTGAACGGTCTCAATAATTTCTTCCAGACGCTTAAGAAGTGGCTCCAACTCAGATTGAAGATCTTCCAGCCGTTGCTCAGCCCCTTTCCCCGCTGCATCGTCTTTCGAATTGAGAGTACTGTACAGATATGCAAATTGATCATCAATCCTTGATGGATAATTTATCGGATCCTGTCGACTTTCGCTCTTTGTCTGGATGAGCCAGTTTTCCAACCCTGATAGTGAATCTCTGACTGAACTGATCAAAGGCTGAATATCCTCTAAATTTTTCACGTCATCACGGTCACTCAATTGCTTCAGCTGCCTCTGTATGGATCGAATAGTTCCAATTGATTTGTGACAGTTTTCAAGGGCATTTTTTGCCTTCATGGTAGAACTGTACAATTCAATCAAGGTCACATCAGTCACCTCCCAGCGAGGATCGGTTTGGACACTGACTCCAACGGTTTGTTCCACACTATCTAGTTGCATCCTTACTTTATATTCTCCCGGAGGAGCCTTGATGCCACCTAGGTTAGCCAGACTGAATACAGCCTTTTCCTGAACAACGGGCTTTTCGAAGCGGAGGTCCCAGATAAACCGGTTGAGACCGGCTTTGACCTGCAACGTCTCATGTTTTGACTCCTTTTCCGGATTTGATGAGAAGGTTCTTCGCACATTTCCATCGGAATCAATAATCTCCAGTGTCAAAATCCGGTTTGTGTCGGTAGCCTCACTTGAGAAATAGATAACCGCTCCATTCGGTTGATTGTGATCACTCCTTCGGTTCCCGGCCAACTGACTTCTGATCCCAGGTTGGATTGGAAAAATGTGCAGCAACTCTTCACTGTTTTTTTCATTCCAATATTGTAAAGGGGTTAGATCATCCAATATCCAAAAGCTTCTGCCTTGGGTTGCTACCACCAGATCATTTTTGGCAATAGCCAGATCAGTGATGGGTGTGAAAGGAAGGTTCAATTGAAGTGGCTGCCAATTGTTTCCATCATCAAGGGATAGATACATCCCAAATTCAGTTCCGGCATAAAGCAGACCCTGACGGACCTTGTCTTCACGCACTACCCTTACAAAATGATCTTCTGGGATTCCATTTGTTGCAAGTTCCCAGCTAGCACCATAATCATTTGTAATGAAAATATAGGGGCGCATATCATTGTCGCGATACTTATATACAGCTACCAGTGCACGACCAGGCAGGTGATCGGACAACTCGATCGAGTTTATCGTGCCTTCTTGCGGCATCCCACTAGGTGTTATGTTGTTCCAAGTCAGACCATGATCACGGGAAAGGTGGATCAGGCCATCGTCACTTCCGGTCCACAATTCTCCTGGAGCATGGGGTGATTCTTCAAAGGAGAAGATCGTGCCATACAGCTCAACTCCGGTATGGTCATGCTGAACCGGACCACCTGGTATATCGTGATACGCATCTTTTGCCAGGGACAAATCGGGACTGATCACTGCCCAGGTCTTGCCCCTGTCTTCAGTCTTGTGAACAAATTGAGAGCAGTGGTAGACGATGTCGGGATTATGGGGTGAAATTCGGATTGGCGCGTTCCACTGAAATCTGTATTTGATGTGCCGGGGTTCTGTCCCGTCATGCATTTGCGGATAGGCCATTACATCCTGGCGAAGTCCCTTATCCTTTTCAGATCGATCGATCTGCCCGATGTAGGTGCCCGCGTAAATGAGATTGGGATCACGTGGGTCCACAGCAATATGTCCGCTCTCTCCGCCTCCTGCGGATTGCCAGGTAGCGATTGGATCGAGCACATCTTCCATTTTGCTCGGAACCGAGATTGTTGTGTTATCCTGCTGGGCTCCATATACCCGGTATGGGAACTGGTTGTCAACTGACACACGGTAGAACTCGGCCGTAGGTTGGTTATGTTGAGTGGACCATGTCTTACCGCCATTTAATGTGACACATGCTCCGCCGTCATTTCCTTCAATCATGATTAATGGTTGATCCGGATTTATCCAAAGGGCATGATTATCGCCATGAGGGGTCCTGACATTTTCAAAAGTTTTTCCAGCGTCGATCGACTTATGGAACCTTACATTCATCACGTATACTACATGCTCTTGGGTGGGATGTGCCACCACATGATTGTAATACCAGGCCCTTTGCCTGAGTTTGTGATCTCGATTCACTCTTGACCATGACTTTCCTCCATCATCAGAACGATAGAGCCCGCCTTGTTTTTCATTATCGGTTTCTTGGATAACATATATGCGATCGGGGTTTACGGGTGAGATGGAAATGCCACTTCGGCCAATGATACCTTGCGGTAAGCCTCCTAGTACCCGTTCCCAATTTTCACCCCCATCTTTGGATCTCCAGATGCCTCCCTC
>JAHELJ010000076.1 GCA_024644235.1 Lewinellaceae bacterium
TTCCGGTATTTAATGAGTTTGGAAATTAAGACAAAGTGGTGCATTAGCCAAGGAGAAATCAAACCGAAGTGATAAGTCCTGACCTACCAGATCATGATCCAGTCCATTTCTTTATCTTTTGGAGGGAAGGAGGATGATATCAAAGATATCTCAGGATTTGTTGAAGAGCAGAATGATTAATAGTTCATCCAAAAATGAATGACATGAAATCAAACAAAAATTCATCAGAATCAAGAAGGAGATTCTTTCGCAAAACTTTAGCTGCGGCTGCTTTGGCTGCCACCGGAGGGAAATTGACAGCCTCCCCGTCAAACCAGCTCGATAACTGGGGTGCACCCCTCCAGGATTCTATTCATATTACGAGACTGGAGACTTTCAAAGTGCAGCCTCGATTTTTATTCCTAAGGATGCACACCGATGCTGGCATCGTTGGATTAGGGGAGCCAATTACTGAAGGACGGGCAGATACATGCGCTGCAGCAGTTGACGAAGCAGCGAAGTATCTAATTGGTAAAGACCCGAGGCATATTATGCATCACTGGCAAGCCATTTACCGACATTCTTTTTACCGTGGTGGTCCTATTCTCACCAGTGCTCTGAGTGGCATTGAGCAGGCTCTTTGGGATATCAAGGGTAAAGCTTTGGGCGTGCCGATTTATGAACTGCTAGGGGGGCCAACACGTCAACGAATCCGGGTATATGCCCATGCGCGAACACCGGAGCGAATTGCCAAGGCAAAAGAAGAAGGATACACTGCTTTTAAAACTGGTGTAAAAAATGCTACTCAATCCGGTGTGATTGCAAATCCCAAATTTATCGATGAGGCAGCGGCAGATTTTGCAGGTTTGCGTGAAGCAGTAGGAGATGATGCAGACATCGGTATTGATTTCCATGGAGCTATCAGTGCACCTAACGCCGAGCTGTTGATACATGCTCTCGAACCATATCGACCCTACTTCATCGAGGAACCGGTCAACTGTCAGAATGTAGATATCATGGCCAACCTGGCGAGGGAAACCCATGTACCGATAGCTACCGGAGAGCGAATCTTCACCAAGTGGGGATTTAGAGAGATATTGGAGAAGGGAGCTGCTACGATCCTCCAACCGGACCTATGTCATGCGGGAGGAATCTTTGAGGTGCGCATCATCGCGGGAATGGCGGAAGCTTATTATGCATCGATTGCCCCACATAATCCATTGGGGCCCATTTCCCTGGCGGCAGGGATTCAGCTCTCGGCCACCATTCCCAATTTCCTTTGTCAGGAACAGGTCACGCTAGGTGAAGGTTATTTGAAGGAGCCATTTCTAGTCAAAGATGGTCATGTCGATCTCCCTACCAAACCAGGGCTCGGCATCGAACTTGACGATGAAGCTTTGGCTGAAAGGATGGGACATGATTGGCGTAATCCTGAGACTTACCTGAACAGTGATGGATCGGTGGTGGACTGGTAGGATCGACTACGTAAGGTAGATTCAGGAATGATAATGACAGGGGTCATTGTTGGCCAAATTGGATATCCTTAATGTAGGGTATGCATCGGCTATCCGCGATCTTATTTATCGATGTTAAGGGTTACACGGCCAAAATGGGTCAAGATGAAGACTTGGCATCACGGCTCCTGAAGCGATTTCAGCAACAAACGGAAGAACTGGTATCGTCCTTCAGAGGACGCATAGTGAATTTCTATGGTGACGGAGCTTTATGTGTTTTCAATTCTCCGATACAGGCAGTTCGATGTGCAATGGCCCTTCAGCAAGAATTTGATCGAGATCCTCAGGTTCCGGTGAGGCAGGGCCTGCATATGGGTACCGTTGTCTTCGATGGCGAACAGGTATATGGGGACAGCATCAACATTGCTTCACGAATCGAAACTTTGGGCTCGCCGGGCTCGGTGCTCATGTCAGGAATGATGGCTACTGAGCTAAGAAATCATCCCGAAATCGCTCTGACCCTGATGGGTATTCACCATTTGAAGAATGTATCTCGACCACTTGAAATCTGGGCTTTGTCCAATAAGGGATATGTCGTGCCAAAGTTCGAATCGTCGCAAGTAGCTGAAAAGAGCAGGGACCTATCTGGAATGATCAGCAAATTCGGTCTGTTTGTTTTACTTGCTTTCGTAGGCCTGATCTCTGTCTTGTTAATCAGCAAGAGGACAAATGGTGACTTGAAAGGGAAGGATTTGAGCATCCTTGTGTTGCCTTTTAAGAATGAAAGCCGTGACAGTTCAAACACCTTCTTCTGCAACGGAATGATGGAAGCCCTATCAAACCATCTGTCTCAAATAGATGCCATTCGCGTAATCTCCCGATCGACAGCAGAACAATATCGTGGCAGTTCGATGAATGCGAAGCAGATTGGAGCTGAGTTGGGAGTGAATTTTCTGGTAGAAGGGAGTGTGCTCCGGGAAGCGGATCGGGCAGTGATTTATACACAACTGATTGAAGCTGATCAAGATGCTCTGATCTGGTCAGGATCGTTCGACCGGGATGTCTCGGATATTTTTTCGGTACAGGCTGAAATAACCGAGCACATTGCCAGCGAACTCAAAGCGCAGATTTTGCCTGATGTACGGGACCGGATTGAAAAAGTTCTGACGAATGATCCCATTGCCTACGATTACTTTCTGCAAGGAAATGAGTCCTACCATGTTGCTGACAGTCGCCATCAGCGAAATGAGGATTGGCTAGATTTATTGAAAAAGGCTAAACTTTTTTACGAACAGGCACTAGTTAGAGATTCGTTGCTTGCCGAAGCCTACGTTGGATTGGCAAAAACTCATTTTCAACAAAGGATATGGTCGAGGCTGCTTGAAGAGAATCCTCTTGATACGGTACTCTCATTGATCAATAAAGCTATAACAATTCGTCCTGGCCTTGCGGAGGCATACCGCTGGAAATCACGCGTGCACCTGGTAAATGGTCAGAATATTCTGGCAGCTTCAGATTTAGGAAAAGCCTCAGAATTGAATCCGAATGATGTTCAGAGTATCTATGATCAGGTCCAGATATATCGCGATCTACAGATAGATTATCTGAAAGCTGTTCAATTATTGGATCGGGCGAGAGAAAGAGCAATTACTCCTGATGACAGGTGGCAACTTCATTTACAATATAGTTTTGTCTTTTCCGAGATTGGTGATTTATCACGGGAGGAGTCAGCTCTCCAAATTTGCACCAGCCTTAAACCCAAGATTCCGGTCGGATTCTGGTGGTACTATATGCGAACTGCCCAATTTGATCAAGCCATCGAATATGTATTGAAGATGTATCCGGAAGACAATCAATTTCGTAATACCCTTTTGGCAGAACCCTATTTGAACAAAGGGGATTACCAGACTGCAATTGGTTATTATGAAAACCTAGAGAACCAGATTCGAGAGCAGTCTGAGGATAATCTAGTATCGAATCGGGACTGGCATCGCTATGGTCAGGCACTATATCTCAATGGAGATCAAGAACGGGGATTAGAGTTGATGAATAGGCAGATTGAGATCAATATTAAGAAAATGGAGCTGGGTCGGGATCGATTATCTGCGATCTACGATCTGGCTGGTATTTATTCCTTTCTGGGTGAACGATCGCTTACCTACGACATGCTTAGTCAGTTGGAAGCTGAGGACGGTTTTTTGCGATGGGGTAGTTTGGAGCAGTTCATTCAAGTAGATTTTCAATTCGATAGTATCCGGGGTGACGCTCGTTTTCAAGAACTGCTTGCTAGAATTATCAGGAGGAAAGAGTCTATACGTGAGGCAGTTGAGGAGTATCTCAAGTTGACTCACTTATCGCTCTAAAGGAAATTTTGGAAGTAAACAAGTCATGATTTTTATTGATGTAGATCATACTTGTTGATCTGAATTTGTCATAAGATTCGGTGTGCATGAGCATAACAATAATTTGTATACAATAATCACTGGGGCAAGTCAAGGACTGGGTAAGGCATTAGCTTATGAGTGTGCTTCGCGAGGTATGAACCTTGTCCTAATTTCACTTCCTAACGAAGGTCTTTACAATTTGCAGAAAGAGATCATATCAACCTATCATGTATCGGTAAGGGTCTTTGAAGCGGATCTGACTGTAAGAACCTCGATAAATCGCCTGGTGCTCCAGCTTCAAAATTTTTCGATAAACATGTTAATAAATAATGCCGGGTGCGGCGGCAGCTTCAATATTGAAAAGGTACCGCTACAACTTATCGAAGCAATCATTGAACTTAACATTCGAGCTCCCGTCTATCTATGTTGTAAACTCTTGCCTGAACTGGCACGTCACCAGAAATCTTATATTTTGAATGTTTCCAGTATCATGTCGCAATATCCCGCTGCATATAAAACTGTTTATCCTGCATCCAAGGCTTTTATCTTTTCATTTAGCTACGGATTAAGAGAGGAATTGAAGGACACAAATGTAAAAGTAAGTGTGCTGGTACCGGGTGGGATGATGACGAATAAACTAGTGGCCAAACAAATGAAAGGTCATGGCATTTTAGCGAGACTATCTATCGTTGATACTGACTGGGTAGCCAAGGTAGCTATAGATGGTCTGCTAAGCGGAAAGTCAGTTATTGTGCCAGGCTTGCTAAACAAGTTGTCGTGGCTCCTAATGCATCTTTTCCCTTTGCGCCTGGGGATGCCACTAATCAGCAGATTCAACCGAAATGAATTGCAGTCAAACGAAAGGTGATCAGTAGAACGGATCAGCGAACGTGGTTATCGTCCTCCTCCATGCTCCAGCCATTGAAGTGTTTTCATCAACCCCTCTCGTAAAGGCGTAATTGTATAACCTAATTTACTGATAGCCTTGTCGCTACTCATCGGCCAGTGTTTGGTCAGCTTTTTCGCGAAGGCAGGAATAATGCTGGGTTCAATACCAAGAAATCTTGCCCCGAGAAGCTGCAAATATGCATAGTACACAATAAGAGGCACTGGTATTTTCCATAGATGTTGGCTGGCTCCAGATAGTTCTTTCAGTAACTGAAACAGCTCCAGGTAGGAAATATTTGTTCCACCCAGAATGTAGCGCTCTCCCGACAGCCCCTTATTTAGGGCAAGAAGATGGCCTTTGACCACGTCATCTACATACACGTAGTTTGCCTGACTTTTGCCACTTCCAGGAAGAAATTTCCACTTGCCCTCGCAGAATTGCTTGATCATCCTTGTGACAGCATTGCTATCGCTAAACTTACCAGGCCCAAAGACGCGTGTTGGGTTGACCACAACTACCTCAAGACCCTTGTTGGAAAATGACAGCACTCTTCTCTCGGCGAGCAGTTTACTTTTGACATAGTCCGTGTCCGGCTCTTGGTACCTGGGTTGATTTTCTGTCACTGGCCCTGATTGAATTTTATAAGGTTCCATGGTGCCTCCTGTAGAGGTGTACACTACCCGGCGCACATTCATTTGCAATGCAATCTGCATGAGGGTGTCAGTTGCTTGCACATTGACTCTATAGAAATTGGATACGTCTATGTCCCACATTTTTGCATGGGCGGCTAGGTGAAATACAGATTCACAACCCCTCATCGCCTCTGAAACAGACACTGGGTCCTGAATTTGACCGAAGAAGATTTGCACATTCGGATGAGTTAGAGATTTGGCCTTTTCTTTCGACCTGCATAGAACATGAATACGGTGATCGGTTTGCATCAACTGGTGACACAAAGCCTGCCCGATATACCCGGTTGCGCCAGTTACCAGTATTCTCATTTATTTAATCCTTGTCGTTTTCTTGTATAATAGATGGAAAGATATTCATTAGATAATGCGGTACAGCTGTGAACAATAATTGCCGGAATAATACTGTGAGAAATAATGGTCAACCAACTGATAAAAATACCGAAGGGGACAGCTCCGGCAGTCTCACGACTTCCTTTGTACATGTGAGCGAGTGCGTATAAAAGTACTGAAGAGATGATAGCGACCGTTGCCCCAAACGAACGTTCGAAGGTAAGTAAGATTATGCCCCGAAACATCATCTCATAGGCGATTAGGAAAGCGATCCAAGTAATACTACTCAGAATCAAGAGTGACAGGGTCCATGATGAAGTTCTGATTTCGGGATACAATTCCAAGTTCTCAGCAGTTCTTGCCGCGAACGTATTAATCAAAATGACTAGAAAACATCCCAGCGGAGTCCAGGCAAGATAAGCCTTTCCTCTTGGCATGGAAATCCCTGTTTGTTCAAGACTTACCTCCGTGAGGAGATAAATAGCAAGAAGAGGAAATATTCCTAGGAATACCACTCCCAGAAACCTGCGGACTAATACGCAAACAACAGAAAATCTTGCTTGCTTGAGCCGGCCATCTAGCAGAGTCGTGCACAAATGTTTTTTAACGCCGAGAAAGTAATAGAGGCAGTATCCTATTGCCGAACTCGAAAGAGCTACAATCAACTCCCACTCAATATGCTGGGACAAGTGGACGCAATTGATAATAGATAATAGTTGGCATTTTGAAGATTAAGTACTAATTCCAGCTTGGATCATCTTAACTCCAAAGTCGATCCCACGACCTGATCTTATCCCATTCGGGGGTAGGAGCAAACAGCTTTTCTCCGTCGATGAGGTATTTTTCAACCACTTCTTCATTCAGCTCCACGCCTAGGCCCGGCGCTTCCGGTACCTTCACATAACCATCTTGCACAATGGGTTTTTCAATTCCAGTCACCAGATTTTCCCAATCTGGTTTATCCACGGCATGATGTTCGAGCCACATAAAGTTTTCTGTTGCTGCAGCACTGTGAACACAACCGAGGAACGACACAGGTCCGGCAGCGTGATGGTGCATAAACCCAATGCCGTGTTTAGTGGCGAAGTCCCCAATGCGCTTGGTTTCCAAGATACCTCCGGCGGTATTTGGATCCGGGTGCACGATGTCCACCGCACGCTTAGTAATCAATTCTTCAAATCCTCCTTCCAGCATGTAAATGTCCTCACCGGTTTGGGTGGGTGTCACACTAGACTCGGTGATCTCACGCCATTGATCGGTATATTGCCAAGGGATAATGTCTTCGATATAGGCCAGATTATATGGCTCAGTGGCCCGGGCAATCTTGATCGCTTCGTTGACACTGAAATGTCCCCAATGATCGGTTCCCATAGGGATTTCGTAGCCGATCTTTTCCCTCATGACATGCAGAAATTCCATCAACCGGTCCAGACCCTTTTCGGTAATTTGTACCGAGGTAAAGGGGTGCTTGGTCCAGCCATAATCGCGATATTCATGCTGCCAGGGTTGGAGCTTCCCCCTTGGGTCATTGATGATCGCTCCTTCCATGCCTTCAAGCAGTCCGATGCCGATATCCATCTTCAAGGCGGTATAGCCCATATCGATACGCGCTTGCATACGCTCGGCATATTCGTGGGGATCTTTGGAAATCGTGGTATCACAATACACCCGTACCTTGTCCCGGTATTTACCTCCCAGCAACTGATAGACTGGAACATTGTAAGCTTTGCCGGCAAGATCCCAGAGAGCCATTTCCACCCCGGAGACTCCTCCACCTTGTCTGCCATGATGCCCAAACTGACGAATCTTCTTAAAGAGCCGTTCTACATTGCAAGGGTTTTCTCCCAGGATCCTGCTCTTTAGAAAAAGGGCATATTCCTTGGCAGCTCCATCCCTGACATCTCCATGGCCGACAATACCTTGATTGGTGTAGATCCTCACTATGGGTGTTCTAAACGCCACTCCTTTCCCAATCTCGGCGATCCTCAAATCCGTGATCTTGAGGTCAGTAGGCTTGGAGTAACGATTCACTTTTTGGGTGGTATATTCCAGTTGTTCTTCTACTCCTAAAAACGGGATGGTGGCAAGGCTCAAACCACCAAGCCCTGCTTTTTGAAGAAAACTCCTCCGGCCAGGCTCTGATTGACCATTAGTTTGGTCAGCTTGCTTTATCCTTGAACTTTTGGTTCTAAAGAGTTTCATAGCATCTGCATTAGTTAGAAATTTTTGAATTCCAAACAGGGAGAGGATAAGTTACGGAATGTCAGAGAAATGATGGTTAATCTCTTGTGCAAGGAGGTAAAAATCAGAGTGAATTTGAGAAAAGTCAGTGTCCTTTTGCATAAGGAAGCTTTACCTTTTTCTTTTCAATCTGCCGATAGAATTTCTTGAGGTACTGAAGACACAAGCGTCTTTCGAAGTTCGAGATGTATTCAAAGGCTTCGATATAGTTAAATATTTCTTCCTTCTTCTGCACAAATTTTTGAATCACCTCCGGGAGAACATGAGCGTAGTCTCTAAATCCAAGGTAGGACCGAGGGAGAGAACGATTGTCCAATACCCGGGGATAGACATAAGGGGCATTGACAAGCGCAGCAAAGTCAAAGTCGTAAGCAAGAGGGATCATTGGTTTGTCCGGAGCTTGCCGGACAAATTTTACATTTCTCTCCACCAGATAGGCCATATCCGCATTACCTATCATGAACTGAAACATTGCCAATTGTTCAAATAAGAATGGATCAATACTATCTTTTGATGTACCCATGCAATTGCATAGTTTGCCATCTTGCCGCTTGGCAAATTCCTTATCACTTTCCAAAATGATGGCTTTCTTTTCAAACTCCTCTTTACTAACTGAATTTATGTAAGTCATATCAACCAACTTGGCACGCAGGCTCATAGGAGTGATGATCTGGTAAAGCTGATAAATCAGAAATTCTTTCACTAATACCTGTTCACCCTCAGGGCCATCAAGGCAGTGGGTCACTATTTTGTAATCATCTTGCTTCCGCAAACCCATATCTTTGAGATCGCCTTTGACAAAGTCAAATTTCAATGGTGGGAAGTCACAGAGACGCCTTCGCGATCTGCTTCTGACTGAAATATTGAGCGGAAGCATCATGGTGATACCCTTATCCGTGTAAACATGCATCTCTGCGGCGTGCTCGTCATTTGTCATTCGACCCTCCAGGAGGGAATCAAGGTCGACCACAATCTTTACCTTTTCGATGGGAAGATTATATAGTGAATCGAATAGAGTGGAGTTCCTCTTTTTTGAAGAATCAGCAGCTTCCTGTCCTGGCGAAAGTTGGACAAGCACTAAGCAAGCCAAGGTGAGCCAGCTTCTGGCAATTGAGAAGAGGGATGTGAACACAGTGGACTATTTATCCTGAGGGCAAGATATAGAATTAGGATTTAATAATCCCATATCCAGTTTGCGCATCCAAGCGTGGTGGACGGCAATAAATAATTTGCATGGTGCAATTCTTTGTGCCGAAGAACTTTTTGGAGTACAGTCTTGTTCCCACTGTAGATCAAGAGTACGATAGTGGAAAGACGTGGTAAAAAATTACTAGTAACAGGGGCTAGTGGCTTCATTGGAAGCTGGCTTGTGGAACAAGCATTGGATCAAGGTTTCACAGTTTTTGCTGGATTACGGAGCACCAGTAGCCGAAGATATCTGAGAGATGATCGGATCCATTTTATTGAAGTGGATCTCGACAAACCTCAGCATCTAGATGAGGAGCTTGGTCGTATTGCTACTACGTATGGATCATTTGATTACGTGATTCATAATGCCGGAGTGACCCGTGCAAAAACGGCAGAAGTATACGACCGCGGAAATGTATTATTTCTGCGAAGTTTCCTACGGTCTTTGGAAAGACACCACAGTAACTTGGGAAAATTTGTGTTTATCAGTAGCATAGCAGCAAGTGGACCTGGTTGTGACAGGACCTTTAGGAAGATTGATACATCACATTCACCAAAACCGATTTCACCCTATGGAGCAAGCAAGATGCGAGCTGAAGATTTAATTCGAAAGGATATCAGCATGCCTTATCTTATCTTTCGTCCAGGAATTGTCTTCGGACAGCGAAACCGTACTCGTTTATGGATGTTCAAGATGATCCAATCGGGTTACAACCTCAACGTATCATTTTCCAAGCAGCAAATGGCATTTATTTGGATCAAAGACTTTGCTGACTTAGTGCTGGGAAGCCTGACATCACCGTTGATTGATAAGACCTATTTCGCAGCTGATGGGAAACCCATGTCACTCAATCATTTTCAGGAGAATATCAAACAGGCCATGAATGTCAAGACAAGGTCCCTGCCACTTCCAAGCTGGATTCTTCATCTCGTAGATGCATATGATGTAAGTTTTGGAAAACTGATCCCAAAAATCTCAATAGTGCCTCCAAAGGTTATGCGGGAAATCACAGCTCTCAACTGGAATGTGGACATCCAACCTTTGATTGAGGACTTTCGATTTCAGCCTACTCCTTTTTCTGAAGCAATCAAGAAAACAATCCGAGGATATCAGGAAGATGATTGGTTGCCTTCAATTTAGCAGATAGGATTTCCGGACCAAAGAAGTGGTCAGACCCAATCGATCCGAAAAACCGTTGCTAAAGGTGTCGTCTGGATTAAAATGGCGCATGACGTGTAGCCAGGTTTCAAGTTTGGGATACCATTTTTGCAGGAGATCAATTCTCCCATCAATTCGGTTGGTAATTTTGGCCCAATGAGGTTTGCCTCCATTTCTAATGTGTATTTCCTGAAATGAGTTTAGGAGCAATTGGAATCCTGGCTGTTCTACAAGAGCTGGTGTCACTACATAGCATACATTGTGCCCAAATTCCGGAGAAAGATAGGCTTTAGAGGCCTTTGTGAAACGAATGCCAATAGGGATGGATGAGAATAAGTTGTAAAGGGTAGCAAGCTCACTGCTTTTGACAAAAAGGTCTTCAATTGTTTTCAAATATCCTTCCTGATCAATCCGGTATCCAAATTCGCAGCTTGATGACTTGTTTTGGATGTAAGCTGACCCAGCATGCAATACCCGGTGACTGAGATCGAGGATTCGAGATGAGGTAGATTTAATCACCAAATTGAGGAGTTTGGGCACGAGCTTAGGCCTATTGCAAACCACCCAAAGATAGGTCCAATATGAGATGGGTAGATCGCTCAGGAATTGAGACAACTTAGATCTTCCTTTAGGTCTCAAATGGCCTTCAGGTTGTTCCACTTCAAAGATTTTGGATAACATACAGAGATGATCACCACCCACCTTGTGCGGATTAATCATCACGGTGATCCCTCTTGCTAGATGCTCTTTGTTTGTTCCAGCTATCTCGACTATGTCAGGTTCAAAAAGTTTTTGACTGGAGAGGTCTTTTCTGAGATTCGACCATTTAGTGATGTGTCTTTTTTCCAATAGCCAGTATCTCGGTCTGACTTCGATGATAACAGAGTAGATGATGCCCATCACTCCCAGATTGATCAAAAGGCTGTAAAAGAAATCATCATTTTGAATGAGCTCAATGGAAGTTTCAGTGTGTTTGTCTGGATCTGTTATGCCATTACTCGGTTCGACCCTGTAGATCTTTCCATGTGCGGCTACTAGTACCATCGAACGTACCATACCGGGCATGGATATTTGTTCTCTACCCGTGCCATGAGTTCCTGTGGAAATTGCTCCTACGATGGTTTGAGCATCTATTGCTCCCATATTGAGCAGGGCTAAATCCTTTTGCTCGAGGTAGCGATTGAGTGCCTTTATTGTCATACCTGCCTCCAGATTTATCAGCGAGCCTGGATCTGCTGACGCTTGGAGTTGAAGGGTATCCAGAGGAAGAACATTTGTTAGCTTACGAGTAGAGATTAGATAACCATCAGTAACTGCAATATCTGAAGGGGAATGCCCGGATCCGACTGCTCTGATCCTCACATTGGAGACTTCTGCATCGCGAACTGCTTCGCAAATTTCCTCTAGAGATCCCGGATCAAAGGTTAGAAATGGAGTTACTCCATGTAATTTGCTGACATTTGACCACGGTGCATTTTTGCGAATTCTCATTTAAAATCGATGTTTAATTCCTAAATCTTTCCAGCATGAGATCAGTAATTCGTTCGGAGTTGGCGAGGATAGTCAGGCTGGGATTGACGATAAGAGGCCCTGAGATGACTGAGCCATCAGTGATGAATAGCCCCGGATAGCCAAAAACTTCCCCACGATAATCGACTACGCCTCGCTCAGGCGAATCAGCCATCTTGCACGCCCCCATTGGATGAGAACTGGTATAGTGCACGTCGTCGAATAGCATGCCCTTGCGGTTGATAGGAATCAGATTTAACAATTTTCCACCAGACTTTCGGATGATGTAGGATAGAATGGATTTTCCTTTTCGTTCAAATTTCCTGTTATAGGCCTTAGATCCACAATGGAATTCCAGCTGGCCATCATTTGCCAACGTAAGTCTATTGATTGGTTTTCCCTTTCCCAATGCCACAATAGGCAGAACGCGGGTCCGTAGCGTCTTCATCAAGAAAACATGGTCGCGACCCCAGAAAGATGGTTCTTTTGATTTTGGGTCAGAAACCCGGTAGTTGGCAAAGAGCTGCAGGGGTAGCACATTGCTGGTTGTCAAGAGGAAGTTGTGTGATTTTAGGAACTGGTAACTTAGGATTCCCGGATTTGAACGACCTACGAAGAGATCAACATCCGGGCACCAATCCGGAAGAAGACAAAGACACTTGACCATCCCGTTGTATGTCACGTTTTTTCCAAGTTGGGGGCTGATCTTTACAAGTGCATCTTGTGACCTCAACAACAGCCTGGCAGTGCCCAGAGTGCCACCTGCCAGAACTACCATCTTTGCTCGAAAGCTTGCCTCCAGTCCTTCTTTGCCATTTGACCTGGTGAGCACTTCAAACCGGAACGGCAACTCGCTAATATTTGCTGAACCAAGACCGGCCCGTG
>JAHELJ010000190.1 GCA_024644235.1 Lewinellaceae bacterium
CAGCTTTGATTGCTTCTTTATCCACTTTTTCATCCAACTCAAATCGACGTTGAAATTTGTCGCTTCGAAATTCATACCTCCGCCAATTGAACAAGTCCTGATCATCATTTTCCTTTTTATCCACTGAGATGATTAAGGCATTTTCACTTACCAGAATGGAGAAATCTGTTTTTTCATATCCGGCGGCATACATGTAAAGTTCATACCGGTCATCTAGCTCCTGAACATTGACAGGTGGATAGTTCCAACCTGATGAAACTTCTTGTTTAGCCCATCGTTTGGCATGATGTGGCCGCTTGCTATGGTTATGCTGGTGACTTCCCCAGCCTCGATAAAATCCTTTTCGATAACACATGATTAAATATTTTAAGGTGATTGAAATCAATAATTAACTGACGGCAACTCTTCGGAATTCATGCAGGTAGGAATTCTCACGCTGCCTTGGTGGTGCCAGCAGATCTGTGTCTTGTTCGATCCACCAGAGATCGGCTTCTTTGCCCTGCAGATACTCATACTGGTTATACCAGCTAACACGAGTTAGGAAGTGGCGCAATCGGCCAAATAGGTAGTAAAGTCCGGTGAAAACTGCTGCAATGACAAGTGCAACAATGATAAACCGGGCAAGGAAGAGAAATAAGGTGATCGCCAAGGCAGCGCCGAAGAAAAACTTGAATGGTCTCATGACAATTGTTTTATAGTTCGTGAATTAGGTAGGTAGACGAACTAAACAGAGAAATACTTTAAATGAGTTGGAAAAAGTATTTTTGCGCACCTGTTTGAACAAAATTTGTCTCCAACCGAACTATGATCAGCCTGATTACCGTGCTCCTGTCAGTAGTTTCCCTATCCCATATCCATCCGGAGGATAGCACCGCGACAGAAAAATTCACCTTGACCGTAAAGATCAGGGGTCTTGCTCCGGAAGGTCAGGCCATTGTTTCGATATTCAATTCTCCGGAATCCTTTCTGAAAAGTCCCATCAGGAATGAATATATACCCTTGGGTGCAAGTCGTTCTGCGGAAATAGTAATTCACTCACTTTCCGCCGGGGTATACGCCGTAAGTGTCGTACATGATAAGAATGGGGATGGAAAATTGGCAACCGGCTTATTTGGTATTCCTACCGAACATGTTGGATTTTCGAACAATGCCAAAGGTATGTTGGGGCCACCCTCTTTTGACAAGGCCTGTTTTGCTCTGAATCACTCATCAGACATAGAGATTGCCGTGGCTAAAATCCGCCCTTAAGGTGTTAACCTAAGTCTTTAAGGATTCAGCCGTTTGCCTCCAACCCATTCAGCCTTCTTTAACTCCTTCACCAGATCTGATGCCTCCTTTTCCACATCGTTCGCGCCATTTCTCTTTGAAGGCCGACTTTTCTTCATCACTCATATGCATCCATTTCTCTCTCCACTGTGACTTGCGGGTCTTCCATCTGCCACGATATTTGCCCCAGTGAAAGCCGCCGAAGAGAATCCGGCTGAGTACGAGCAACCCAATGGCCTGCCATAGTTTGATCTCAGTCACCCCGGTCAGATCAGGAAGAATAGCGTTCCACAGCAACATGACCACAATACCAAGGAACAAGGCAAAAGCGATGACTGCCGCCAAAAAGAAAAGAATCTTCAGGGGTTTGTGTCTACGAGGTGAATTGGTGCTCCACATAGTATTGAGCATTTTATTATTTCAAAATTCTAAAAATTCAGCATACATCTGTTCCAGTCTCTGCCGCAGAAATTGAATGGCATAGCGTTTGCGGGATATCAATGTCTTAATGTTGTCTCCGGTGCGATCTGCAATTTCCCGGAAGGTTTGGTCTTCCAGCTCATTCCATACAAATACCTCCCTTTGCGATGCAGGAAGATCCTCAAGTGCATCCATTAGTTCCTCCCAGAACATCTGCCGCAAAGTTTCGCTTTCCGGAGTATGGTTGTCAGCTAACAGGAATTCTGGAAAGGTCCATTCACCATCTTCATTTGAATATCCCTGGTCTTCCAAAAGCTCCGGCCTGTGTTTTCTGTAGTTGTCTGTAACCTTGTTACGTGCTACCCTGAATAGCCAGCCACTGACCTGTTCAATGGGCTGTACGTCGATAACCCGGCTGAATTGATACCAGACCTCCTGAAGAATATCCTCAGCATCCTCATTTGTCGGCACCCTGCCCCGGATGAAGCTGAACAGCCTTTTGCCATATTCAGCAACAACCCTGGTAATGGTTTGATCTCTTTTTGCTTCCGACATATATGAATGGGCAGCGTCTTCCATTTAGTAACAGATGACGAATCAAATCAGTTTTTACTTTAAGAAAGGACCAATAATGTAAAAAGGGCGAAAAGGGCAAAAGGGGTCAAGTTACCCTGACCACTATTACTTACTAATTTGTAGCCGTTGCCCCAAACACAGATCCTTTGAGGTCACACGTCTCATCACTCAAGCCTCACGTCTCAAGCCTCAAATCTCATGTCGAAAATCGGCTAGCCTTGATCAAATACCGAGAAATCTTCCTCTAACTCCTTATTACCATTAGCCCTGGGACGGGGAAGGACCTCTTCAGGGAATGGGAACAAAATTGTCGAATTCTTCTCCGAAGCGATATTTGCCAAAGTTTGGTACAAGCGCAGTTTGATAGCTGAGGGTGACTTATCAATTTGCCTGCCTGCGGAGAGTAACTTACCAGCAGCCTGATCTTCAGCGTCCGCCAGAATGATTCGGGCACGGCGAGATCTTTCAGCTTCTGCTTGATTGGCCATCATTCTTCGCATATTTTCCGGCAGCTGGATATCCTTGATTTTGACATCGATGATCAGGATGCCCCATTCGCTGGTTTCTTCTTCGACAATAGCCCGGATATTTTTGCCAATTTCTTCTCTCTTAGAAAGAATCGTATCCAGTTCCACTTTTCCGCATACATCCCGAAGAGCCGCTTGTGCCAACTGGGTAATAGCGAAGGTGTAGTCCTCCACTTCAAGAATGGATTTCTCCGGATCCTCAATCCGGAAGAACACTACTCCGTCAATGCTGCATGGTACATTGTCTTCGGTCATTACTTCCTGCGATAGAATGTTAATGGTAATGACCCGGATGTCCACAAGCTGTAAGGTTTCGACAAATGGAATGATCCAGCGAAATCCAGGTTGTAAGATTGTAATG
>JAHELJ010000191.1 GCA_024644235.1 Lewinellaceae bacterium
GGCCAGCCAGATCTTGAAAGCGCTGAGTACCTCAGTCCATTTCGCCACTTCCCTGATCTTGTGATCATGACGGATGCGGTAACGGATACTGTCTTCAAACTGTCCGTCGATCAACTGAGTGGTTTTCTTGCGGTGAAAGGCAAAAGTGGTTCCCGGTTTCTTTAAATCTATGTTAAACCAGCCGCCCTTTTTCCGAAATGCAAATTGCCCCTCTCCTGCTCCAACCTGGCGGAGGGCTGAAAGTAGATCGCGATGTTCTCTAGCCAACAGACGCATGACAATGAATCTAAAGATTTTCTGGTAGAGTCTGTGAAGGTTCGATCTTAATCATTTCCTTTATTCCAACAATGAAAACTTTTGACTTTCTGATTGTCGGGGCCGGTATTTTCGGGATCAGTACCGCTATCGAGTTGAGCAAACGAAAATATTCAGTTGGCGTTCTCAACCCGGATACGATACCGCACCACCTGGCGGCGTCGACCGACATCAGTAAAGCGGTACGAC
This sequence comes from Lewinellaceae bacterium, assembly GCA_024644235.1. Taxonomy (GTDB): domain Bacteria; phylum Bacteroidota; class Bacteroidia; order Chitinophagales; family Saprospiraceae; genus JAHELJ01. The sequence continues at coordinate 505 of JAHELJ010000191.1, forward strand.
TGGAATATGGATCGGACCGGGAATATTTCGAGATGACGGAGATCTGCATAGATCGATGGCGTGAATGGAACGACTTCTTCCAGACCCCGCTCTACCACGAAGTAGGATTCCTCATGCTGGGTAGAGATTCCCTGGACAGTCCTGGACATTCATTCGAAAAAGCAAGCATCGAGCTGTTGCATGAAAAGGGCTATAGCACTGAGATGCTGCAGCATGATGAGCTCCGAAAACGCTTCCCAATAATTAATCACTCATTGTATCCCTTCGCCCATTACAATCCGGTGGGGGGCTATGTAGAATCAGGAAAAGTAGTGGCCACTTTGGCTAATCATGCCCTTCAACTCGGCGTTAAAATCCATAGTCAGGAAACTGCACAAGAGCTTCGGGTTGAATCTGGAAGGCTGACAACGATAAAAACCCGCGAAGGAGAATCCTTTTCAGCTGGATTAACAATCATCTCAGCCGGAACCAGCACACCGTTTTTAGTGCCTGATCTAAGACCCTATATGAAAATCACCGGACACCCCGTTTTCCATATTGCACCGCCGGAGATCGATAGGTGCAAAGCGCCCTGGCTACCGGTATTCACTGCAGATATTTCTAATACTGGATGGTATGGCTTCCCCTTGCATCCTGTTCAAGGGGTTGTGAAAATGGCAAAACATACCAAAGGCATGGAACTGCATCCCTGGCATGATGACCGCACAATCACGGATGCAGAAGTCGACGAATTCAAGAATTTCCGCAGAGAGTCCTTTCCCAGTCTTGCTAATGCGCCTCTTGTCTACACCCGCAGATGCCTATACACAGATACCCTCGATGGCCACTTTTGGATAGATCACCATCCGGAAGTGAACGGACTGGCAGTGAGCTCAGGTGGAAGTGGACATGGTATGAAGATGGGTCCCATCATTGGTGAAATGACCGCAGATATAGCCGAAGGCAAAACCCACCGTTTCTCCGCCCGCTACCGGTGGAGAGAATTGGATGCTCATACCATTCAGGCCGAAGAAGCGCGCTTTGTGGAAAACCGGAAGCTGGGCTGACTTAGTTCAGAAGTGCAAAAAGTAATTGTACGAAAACAATTTTCGTAATCAATGCCACGGGTAGCATGATCGTAAAGCCAACATTAGGCAACTTATTACCTGCCCGCTCCAGGGCAAAATCAAGAATTGCTGGTTGATTTGCTACCATACCCGTTAGAAAGCTGAAAGGGATTCGTAGCAGACGGAATCCAATCAACAAGGTCGTCATAGCCGTAAGAATACTTATCACCACACTAGCCAGAAAGAGCTGACCGCCTCCTCCCCCAGCTACTGTTTCCTTAAAAGTGTAACCGGAATTCACGCCAATACACGCCAAGAGTAATATTAAACCGATCTGCCTTAAGGTAAGATTGGCACTGTAAGGCAGGGTCCACACAATCGGACCTGTTCGTCGCAGAGTACCCAGGATCAAAGCTACGATAAGAGGACCCCCGGCGAAACCCAACTTGAAATTGCTACCTCCCGGAAGCTCGAAGGTGACCAGCCCAAGTAATAATCCTAGTCCCATACCCAATCCGAATGAAAGAAGATTGACATGACTCAGTGCCTCATAAGAATCACCAAAGAATTCTGACAGCCTGGGAATGTCCTCCTTACGTGCGACAAAGCGCACCTGGTCTCCCAACTCCAGTATTGTATCTCCCTTCGCCAAAATATCGATATCTCCCCGGCGGTACCGGGTGACAATTGCAGAGAAGTTTTCTTGAAGATTCAGGGCTGCAAGTTTCTGTCCAGCCACCTTGGGATTAGATACGAAGATGCGGCAAGAGTCATAGCTGCCGTCAGCGACAATACGTTCGGCCGGAACTTCCTTGCCCAGTAAACGGAGTACCTTTTCGACATCCTCTGGGATGCCAACCACCCTTACCAATTGTCCTTTTCGAAAACGGGTATCAAAATTACTCAGGCCGACTTCACCATCAATGACCATCCGACCAAATACCACATTGAGGTCGTGCTCCTTGACCAGATCACGAAGGGCTGTTTTAGCCAACTTGTCCGAGGTGATCTCGATTGTCAGCTGTTTCATCTCCTGCTCTACCGCATAATCATGTTTCAGTTTTTCCCTTTCTTCTATATAGTCCACCTTTAACCATTTCTGCACGGCAGCAATTGCAATCATCACCCCTATCACACCCATGGGGTAAGAAATAGAATAACCGACTACCGCCTCCCGGCTCAATTGCTCCGCAACTTCCTTTACATTCGTATTGTTGATCATATCTAGCAGACCAGCCAAGGCGGGAGTATTTGTCGTCACACCGGCAAAGAGACCAGCAGCGCTGCTTGCCTTAAAGTCAAAGAGATAACTTAATGCTACCGTGATTCCTGCGGAAAAAGTAAGCATGACAATGATGAAAAGCACGTCACGAACTCCATTCTTCTTCAGGTTTGTGAAAAACCCTGGACCACTCTGCAATCCGATCGTGTAGACGAAAATGGAAAGCCCCAGTAACATCAGTACTTCCGGAAGCACCAGATCCGGACTGAGTGCTCCGAAGGCCAGCCCTGTGAATAGTACTGCGGCAACTCCAAGAGCGTTTCCGCGAACTCTTATACTGCCGATCCAATAGCCCAGACCGACAACTATGAAAAG
>JAHELJ010000192.1 GCA_024644235.1 Lewinellaceae bacterium
TCTCGCCGGTATATTTATCCCAGATGCGCATCGGATATCCGTCATGACCCACCGGACTATAGACTGCTTCCCAAATGTCCCATTGTTGCCCTGACCTGCTTTTTGTACCTAAAGCGAGTTCGCGCATGTTCATATCCCTCAGGGTTGCGTTTACATGGCCGAGGTAGTCACGCCTTCCCGGCCGCAGTGTCTGCTTAAATTTGCCGGGTATGTGGTAGGCATTTCCATCCTCGTAAAGATTGACGAGACAGAAAGCGCGGAAGTCAATTGGATCGGGGCAGGCCGCAAAACAGCCTCCATATTCCTTAGGGTAGAGGACCTGGACGGCCAGCGCTTCCCAACCTCCGGTGGATCCCCCATAGACGAAGCGGGCCCAACCTTCACCGATACCACGGAACCTTTCTTCTATGTACGGTATGAGCTCATAGGTGATGGCATCACCATACGGCCCCACGTTAGCGCTGTTTACAGCATATGAATCATCATAGAAGGGATTGGCATGTTGGATCGTAATAGCAATGACTCGAGGAAAATCCGGTCCCGTCCACAACTTATAAAAGTCATAGGCTTCTTGTTGAATAATACGATTATATCCATGTACATTGAACCGGGCACTATAATCCGGTTCGAGCTCCTTCTCTGGAGGTTCTGTCCGCCACCCACTGAAATCATGAGGAAAGTGTCCGTGCATTATGGCCAGGGGATATCTTACTTCAGGATGCACTGACCACCCTTCGGGAAGAAGGACATGAGCTCCCAGAAACATGTCCCTACCCCAGAACTCCGAAAGCAGTTCGGACCGTATGCGAACATGTTTGACGTACTCAGTATCTTCTGGTGGCTCAATAGGAGGGATGACTTCAGTGAATGATACTTGCACATTGCTTGACTCACTTGGATCAAAGTAGATCTTTTTCGCAGTAGATAATGGATTACCGGGTTTCCTATTCCATTGTTGACCCTCACCTTTGTCCGGTGGCAAAAGCACGTTATGTCCATCTGAACGTTCGTATAGCTCATACCTGTTCAGCAAGATTTGAATGTAATAGCTGTCAGGGGGCACCTGGGATAGTGATTCAATCGGATATCCGAAAGCCGATTCTCCGAAAGAACGAGTCTCTCCCGGCCTCCAATTTTCCACATCTAAACCGAACACCAGCTGGGTGCCAGGACCATCGTTGATCTGAAAGCGTGGTTCACTGGTGCTATCTGTTGATAAGAGTATTAGCAGCCTTCCATCGAGCACATCAGATTCTAAATGAGTAGGATAAGGCACTTGGAAATACAAATTTTCGGAGTCATTTATCTGCGAAGGCATGTCCAACGATCCAAAGTACTGATAGCCGGCAAGAAAGAAACATGTGACCAAAATAGGTATTATAGAGTCTCTCATATTCGTAAGATTCATATGTTTGGGATTCAATTGAACAAAAGATAACAAAACACTTCGCAGATGCAGTATTTCTTGACCCTGGCTTCTGGCATTGATTTGTCCAACCCCTACGTGATGATTATCGCAGCATCTTTGGTGATCATCTTCTCTTATCTCTACAATATCATAGCGGAGAAAACAAATATCCCATCCGTACTCTTGTTGATCGTGACCGGGATATTGCTCAAACTGGGGCTAGATGAGATGGGAGCTGCAGACTATGACTGGATGCCTAGCCTGGAAATTCTAGGTATCATCGGTTTGATCATGATTGTCTTGGAGGCTGCCCTCGATCTACAATTGACCAAGGAGAAACTTCCGATGATCGGCAATGCTTTGCTGGTCGCCCTCTTTTCACTGATAGCTTCGGCCCTTTTGATCGCAGCTCTGATTCAGTTTTTTGTTTCGATGTCTTATATGACGGCTTTACTCTATGCTACACCGTTGTCCGTCTTGTCAAGTGCAATTATTATCCCCAGTGTCTCTGGATTGGTGGTGCCCAAACGTGAGTTTATGACCTATGATGGAGCATTTTCAGATATCCTTGGGATCATGATGTTTTACTTCCTTATTAGTCTAATGGAGTCTGGAGGGGCAACCGCCACCCTGCAGTTCGGGGGGAGTTTACTCATAACCATAGTCGTTTCTATTTTGGCCTCTTACGGATTAGTGTATGTGTTTAAGGACATGAAAGGACATATAAGGCTTTTCCTTCTCATTGCAATTTTATTGTTACTCTATTCAGCCGGTAAGCTCTTCCACTTATCGCCTCTCCTGATCATTCTCATCTTTGGGATGGCATTATCCAATCATAAAGTTGCATTTAAAGTCTTTCGTAACTATTTCTCCAGTGAGAAAGAAGATCCTATTGCAAAAATTGAGAAGGAATTTCATCTGATAACTTTGGAAACCGCATTTGTAGTGCGAACATTTTTCTTCGTTGTTTTTGGAATGACCATTGATCTGTCAGCATTGGTTGATCTCGATGTCTTTATGATTTCGGCTGCTATCATTGTCATACTTTATATCGTTAGATTCCTTTTCCTGCGCATGATAGTTGGCAGACGAATTGTACCTGAACTCTGGATTGCTCCCCGGGGATTGATCACAATACTGCTTTTCTTTGCAATACCTTTGGAATACACAGTGGAATCCTTCAGTAGTGGTATTCTACTGTATGTCATTATTGTCAGCAGCTTGATCATGTCTTTCGCCTTGATATTTGACAAGAAGAACTCAACGGCTTCTATAGCAGGGGAATCAGAGCATTAGAAACCCTAAGAAGCAGATATAAGGATTAGTCAATTCATCAGAGGATGAATGATCTTCTGGTACTCCTCGTTGTCCTTTAAGATCAATAGCTCAGGGTCATCCTCAAAAGACCGGAACGACATAAACTTCATACCCTCCGCAACCGACTGGCGTAGTTGATCCAGGGCGATATTGGTTTCTCCCAGGTGTGCATAGATGCCTGCCAGATAATAAGCAGTGTAGCCCCGGTCATACTGGGATCGAAGGAGTTCGATACGGTGCAGGAGTTGACGAGCTCTTTCAGGCATGTCCAATTTGATGTATACAATTGCCAGGTTAGCCAATGTGCGAGCACTTGCGTCTGATCCCGCAGTCAGATCTTCATAAATTACTCTGGCTAGTTGATACTCTTCCAGGAGATAATAGGTTCGGGCCAAATCCCAGCGTTCTCCCATATT
>JAHELJ010000034.1:0-26628 GCA_024644235.1 Lewinellaceae bacterium
TGTGATTGGTGCCGATTCATCAAAAATGACTATGTGCTTCCAGAAGACACGTTCGATAAGTTAACTGAACCCGTTACTGATTTTACGGTTCCCTCTGAGGCTTTCCAAATGGAATTTAATTTCTAGGTATACGCGGAAAGCTCACTTGTCACATATTTTTCCAATTTTTGATCCTCATCAAAATCAAGTCTGAAATGTTTCGATTCTCGATCACTGCTTTCTTTAGCTTAATCATTTTTGTTCTCAATGCGCAAAGCAGTCTGGATTTAAACATGCTAGAGCATCATCCTGGTTTCGTAGATTTTTACTGGGACGAAGACCAGGGAAAAATCTATTTCAAGGTTGACCGTCTTGATGAAGAGTTTCTCTACAATACCGGATTATCGGCAGGGGTAGGTTCTAACGATATTGGGCTTGACAGGGGTCAACTGGGAAGCGAACATTTAGTCAAATTCATAAAGAGCGGCAATAAAATACTTTTACTGGAGCTCAACACAGGATACCGGGCTCTGAGTGATAATCCTCATGAGCGCAGGGCTGTGGAAGAAGCATTTGCTCAATCGGTCTTGTGGGGATTTAAGATTGAGAAAGAAGATGCTGACGGCCAGATTGTAGATGCCACCTCTTTCCTTTTGCGGGATGCACATGATGTAGGTGGCAGGTTGGCCAGTCGAAATCAGGGCAATTATCGTGTCGATGATTCCCGTTGTGCGATCTACCTGCCTCGCACAAAAAATTTTCCTGAGAACACAGAGATGGAGGCAATCATCACGCTGACGGGAGATCCAAAAGGTGAGTGGATCAGATCAGTGACTCCCAGTCCGACTGCCGTGACGGTCAGACAGCATCATTCATTCATTCAACTCCCAGATGAAAATTACAAACCTCGGAAGTTCGACCCTCGCTCTGGCTTCAATGCCCTAAGTTTTCATGACTACGCTACTAGAATCAATGATCCCATCAATAAAAAGTATATCAGACGACACCGTTTATACAAGGAAGATCCTTCAGCTAGGGAGAGTGAAGCTATAGAGCCGATCATCTACTACCTTGATCCTGGTGCCCCCGAACCCATCAGAAGTGCTCTATTGGATGGGGCGAGGTGGTGGAATCAGGCCTTTGAGGCCATTGGCTATAAAAATGCATTCCAGGTTGAACTGCTGCCGGAGGATGCAGACCCTATGGATGTACGTTACAATATCATCCAATGGGTGCACCGATCGACCCGTGGTTGGTCATATGGCAGCTCAGTGCTGGACCCGCGCACCGGTGAGATCATAAAAGGTCACGTCTCACTGGGCTCTTTAAGAGTCCGTCAGGACTTCCTTATTGCCCAAGGTCTGAAGGCCGTCTATGGTCAGGATGATGATCAGTCAGAGGAACTTGTGGAAATGGCGCTTGCTCGTCTCCGGCAACTATCTGCACATGAGGTTGGTCATACCATTGGACTAGCGCACAATTTCGCTGCCAGTACGAACAACCGAGCTTCGGTAATGGATTATCCTCATCCCTTAATAGAGCTTGCCGACAACGGCATCCATTTTAACAATGCTTATGACGATAAAATCGGTGCCTGGGATATCAGAACTGTGCTATACGGTTATCAGGACTTCCCGGAGGGAACTGATGAGGATGCAGCCCTTAGAGACATTCTACGTGAAAACGAGACCATGGGGTTGAGATATATCTCTGACCAGGATGCACGTCCCGCTGGTGGAGCACATCCATATGCACATCTATGGGACAATGGATCGTCCCCCACAGCCGAACTTTCCAGACTAGTCGAAGTGAGAGAAGAAGCTCTCCACAACTTCGGTTTGAGTAACATTCCGAATGGAGCTCCTGTCGCTGACCTCGAAAACGTATTGGTCCCCCTTTACTTTTCCCATCGCTACCAGATCGAAGCGGTTGCAAAGCTTGTCGGTGGCCTGGTATACTCCTATGCCGTGAAAGAAAACCAGTCGGCGCCATCGACAAAAATAGTGGCCTCTTCCGAACAGCGAGATGCGCTTAATATGATTATCGAAATACTCAACCCTGATTTCCTTTGTCTGCCCGAATCGATCATTTCCTTGATTCCTCCCCGTCCAATGGGAAGTAGACGCGACCGGGAACTATTTGATGTGCGTACGGGATTAACGTTCGATCCGATCAGTGCAGCAGAAGCTTCTGCAGCTTTTACTTTCGAATTTTTATTGAATGGTCAGAGACTAAGCCGGGTAGTAGAATATCATGCTCGTGACCGGGCCCAACTTAGTTTGCAGGAGATCATAAACACATTAAATCAAAACCTAGATCGATTTACGCAGCAAGATGGACTACGAGGAAGAGTGGGAGAAGCAGTTTACAGTGTTTTTGTAGATCAACTGATGAGATTGGCACAAGATCGTGGTGTCCACCATCAGGTCAACGGAGCTGCAATGCGATGGCTGCAAGATTTGGCCGAAGCAGATCTATCCGGTTCTGAAGATCATATATCTTCCATTAGGTCTCGTATAAGATCATTTCTGAGATCGCCAACTGACTTTGAATTACCAGCAGCCCCCGAGATGCCGGCTGGTTCACCTATCGGCTGTGGAAACTAAACATCAGGACAAGAATCTATGTTTCGATTGTTGGTCTGGGATAAAACAAACATCTCGACGACCAAACCAATTATATCGGTTTTTGGCTATTTGACGATAGATGAAATCCCGTATAGCGACTGGTATGAATCTCAGTATACTAAACCATCTCCATGGGGCCCTGAGATGGCGCGTGCAGGCAAGGGCTGCTGAGCTGTAGGTCTCAATCCCGGATTCTGAGTAATAGACCAGAGTCTCAGATGTCGGAGTGGCCTCAATTTGCTCTAAGATCCCTGTTCCTACAGAGGACTGAAGAGAAGCAAATCTGAGTTGCTGATCTTTCTCGTGGGAAAGAATGAATTGAACAGATTTACTGCACAATTGACATAACCCATCAAACAGTAAAACAGGCCCTTCTTTTGGATTAATATCCGATACCACCATCTTGAAAATGCCTGGTTGGTTAATTAGTCAACGAATACCTGGCGGTATAGTTCATCAATGTTGGCCACATGGATCACCTGGATAGACTTCGTTTTGAAATCCAAATTCTTTGACTGGTACCGGGAAATAAAGATCTGCCTAAACCCAAGCTTCTCTGCCTCAAGAATGCGTTGTTCGAGACGATCAATGGCACGAAGCTCTCCCGACAGGCCCACTTCACCGGCAAAGCAAATTGATCTGGGGATAATCTTTTCCTCGAGGGAAGAGATCAAGGCCATCATCACCGCCATATCCAATGCAGGATCAGTTACCCGGATGCCTCCTGCAATATTCAGAAAGACATCTGACTGACCATAAAAGAGTCCGCAACGCTTCTCCAACACAGCAAGGAGCATATGCAGCCTCCTAATATCAAATCCGGTCGTCGAGCGCTGTGGAGTGCCATACACTGCCCCACTGACCAGAGCTTGCGTTTCAATCATGATTGGTCGCATTCCTTCCAAAGTTGCTCCCACTGCATTACCACTGCTATCCACTGCTCCTTGACCTATTAGCACCTTGGAGGGATTGGTTACGATCTGTAAACCACCTTGATGCATTTCATAAATACCAAGTTCTGCTGTTGAGCCAAACCTGTTTTTCTTGGTGCGGAGCAGTCGAAAGACATGGTGGGCATCGCCTTCGAATTGTAGAACAGTATCTACAATATGCTCCAATACTTTCGGCCCAGCCAATGAACCCTCTTTATTAATATGACCTATGATGATCACCGGCACATTGGTTTCTTTTGCATAGCGCTGCAGCATCGTCGTGCATTCTCTGACCTGTGATACCGATCCTGGAACCGAGTCCAGCATGCCAGTATACTTTGTTTGAATGGAATCGATCACCAGGAGCGATGGCTCAAGTGTTTTAGCCTCCATCAGGATCGACTCGATATTAGTTTCTGAAAGGATATATGTGTCGTTAAAATCGATTCCCAACCGATCTGCCCGCAGCTTTATCTGCTGCATACTTTCTTCTCCCGAAACATAAAGTGACTTTCCACTCCACTTTAGGACAATTTGCAAGAGCAACGTTGATTTACCTACTCCGGGATCTCCACCAATCAGAGTAATTGAGCCAGGTACAATTCCGCCGCCCATTACCCGATCAAACTCCTTATCTTTAGTATGAGAGCGGGCAACTCTAAAAGACTCGATCTTTGAAATATGGGATGGCTTCGATGGCCGACTCTTGGGATCATCCAAGGGCCAGGTGTGGCCGCTTAGTCTTTTGGGCGACTTGACAATTTGTTCCTCCTGATAAGTATTCCAAGAATCACAGGATGGGCAATTACCAATCCATTTTGGTGAAATCGCTCCACACTCGGTACAGGTGTATTGTGTCTTTACTTTATTCACTATTCGCTTTAATACTCAGGTCAAACGATAAATGGCTGGTTACGAAGGTAGTAAAAAGAAAAAATGCTATTTTCACGTCAGATTCTGTACTCAGAGTCAAAATGCTTTGAAAAAAAAGTTTCAAAATTTATCATTGATAATCAATGACTTAAGCCGAAATATGAAAAAAACTTCATTTTTTTTCATCATAAGTTGTGACACTGTTTTGGATCGGCCGTCATATAGGTGAATGTAGTTATTTGGGATTTCAACGGAGATCCCAGTTATAATAAAATGTTTTTCTACAGGGAGTATTAATGTAGATTGTTTTCATTTGGTTTTTTGGGGTTATACAGGGTGCTAGAGCTTCTAGTGCCCTGTTCTTTTTTGGTGCATATTGATTACTTTTGAGCAAAACTTGTGGACCTTCTCGCACTACATATAGAAAGCCTGATCTTTGCGACAGAGCAACCAGTAACCCTGAAAGAAATCAGGTCCTGCCTGGATGCTTGTCTCGACAGTAAGGTCAAGAAAGAGGATCTTCTGGAGGCTATTGAAAAGATCAAAACAAAATATCAGTCAGATCAGTTCGCTTTTGAACTATCTGAGATCAATCATGGATATGTCTTTCTCACAAAAGGTGCTCATCATCACATTGTAGGGGAATATCTCCGGCAACATACTCGTAAAATGTTGTCAAAAGCTGCATTGGAAACACTTGCCATCATTGCCTACAAACAACCGGTTACTAAAATAGAGGTGGAAAGCATCCGAGGTGTGAATTGTGACTACACAATTCAAAAGTTACTGGACAAGGAATTGATTGCCATAAAGGGCAGAAGTGATGGCCCCGGTCGACCCTTAATTTACGAGACAAGTGAACGATTTATGGATCACTTTGGTTTAAAGACTTTAGACGATCTACCAAAATTGAAAGACTTCAAACAGCCGGACAGCGAAATTGGGAATGCTAATTCAATTGTCGAAGAAGCTATTCGCACCTCTAATCAAAACTAGAAGAAGAAAGAAGTGGAGGATAAACCTTTAGTAAATCGTGTAGCAAACAGTGGATTGATTACAATCAATCTGGAGGATTTCTTCCCTGAACATCCCATTGTATCCTTTGACATCAAGGATTATCTCTTCAAAGAATTGATTCTTAAAGAAAAGGAATATCGCGAGGCACTTAAGAGTCATGACTGGTCTCAATATGAAGGTCAGTATCTAGCGGTTTTTTGCAGTACAGATGCCATTGTCCCTACCTGGGCTTACATGCTTATCGTTGGATATGCCCAACCCTTTTGCATCGATATTTTTTTTGGAAACAAAGCTGACGTACTCGAAAAGGTATATCAGGACAAGCTCAGCTCTTTTGAGCCAGAAGCTTTCGAAGGAAAAAGAGTGGTCATTAAAGGATGTAGTGAGAAGTCTGTACCAGCATCAGCTTATCTCGATCTTACCAAAAAGCTCCGACCATACGCTCAAAGCATAATGTATGGCGAACCTTGCTCAACAGTTCCTATATTTAAGAGACCACGAGTTTTGCCACAGGTAAAATAATGGTGTAATCTTAAATATTTGATATTTTTATCATACATATATAATTGAATAACATAGATATGCGTCAAATAACTCAGGTTTTTGCGACCATTTTGGGACTCTCACTTTTGGTTGTACTATACACTTCAGGTACTTCAGCCAGTGCCGATGAAGTGAAGGAGTCAACCGTTTCAAATGATGACAGACTTCCGCAGGTGATAAAATCCGTCAGTTTGGATAAGGTTTATTCCTTTGCAGGAGAAGCCTTGCCATCTGACAACTTCGACGCGATGGAACGGCTGGATCGTGAACTCGTGGTAAATTCATATTATCACTCCAGCACCATTCTAAATCTGAAGAACGCCTCGAGATATTTTCCGGTTATCGAACCCATCCTCGCAGCAGAAGGAGTGCCAGACGATTTTAAATACATCGCTGTCATTGAAAGTAATCTCAGAAATGTCACGTCTCCCGCTGGTGCCAAAGGGATCTGGCAGTTTATGAAAGTCTCGGGAAGAGGTTACGGACTGGAAATATCATCTGAGGTTGATGAGAGATATCACGTGGAAAAGGCAACAAAAGCCGCTTGTGATTTGATAAAGGATTATCGTAAACGATTTGGTACCTGGTCAAATGCAGCCGGTGCCTATAATATGGGTGAAACACGTTTTGCTGCCGAAATGAATCGTCAAAAAATGGACTCGTACTACGATATGAATTTCGGAGCTGAAACTGGTCGCTACCTCTTTAGAGTTTTAGCCATGAAGGAAATCATGCAGTCACCCGAACAATACGGTTTCTATGTAGATCAAAATCAAGATCTTTATAAGCCTTTGAGTGACTTCAGATTATATACAGCTGACAAACCAATTTCTGATCTTGGCTCTTTTGCAAAGGAACAGGAAACAACTTATCGGATGTTGAAGCTTTACAATCCCTGGCTGATCTCCGGAAAGCTTACCATAGCAGCTGGTAAATCTTATGAAATAAAAATACCTCAGTAGTCTCGCTGAGCTCTAATTACCATTATCGCTGATTGTATCCCAGCTTGCCTTTTTCTCCGACGCGTAAGTCTTCAAAGGCTCCCAGACCACATTCAAGAAATGCAGCGTAGGCACTGGCATCAGGTGTATAACCTATTGGCTTATTGAGCAGTTTACCTTCAGGTGACATCAAGACATAGTAGGGCTGCGAATTGTTGTTGAAGTACTCAGACTGAAAATGAGTCCATTTATTTCCATAGGTGCGGAGCTTCCGGGTCCCTCCCGTCTTCTTTGCTACCACCACCTTCTCCTCCTCAGGTAGCTCGATCTTTTCATCCACGTAAAGAGAAATCAAAACAAATTCATTTCTAAGTATATCGATAACCGGATCTTTTGGCCAAACATGCTCTTCCATTTTCCGGCAATTGACACAGGCGTGACCGGTAAAATCGATCATAACTGGTTTATCCACTTTCTTTGCATACTCCAGTCCTTCTCCCAGGTCCTTAAAGCAGTCTAGATCATTAGGACATTTCTTTGGAAGAATCCAACTATATCCCGCTGGTGGAGCCAATCCACTCAACAGTGTTAAAGAACGAAATGCGTTGGTATCGGGATTTACACGAAATCCGGTAGCAAGATAGCCTGCAAATAAGAGCGATATCAAGCCAAGGCTCACTCTCGTGGGTGAAAGCTTCTTAAAGGGTGAGTCATGAGGGAATCTGATTTTGCCAAACAAGTAAAGAGCTAATCCCACGAATATGAGAATCTGGATCACCAGGAATGGCTCAATTTTCAGAAGTCCCCAACGCTTAACGAGATCGGCATTCGACAAAAACTTGAAGGCCAGTGCCAGTTCAAGGAAACCTAGCACCACTTTCACTGTGTTCAGCCATCCACCTGATTTCGGTAAATTTCCGAGCCAACTCGGAAAAGCGGCAAAGAGGGCGAATGGTAAAGCCAAAGCCAAACCAAATCCTGTCATACCAGCGGTGAGTTGCATGGCGCCACCATCAGAAGTCAAAGCGCCGGCCAGCAAAGTACCCAAGATAGGTCCAGTGCAAGAAAATGAGACCAGGGCAAGTGTGATGGCCATAAAGAAAATTCCAATTATACCTCCCACTCCCTCCGCTTTGCTGGCTTTATTTGTCCAGCTGGCCGGTATCGTCAATTCGTAATATCCAAAAAAGCTAAAAGCAAAGAACAAGAAGATGGCGAAGAAAGCAATATTCAGGAAGACATTGGTTGAAATGTCGTTTAAGATATCTGGGTTTACTGAATCCATCACATGGAAGGGAATACTCAACGCCAGATACACTAACAAAATGAACAACCCATAGAGAACGGCATTTCGCAGGCCTTTGGATTTATCGCTACTGCTTTTAGTAAAGAAGCTCACCGTTAGTGGAATCATAGGAAAAACGCAAGGTGTCAGGAGGGCGAGTATTCCTCCGATAAATCCAAGACCAAAAATGCCCCAATTGCTCTTTTGCTTGATTTCATGGTGGGCAACATCAGTGCAATTGCCAACAGGCTCCTCCAGGTTTTGGGTGGCAAGTGGATAGACAACGTCGGAGGTTTCTGTCTTGCCACCGAAATTTTGTCCTCCGTTTAGAGTCAGGAGACCAACATTCAGATCAAACGAGAAGGTAACCGGTTCTGGAAATATGCATTTAGCCTGATCACAGGCCATGTAAGTAATCTCTCCTTCTCCCTGCAAGATCCCCTCTGGCACAGTCAATTGGAAAATTGCGGATTCCTTAATCTTCACCACCGGAATCTGAAAAAATTCATCAAACTCTTCGGTGGTGGAAGGGGTGGCTGCTTGCACATTGATTTTATCACCCTCCACCCAAAACTCGGTAGGGATGGGTCCATCGCCGTCCAACTCCAAGTCATAAATATGCCAACCTTCATCGATTTCAGCCTTAAACATAATCTGTCCGGTTGCTTCACCGGTCAAGGATGCGCTCCATCTTACCGGCTCGAGGATGCCGCCCCCAATACCTGTGCCTTTTACGTCAGTATCGATGTTATCTATATTGGAAAAGATATTGGCTGCATCATCAAGTTGACGATCAGATCCTTGCGTTTCAGACTCGACTGCTGTTCCTGTTTCTTCTTCCAAATCATCACCATCATTTTTTGCCTCTTTCGTTTGCTGCGACGACTCATCGGGAAGTTTAACCGGCTTTGGTGTGAGCGAAAAATCGACATCGGTGGGAGGGAGGCATTTTGTATCATCGCATGTCATGAAATTGACATAGCCTGTAATCGTTGTCGGTTCATTAATCTTGATCTTCTGCCGCAGTTCAAGTGTATGATAGTACTTGACTACATTCATTTCAAATATAGGATCAAATCCCTCCTTACGATCGCCACTTTCCTCGCATCTATCTATCAATTCAAAAGTACCGGCCTCATCAAAAGTAACAGTAGTGGGTTGTGGGCCTTCATCACTTTCCAAATACTGGGAATACACTGCCCATCCCTCATCGATTGTGGCGGAAAAAACCAATACATAGTCATCAGCACCAAGGTGTTCGTACTGAAATTGCCATTTGACAGGATCATAGATCTGGGCATCCAGTCTGAATGCGCCAACGACCAGTAAACAGAAGAGTAAAGTTCTTACCAACTTCATAGACTACATATTGTACAAATAACACACCAGTTATGGATCCACTAAGTAACAGTCAAAACCCCGACTGGGTATTGTGCAAACGACTTTTAACAAGTTTTTAATATGCGGCAGCATGACTGATGCTCTCAATCTGATTGATCAAAGATTCAAAGAGAAAGCGACCATCTGTGTTGAGCAAAGCTTTATCGCCAGCTCGCTCGGGATGTGGCATCATTCCAAACACATTTCTGCCTTGATTGCAGATGCCGGCAATGTTTTCCAAAGAACCATTGGGGTTGGCAGATGGTGATAGATCAGCTGAAGAATTACAGTATTTGAAAAGGAGTTGATCATTGGCTCTCAGACTTTCCAGAGTTCGGTCATCGCAATAGAATCTTCCCTCTGCATGAGCGATAGGAATCTGATAAGCTTTTGAAAGCTCGAGCTCGGCGGTTAGTACAGTGTTGTTTGTTACCGCCTTAATAAAAACATTCTTGCAAATAAATTTTTGATTGGCATTCCTCAACAAAACTCCGGGTAAGAGGTGAGCTTCACACAGGATTTGAAACCCATTACAGACACCCATTACAAATCCCCCTTCGTTAGCAAAACGTATCACCTCCTGCATAATCGGTGAGAATCTTGCAATAGCCCCCGACCGCAGATAATCACCGTAAGAAAATCCTCCAGGGATCATGATACAGTCGGAAGCTCCCAGTCCTTTCAACGTTGTGTCTTTATGCCACAGTTCCACCACCTCCTTTCCCATGATTTGTTCTATCATATAGATCATGTCATGGTCGCAATTCGACCCGGGGAAAATGACTACTCCAAACTTCATCCGACTTGAGAAATTTTAGATTGCAAAAATAACAATTATCGATCTGTTTGAAGTCTTAGATTACGTACTGAAATAAGAGGGCAATTGCAAACATTCCAAAATGGACAACTTCAGCAAATTGCTTTTCCATCCTGAGAATCATTGCACCTGTCATAAATGCCAATGGAATCGAAGCAAACAACAAGCTAGTAATGTTGGATCCCGCAACCAGAACGATCAGCACTATCCCAGCAACCAGAAAAAAAAACAGAGCCATGATCTTTCGTCTGATATGAATGTTCTGACGGTGGGCAAATGTGTTGGAATTCATGATGGCAATTAGGGAAAGGAGCGCAAAAATTGCTATTACAACATAACTTTTCCAATCAAATTCACCAACAATGTTCAAAATTCTAAAGACACCCTGAAAATGCTCAAGAAACACCGGTAGTTCATCAGCTACAAAGTACACAGTGCCCAACAAGAAGAACGGGATCACTGCACCAGTAAGGGCTCGAAAAATATCGATGTACTTAAAAGTTCTTAGATAAAGGACACCTAAAAGACCGGGGATGAGAAATAGCACATATGGGAAATAGAATAAACCTGCTACCCCTATCCAAAGACCCACATTAAACATCTTGAGGGCAATATCTGTATTACGGGTTTGGTAGAAAATATCCATTAATGCCATGATAATAAAGGTATTGGCAATCAGCTGAGGAAGCAGTGGTATAAACAAGTTGCAGATCGAACAAAGAAGGATATAGAATACACCCGGGAACAAGGTGTTTTGAGGGGTCAGTCTATGAATGCTGACCAACCTATTGATTTGAATTGCTTGAAATGAAAGTAATAGGATGTTGAGAACTTTTGTTAGAATCGAATCGATACCAATTGTCTCATACAAGTAATCTGAAAGTATCCCAGGGGCCAGATTCATCACAGGAGTATCTACAAAAAACCACGAGATATTCAGTATGATACAATAGAGAAGCAGAAAAAGGTTGTAAACAAATAGATTCTTCCTAAATAGCTCCAGCACAATAACTTAGCTTATATTCTGTGATCCTGTAAGTTTGTCTCTCTCTTAGCGTTGTTAGTGACCGGACAATTCTTCTCGCTTTTCATCCAACCATAAATAGGTTTGTATCTTAGGCCACTGACTTTTTGAAGCGCCTAAGCTACTAAATATGCCGCGAAAGCTGGAATTGATCAAGTCGCCGATTGAGGCTGAGATGAAGGAATTTGAGCACCGTTTTCGCGATGCAATGAAGAGCAAAGTTCCATTGCTTGATCGGATCATGCACTACATTACCCACCGTAAGGGCAAGCAGATCAGGCCTATGTTTGTCTTCCTTTCAGCTAAGCTACTTGGCAAGGTAAATGATTCAACCTACACAGCTGCATCAATGGTTGAATTGCTTCACACAGCCACATTGGTCCACGATGATGTAGTAGATGGTGCCGAAAAAAGAAGAGGTTTTTTTTCGATAAATGCCATTTGGAAGAACAAGATCGCTGTTTTGGTTGGAGACTATTTACTATCTAAGGGCCTCTTGGTTGCTCTTGACAATCGTGAACACCAACTCTTACACATACTTAGTGAT
Source organism: Lewinellaceae bacterium (assembly GCA_024644235.1). Classification (GTDB taxonomy): domain Bacteria; phylum Bacteroidota; class Bacteroidia; order Chitinophagales; family Saprospiraceae; genus JAHELJ01. Next base: position 11,966 of record JAHELJ010000034.1, read on the forward strand.
GCAGTCCGAAAAATGAGTGAAGGAGAACTGCAGCAGATTTCGAAAGCCAGGAGATTGGATATTCAGGAGTCGGTCTATTACGAAATCATAGAAAAGAAGACAGCATCCTTTCTTGCAGCTGCTTGTGCGGTAGGGGCGGCCTCGGTTCAATCTGATCAGGCTGTGATCGACAAGATTTGGCAATTTGGCCAGGATATAGGTATGGCTTTCCAAATCAAGGACGATCTATTTGATTACGGTCAGTGGCGCATTGGTAAGCCGGTGGGAATAGATATTAAGGAAAAGAAATTGACTTTACCTCTAATCTACGCGCTTCAGCAGGCTTCAGCCTCTGAACGCCGGTCTGTGATAAATATGGTCAAGAATGAAAATCACAAAGCCAGCAAAGTACAAGAGGTCATAGCTTTTGCAAAGGAAAAAGGTGGAATTGAGTATGCTACGTCAAAGATGGAATCGTATCGTGACCGTGCACTCGAAGCATTGCAAACATTTCCCGAAAATGAAGCCCGTCGCTCTCTGAAAGATCTGGTTTACTTCGTAACAGAGCGAAAGAAATAATGCAGTTAGACACGTTCGATGTTGGCCCCAATGGCATTTAGGCGCTCATCTATAGCTTGATATCCTCGATCAATCTGATGTACATTCTTGATGACACTGGTTCCCTTTGCAGAGAGAGCAGCAATCAGCAGTGCCACACCGGCACGAATATCTGGTGAGGTCATTTCGATACCTCGAAGTGGATATTTCCTGTCCAGCCCAATTACCGTTGCGCGATGAGGATCGCATAAGATGATCTGTGCACCCATGTCGATCAGCTTATCAACAAAGAAGAGACGACTTTCAAACATCTTCTGATGAATCAGCACGCTACCACGCGCCTGGGTGGCTGTGACCAATATAATACTTAACAGATCAGGAGTGAAGCCGGGCCAGGGGCTATCGTAAATGGTAAGAATGGACCCGTCGATAAAGGTCTGTATTTGATAATGATCTTGTTGAGGCACATATAAATCATCTCCCTCCAAATGAATGGTTAGACCCAGTTGCTTGAATACTTTTGGGATGATTCCAAGCTCCTCATATTTGACATTCTTGATCCTGATATCCGAATTGGTTAATCCGGCAAGGCCTATAAAGCTGCCGATCTCAATCATATCAGGAAGTATACGATGGCTGGTTCCCTGCAGATTCTCAACACCGTTGATTTCTAAGCGATTTGATCCAATGCCTGAAATATCGGCACCCATTCGGTTAAGCATCCTACAAAGCTGTTGTACATACGGTTCACAGGCTGCGTTGTAAATGGTCGTTTTGCCTTCAGCCATCACCGCACCCATGATCACATTAGCAGTACCTGTGACAGAGATCTCATCCATCCAGATGAAATCACCTTTAAGGTTTGTGCCTTCAAGAAAGTAGTGGCTATTGTCGTCGTTGTATTTGAAGATCGCTCCTAATTTAGTCAGGGCATTGAAATGTGTATCTAATCTCCGCCTTCCGATCTTATCCCCACCAGGTTTCGGAAGGAATGCCTTTTTAAACCTTGCCAACATTGCCCCGATCAACATAACCGAACCCCTTATCGATTTTGCCTTTTCCTGATATTCTTCAGAAGCCAAAAAATCTAAATCAATGTTGCGAGCAGCAAATCGGTAGGTATCATCAGATAATCTGTCAACTTCCACACCCAACCCCATGAGAAGTTCTATCAGTTTCTGAACATCTCTGATATCGGGAATATTAGAAATATCAACTACCTGATCTGTCAGCATGGTAGCACAGATCACCTGAAGTGCTTCGTTTTTTGCTCCTTGAGGGATCAGTTCACCCTTCAATTGCCTTCCGCCTTCTACTACAAATACGTCTGATGTCATGTGCTAAAATGAAAAGGAGGGCAGCACTGCTGACCCTCCTCAAATATATTAATACTATCTATTATGTCTTTATTTTCGTTTTCTTTTGTATTGCCTTTTACCCCCTCCTGTCCGTTTCTTTTTCTTATTGGGAATGGTGGGACCTCCGAGAAAATCAAGGTGTACATTTTCACCTAGTAGCAGTTTCCCTTTCGACATGTGTTTAAGATCTATCCGGATATTTTCATCTGTTACAAAATGATCCTTGTTCCAGTTCTTGTAGGCCATCTTCATGTAAGCAGCAATAATCTGAATATACCCATCTCTCATAGGGCCATCTTCCATGTTGCAGGCTTTTTCAATCATCGTCGTCACAAATTTTCCATAATGCCGGTATGTGAGATCTGACTGAGGATATGGCAAATGTGTTAGACTAGGACCTGTGATTGCCTTTTTAGGAATATCTCCAGTTGGTGGAGTGACATCAATATCGTATTCCGCAATCCGAAAAAAGTGCTTCCAAAGCTTGTCTTCGTAGTCTACTACCGTCTTCGCTTGAGGAACCATCTGATTCATCAATTCTATGATTGCTTCTGCGGTATGTTGCCTTTTCTCCCGGTCTTCGATCTTCTTGGCAAATTGGATCATTTTCTGGATATGCCGGCCGTACTCAGGGATCGTTAAATTCTCTCTCGCCGAATTATATTCGAATTCAGACATAATTTAATTTTTTAGAATTCTGTGAAGGTAACCTTTAATTTGGGCTTATACTGACTGTGACCAGGACCATACAGTACAACGCGGGTAGGTTGCGCTGACCCATTAAGATTGGTCACAATAATTCTACTTTCTATCTCTCCTCTCAACATACGTTGTAGTTGACGAGTCAAATTCATCTTATACTTCATAATCCCGGAATCTTCATCCCGCTCTATCGCACCACCAAACAACAAAGCAAAATCTCTGCTGCCTTGAAAATTGAGGGCATCCGTTATGAGCTGCTCTTTACCATTCTCCAGCTGCTCGTAGAGGGCCATCTGCTGGATGGGTGGGTAAGTAACGGTATCATCCCCTGGCAACGTAGCTACGAGAAACTCGATCGTAGCCAGGTTGATACTTTTCCCATCCAAGGGAGACAAATCCGGAAGAACGATTTCAGCGTCGGGACCATTCATAGATTGTACGAAAAGTAAAGAGTCATTTGAGTTGTTATTATTGAGATATTGATCTGCCAATGATCCGCTGATGTTATTGCTAAATGCGCTCGTCAATACACTCAGTGATGACACAGTGTATAAAAACACCCTGGCCGTGTCGCGTTGAGTATAATACAGATTCAATCTCGTAATTACACTCCTCAGGTCGAAATGAGTAACGCCTCCAGATCCATCTAGAGGGGCTAAACTCAATCCCTTCATTTTACTAAGGAACTCCGTATTTGAGGCATATGTAGCCTCGTCATAGGCCATCAGTTCATTCCCGAGTTCGTCATCCAGCCGGATTCTTAGATGCGGTGAATATTCATTTGTGTTCACAGTGTCCAGTATCAGTGACGGTTCAACCACAAAAACGGAACTATCAAAATTTGGTGTGAACTGTTCTACTGTGCCGATCGGTGAGCTGCCAACCAAAAACGATTTTGTGGAGTAGTAGTTGACATCCCTGCTCATGTCTTCAATGACCCGGTAGACACCAAGATCCTGTGGTTGCTCATATGGTCCATACCCCCGTTGTAGCGTATCATAAGCAAGTGAGAGTACAACCGAGTCCAGGATCCCATCCGAAAAATCGGGAGTATTGGAAATCCCAAATTGTAGAAAGAATCTTGCATCTGTCGATCCAAATAAGGGATCGTGCATGTTCCCTGCAAAGTGTGAAACAACAAATGCCGAATCATTGTAAGTCAATACTGAATCTCCGGCTATTGTATATCCTTCTAATGAAAGCTCCAGAAAGTCCACGGTAATTCTACCCTCCTCATCGAGGAAAGACGCAAAATCACTGGACTTATTACAGCTCAATGCGAACAATACGCCCCCAACCAAGCTTATTAACAAAAGCTTTTTTGTCATTGAATACTATAAAGTCAAAAATTTAGATTTGCAGGACTAGGATGCTAACAATTCCTTGTAAAAATCGAGGTATGCAGCTAAGTACCCCTCTTCATCCTGATTGTCCAAGATTGGCTTTTTCAGTTTGTTCAGTTTATCTTTAACGCCCTTTGAAAGATCATCGCTGCCAACGATCAAAGCATCGCTAAATTGGCTGGCTCCCTGATGCAATGTCACTCCCTTTCCATTCTGATATGCTTTCAAATCAGCTGGTTCAAGGTTGTTAATAGATGCTTTCTCAGCAAACCTCTTTGATAACGATTTCTCTTCATTATTCTTGTAAACTGAGTAGATAACCTTAGCTTTTTGGAATATTGGTTCGTTCTTGTAGGCTGTTCTTAAGTAAAACGGAACCAGACTTGTCATCCAGCCGTGGCAATGGATAATATCAGGAGCCCATCCAAATTTCTTCACTGTTTCCAAAGCGCCTTTACAGAAAAAGATCATTCGATCTGCATTGTCTGCAAATGGTTTTCCTTTTTCGTCAGTGAATATCTGCTTACGCTTAAAGAACTCTTCGTTATCCAGAAAATACACCTGCATTCGAGTACCAGGCAAGCTGGCCACTTTTATAATCAGTGGGTAATCATCTTCGTCAACGATAATATTCATCCCAGACAAACGCACCACCTCATGTAATCTGTGTCTCCTCTCATTGATCGTACCAAATCGAGGCATCAACACTCGAATTTCCATTCCATGCTCTTGAACATACTGGGGTAATCGTCTGGCGATTTTAGAAGTTTCAGAAATGGTAGTATATGGCTCCATCTCCTGTGTTATGATCAATACACGTTTCTTTTTCATCACTCAGAAATGTTTATAACCTAAAGATGTTCAGTCCTTTAAAAGGATTGCAAAGATACTAAAAAAAGCCTTTCATTACTACGGTGAAGTCACTCTGGCAGTTAGAGCTCATATACGAAAAGAGGGTAATATGTTAGCGATTTAGGTCACCGCTTGCATTAGAAAAGCACAGATGATGGCACCATAAGTGCCTAAGGCATAGCCAAGTACAGCCATCAGGACTCCCACCGGAGCCAAAGAAGGGCTGAAAGCGCTTGCCACTACAGGTGCCGATGCTGCTCCTCCGATATTTGCCTGACTGCCCACCGCGACAAAGAAAAATGGTGCCTTGATAAGTTTGCTTACAATTAATAGAATAATCACATGGACCAACATCCAGACAAGCCCAATTGCAAATAGTCCTAGATTTTCAAATACCTCTGCAATATTCATCCTCATACCAATGGTAGCTACAAGAAAATAGATGAAAACAGAACCCCATTTGGAAGCACCGATTCCCTCGAGAGATTTGGCTTTACTAAATGACAATCCCAAACCAAGGGTCGTCGCAATCACAATCAGCCAGAAGAAACCAGACATCAACGAATCAAGCCGGAGCCTGGTCAGCGTTTCGCTAAATGAGCTCATGAATGGTGTAATAACATCTGAGCCCCAGTGCGCCACAGCAGTCCCACCAAAAGCCACCGCCAGTAGTATAAACAAATCAGTCGTACTCGGTATGCGTTCGACTTTTGCCCGGTAGTCCTCCACCCTTTTCTTCAATTGCTCTATGGCCGAGGTATCTGCCTTCAGCCAGCGATCTACCCGGTTGGTGATGCTAGCTCCGTAAAGAAGGAATCCCATCCAGATGTTGGCTACTACTACATCCACCACCACCATCGTGCTAAATATCTTATCACTCACTTCAAAGATCTCTTTCATTGCTGTCTGGTTGGCTCCACCACCAATCCAGCTACCTGCCACTGTTGATAAACCTCGCCAAAGCTCGTCCGGATTGGCGGAGATGATCTCGGGTGCAAAATTGACAATTAAGAATAATGCAATCGGTCCTCCGAAAATGATGCCCAAAGTCGCCGCAAAGAACATAATCAGCGCTTTGGGTCCGAGATTGAGTATACCCTTCAAGTCAATGCTGAGACATAGAAGGATTAGGCTGGCAGGAAGAAAATAGCGTGATGCTACAAAGTATAAGTTTGATGTTTCACCGCTAACCAGTCCCAGTGGCCATTGTAAGAAGGCAGGGAGGAAATAGCAAAGTAGAAGAGGGGGAACATAGGTGTAAAATTTCTTCCAAAACGGCCGTTCCAGATGAGACGTATAAAAGATCAATGCCAACACAATCAGAAGAAGGCCGGTGACGACAGCATCATTCGTAAAATAAGGTTGCATGCATCAAAAGATTAGGGAAAGGCAAAATAGGGAAAGGAATCAAAATGTAGTGATTGGATGCCCGAACTTACTGGATCCAGATCAGATCAACCTCCATATCATTAAGCCGAACATCCTTCACCAAGACCCGGATTCTGTCACCAATCTTCAGCCGGGTGCTGCTTCTGCTCCCCGTAATGGCTAACCCTGAGTCTTCCGTCCGGAAGGATTCATCCAATGTTTGGAAAGAAACCAGACCTTCTACTCTGGATTCCTGCAGTTGTACGAAAAACCCGAATTCAATAAACCCATTGACCACGCCATCAAATGTCTCTCCTACATGATCGCTTATAAATTCCACCATCTTGTACTTGATGGATTCGCGCTCCGCCTCCTGGGCTTTACGCTCCTGGTTGGAAATATGCTGACATATCTGCTCAAGCTCATGCTTTTTCATCCGGTAGGTTTCCCCAAGATTCTTCTCGAGGATACGATGTACCAACACATCTGCATAGCGACGAATTGGGGAGGTAAAATGCGCATAATACTGAAACGCCAAACCCCAATGGCCAATATTGTAAGTGCTATAAATTGCCTTCGCCATGGTTCGTACGGCATAAGGTTCGGCAAATGCCAATGCCTCGTCTTGCCTGGCGGCTTCTGCTAGCCTATTGAAGGAATCACGTATGGTGGCGGTGTTATTGAGATTAAACTCAAACCCCAGCTCATGCAATAATCGGGCATATTCAGCCACTTTTTCCGGATCTGGATTGTCATGAATCCGGTATACAAATGGAATCTCCTGCTCTTCTTTCTTGGCAATGAAGGATGCCACTTCTCGATTAGCCAGCAGCATAAGGTCTTCAATCAGCATATGGGTATTCAACCTTTCCTTGGTCTGGATGGAAACCGGATGATTATGCTCGTCCAACTCAAAAATTACCTCTGGAGATTCGAATGCAATCGATCCCTCTTGGAATCTCTTCTTTCTTAAAACACTGGCGATTCTATCTGCCAGATTCAACTGTGTATAGAATTCACCTTCTTTTTGATTCAGAGTTTCTTGTGCCTCTTCATATGAAAACCGTTTTCTCGAATGAATTACCGTTTTACCAAACCAACGATCACGAATATTAAAATTCTTATCAAAGACAAAAACAGCTGAGAAAGTCAAAGAATCCTCATTGGGACGCAATGAACAGAGCTCGTTTGACAACACCTCCGGCAACATCGGAGCGACGCGGTCTACCAGATAAACAGATGTTGATCGCTTTCGGGCTTCCTTATCCAATGCACTGTTTGGCTTTACATAATGGGTCACATCAGCAATATGAACTCCCACCTCCACCAGACCATTTTCCAATTCATTGACCGAAATAGCATCATCAAAGTCTTTTGCTGTTTTTGGATCAATCGTGAAGGTAATAGTGGATCGGAAATCCCGTCTCCGCTCAATTTCAGCCTCATCAATTGTTGATAACAACTTGCCAGCTTCTGATTTTACCTGAGTTGGGAAGTCCATGGTGAAACCCTGACCTATGAGTATGGTCTCCATCATTAGTTCATGGGCATCCGTAGCATCCAGTACCTTTCGCACTCGTCCAATTGGGTTGTTCCTTCCATCATCCACCCAAGTAGTAACTTCTACCAATACTTTGTCACCATCCTTTGCATCATGTTGATCTTGTGGATAAATCACAATATCAAATGGCACCATCCTGTTGTCGGGGATGACCAACCCATATTTTTTACTATATCGGAAGTCTCCTATGAACTCATTGGTGGTGTGTTCCAGGATCTCAACAATACTTCCCTGTATCTTCCGTCCATACCTACCCTCCACCTTCACTTTCACCTTATCACCATGAAGTGCCATGCGCGTTCGACGGGCAGGAACAAATACGTCTTTTTCCAAGCCCTCACAAATGATGTAAGCAGCGCCAGATTTGGTTAAGTCAACATACCCTTCATAAACCTCCCTGCTATTGGCAGTTTGATCCGCACTGTGGAGATACTGATACTTGCCGTCTTTCACAAATCTCAATTGCCCCTCGACTTCCATCTGACGAAGTGCGGCTTCAACGGATTTTTTCGAATTCTTAATCTGTAATTTTTTGACGATTTGCGAGGCATTTAGCCTTTTCTTGGGGTGCCTGCTGAAGAGCCGCAGAGAGGCTTTACGCAAATTTGAAGGGGAAAGCTTTTTCCCCTTTACGGATCTTCTTTGTCCCATAAGTTTCTTATTGCTTTTTCTAATTCTCGTTGAGCATCAAAAGGATGTCTCCCGACTGAAGAATTTCAAAATGAAAGGTTCTGCTCTCACCGGCATTATATTGCTGAGCATTTGCAGAGCCCTCCCCTTCTGCCACCAGAATAAGGCCCTCTTCATCAAGAGTAGCTACTCTTTTCAGGAGCGTTATACCATTGCTCTTCGTGCCAGCTATCACTCGCTTGTCTATAAAATTTCCCTTTCGGTCAAAGGTTACCAGCACGTATTTGTATTCCATCAGCGATGCCTGCCAAAAGACGATGCCGTGATACTCATCGGTCGACGGCAGCCGGAAGCACGCCACATATTCTGTAAACTCATCCTTCCCCGGTTCGATCTTGGTTAGATATTCATTAATAGCAACCTGTGGCAAAGGACGATTCTGACGACTGAAGATATGATGAGTGTCTGACCCCAGCGTTATGGGAAAATCAACTTCAGGAAAGTACTGGAGAAAATCGCTAATCTTGAACTTGCTCATATTACAAATCGATCCGTTTAACTGTGCAAAAGTAATCGAATGCAAATGAGCGTAGGCTTCTTCAAGAGATTTAAAGTTTCATTATGATCCCTTCCCAACGATCGATGTTGATTTTAGACTTATTCTAAATAAGATGGCAACTCCCATAGTTTGGGTCTGGCATTTGTTCTTCGAAAAGGTTACCGATAGATTTGCGCTTACAAGCATATCACTATGAGCTGGCTTTCGCAATTCCTCACTTCTTCCCTCGGTAAGAAGTTTGTCATGAGCCTCACCGGTTTATTCTTGATCCTATTTCTGATTGTACATCTCACGATCAATTTTACAGTTGTTTTTAATGATGACGGAATGTTGTTTGGCGAACTGGTGCATATGATGGAAAGCAGTCCTCTCATAAAAGTCATTTCATATGTGCTTTACTTATCTATTCTGCTTCATATTATTCAAGCGTACTTGCTCTATCTCCAAAATCGAAAAGCGAAGGGACAGAAATACAAAATTTCCACCCGGGCCAACGCCACGTTTGCCTCAAAGAATATGACGCTTCTCGGTTCCCTAATTCTCATTTTTTTGATAATACATTTGCTGGATTTCTTCTATGGGCTTAAGATTTCTCATACCCTTCCTGAAGAGGCATTGTATGATGAAGTGATCCATGTGTACAAAAAACCGGGATATGTGGTGTTGTACACTGTATCCATGATTTTTCTAGCTCTTCATCTTTCGCAAGGTTTTCAGAGTGCGTTTCAAACATTAGGATTGAATCATCGCAAGTACACTCCAATAATCAAATTTCTTGGACTAGTCTACTCGATCATTATCCCCTTGGGATTTGCGATCATTCCTGTCTACGTTTATTTTTTCAAGTAGTAAAATCACTGCACTGATGTACCTTGATGCCAACATACCAGAAGGACCACTAGAGGAGAAATGGATCAATTACCGGTCAAAGATGAATCTCGTTGCTCCAAACAATAAGAGACGCATCAATATCATTGTCGTTGGCTCCGGTCTGGCGGGTGCATCTGCTGCAGCGACATTGGGTGAGTTAGGTTACAATGTGAAATGCTTCACGTTTCATGACAGTGCTCGCCGTGCACATAGTATTGCTGCCCAGGGTGGAATAAATGCCGCAAAGAATTACCAGAATGATGGAGACAGTGTTTACCGCCTTTTCTATGACACCATTAAAGGTGGTGACTACCGTTCACGAGAGGCTAATGTGTACAGATTGGCTGAGGTCAGTACAGAGATCATAGACCAATGTGTGGCTCAAGGGGTGCCATTTGCCAGGGAATACGGTGGCCTCTTGGCTAACCGGTCATTTGGAGGTGTTCAGGTATCTCGAACTTTCTATGCCAGAGGTCAGACAGGTCAGCAGTTGCTGCTCGGTGCGTATCAAGCCTTGGCCAGGCAGACTTCACTGGGCACAGTGCAAATGTATCCCCGCCACGAGATGCTAGATCTGGTTGTCATTGACGGCAAGGCCAGGGGCATCATAGCCAGGAACTTACTAACCGGCGCTTTGGAGCGTCATGCCGCCCATTGTGTGGTCATGGCTACCGGGGGCTATGGCAATGTTTACTACCTGTCGACTAATGCAATGGGTTGCAACGTAACTGCTGCCTGGCGAGCAGTGAAAAGAGGAGCCCTGATGGCTAATCCATGCTATGTGCAGATTCACCCCACCTGTATTCCGGTTTCGGGTGATTACCAGTCCAAACTAACTCTGATGTCGGAATCCCTCAGGAATGATGGTCGCGTATGGGTGCCTAAGAAAAAGGAAGATGTTGAAGCAATAAGGAATGGTCAATTGAAACCCACTCAATTGAGCGAAGAAGACCGTGATTATTTTCTGGAACGCCGCTACCCGGCTTTTGGCAACTTGGTTCCGAGAGACGTAGCTTCACGTGCTTCTAAAGCGATGTGCGATGAAGGCCATGGCGTGAACATTTCCGGACTGGCTGTCTATTTAGACTTTGCCGACGCGATAAAACGATATGGACAATCTGAGGCGGGCAGCAGGGGAATTTCCAGTCCCGATGAGGACACGATCATGCGTCTGGGGGAAGGTGTCATCGAAAAACGCTACGGCAATCTCTTCGAGATGTATGAGAAGATTACCGGAGAAGATCCATACAAGACTCCGATGAAGATCTATCCAGCCATTCACTACACGATGGGTGGATTATGGGTTGACTACAACCTCGAGACAAATATCCCTGGATTGTTCGCATTGGGCGAGTGCAATTTTTCCGATCATGGAGCAAATCGTCTAGGTGCTTCTGCCCTGATGCAAGGTTTGGCTGATGGCTACTTCATAATACCATATACTATTGGCCAGTTCCTATCGGGTGAGATCAGAACTCCCGCAATCGACCCGGATCTATCCGAGTTTAAAGAGGCGGAGAGAGACACCCGCACAAGGCTTGAGAGGTTAATGAATGTCAATGGAAGCCAATCTGTAGAGAGCTTCCATCGAAGACTAGGTCTCACCATGTGGGATTTTTGCGGAATGTCACGAAGTGCCGAAGGACTTACAAACGCCAAAGAAGTAGTTAGATCCTTACGTGATGAGTTCTGGAATGATGTGTATGTGCCAGGTAAGTCTGACCAGTTTAATCCCGAACTTGAAAAAGCAGCGCGTGTGGCTGATTTTATGGAACTGGGCGAAATGATGATCGAGGATGCCAAACACCGGGAGGAGTCCTGTGGAGGTCATTTTCGAGAAGAGTACCAGACTGGCGAGGGAGAGGCTCTTCGCAACGATGATGACTTTGCATATGTGGCAGCTTGGCAGTGGCTCGACGGCAAAGATTCTATTCTTCATAAGGAAGCCCTGCATTTTGATAATGTAGAGCTGAAAACCAGAAGCTATAAATAGAGGTTAACCGAAAGTCGAATTCTTCTTTACAATATTATGCACATGAAGCTTACCCTAAAAATCTGGAGGCAGGAAGACAAAGACAGCAAAGGGAAATTTGAATCCTATGAGGTCAAAATCAATGAACATATGTCATTCCTGGAAATGTTGGATGTACTCAACCAGGAACTCATTGAACTAAAGAAAGACCCGGTGGCATTTGAACATGATTGTCGGGAAGGAATCTGTGGTGCCTGCGGATTAGTAATCAATGGACGCCCACATGGACCCTTGCAGGGCACTACGACCTGTCAGCTCCATATGAGGCATTTCAAAGATGGCCAGACCGTTTGGATCGAACCTTACCGGGCTAAAGCTTTTCCAGTTATTAAAGATCTGGTTGTCGACAGATCTTCATTTGATCGCATCGTTCAGGCAGGTGGTTTCATCTCGGTAGGTACGGGTCAGGCCCCTGACGGCAATACAATCCCAATAGAAAGCGATGTGGTTGAAAAATCTATGGATGCAGCCGCTTGCATTGGGTGCGGCTCCTGTGTTGCAGCATGTCCCAATGGTGCCGCCATGCTATTCACCGCCGCTAAAGTGAGTCATCTCGGCCTCTTACCTCAAGGTAAGATCGAGCATCACGGAAGAGTAGCGACCATGGTAAGGCAGATGGATAAGGAGGGATTTGGAAATTGCTCCAACATCTATGCCTGTGAAGCTGAATGCCCTAAGGAGATCTCTGTAGACACTATTGCTTATCTCAACCGCAGTTATTTTGGCTCTACTTTCATGAGTGACCTTTCTCCTTGACAGAATTCCGGACCTAAGAATGTTAAAATTAGGTTTTAACATGAGGGGTGCTTTGAAGGTATGAGGATTAATTTAAATTTGTGTCACTCCCATGAACCGTGTTAGTTCCCTCCGGGTGGATAAGAAATCCCATAGTTTTATGATCTCATATCTATGACATATCCTTACTCGGGGGGGCTTTTTTTAGAATCTGGCATTGCCTGGAGTACGGGGAAAAGGAATCACATCCCTGATATTCGACATTCCGGTAACGAATTGCACCAGCCTTTCAAAACCTAAGCCATAGCCCGAATGCGGGCAAGTACCAAAGTGCCTGATATCCAGGAACCAATACAATTCGTCTTCAGGAATATTCATTTCTGCCATACGGTTCTTCAACACTTCCAATCGCTCTTCACGTTGTGACCCACCAACAATTTCACCAATACCTGGGAAGAGTATATCCATGGCTCTAACCGTTTTCCCGTCATCATTCACTCGCATATAAAAGGCTTTGATCCCGGTGGGATAATCAGACAGAATTACAGGCTTCTTAAAATGTTTCTCTACCAAATATCTTTCATGCTCCGACTGCAGATCTGCTCCCCATCCTTCGATGACGAACTGAAATTTTCCTTTTCGGTTAGGTTTGGATTGCATCAGAATATCGATGGCCTCAGTATAGGACAACCGCTCGAATTTGTTTTCGACACAAAACCGAAGTTTTTCAAGGAGAGGCATGGGAGAACGCTCATGAGATGGCTTCTGCTTTTCCTCTTGCTCCAAACGGTGGGACAAAAATTCCAGGTCATCTGCGCAGTGATCAATAGCATATTGGATGATGTACTTCAACATTTCTTCAGCGAGATCCATATTGTCGTGGATGTCCGCAAATGCTACTTCGGGTTCGATCATCCAAAATTCAGCCAGGTGCCTTGATGTATTTGAATTCTCCGCCCGGAAAGTAGGACCAAATGTATAGACCTTGCTCAGTGCCAGTGCTCCCAATTCCGCTTCCAATTGCCCTGAAACTGTGAGGTTGGTTTCCTTCTGAAAGAAATCTTCACGATAGTCTATCTGACCATTCTCGTCTAATGGAAGATTTTCGAGATCTAATGTTGTTACCCTAAACATCTCGCCTGCTCCTTCGGCATCTGACCCAGTGATGATGGGCGTATGCAGATTAAAGAACCCTCGATCGTTAAAGAACTTATGAATAGCAAAGGACAACGCATGACGGACTCTAAATACCGCTCCAAATGTATTAGTGCGAAATCTCAGGTGGGCAATGTCCCGCAAGAATTCCAGACTATGTCGTTTTGGTTGAAGAGGATACCTCTCGGGGTCTGAAGGTCCATAAATTGTGATCTCCCGGGCTTTGATCTCCACATCCTGACCCCGCCCAGTAGAAGCCACTAATTCGCCTGTAATCCCAACGGCAGCTCCGGGATTAATCTGCTTTAAGATCACCTCATCAGTATTCTCGTAGTCAACTACTACTTGGATGGATTTGACAGAGCTCCCGTCATTGAGTGAGATAAACTGGTTGTTTCTGAAGGTACGAACCCACCCTTTTACCGTTACTTCCTGTTGCTCAGGAACGGTCTTCAATAATTGAATAACACTCCGTGGTGAAGTTTTCATAAATGATAAATCAGCGGCGAAAATAAGAAACAAACGAGTGGATTCCCTATGCGTCCTTAAGTGTACTCTGGTGGAATCAGATTTACTTTATCAAGAGAGAAAGTACCTCAACTGCCTCCTCATATGTCGATTGCATCTGCTGAGCCTGACCGCTGCCAGAATACAGTGCAAAATCACACTCTGCCAATAGCTCATCTACTCGATTCCGATGCCCGTGATCCAGTCCTCCCTTCTCGAGAACCTCCTGAATCTTTTGTCGGCTGAACTCCGATGCGTTAACATCAAACTTTCGTGATATGAATCTTTTGAGGCTCATCGCCACCCCTTCGTAAAACTTGCCTGCATCATTTTGCTCCAAGTAAATCGCTACATCATCCAACTGTCTTTGAGCAAGCTGAGCTACATCGACCACATCTTCGCTGCCACGAGAACGTTCATACCAACCGAAGAATATAAATCCCAAAACGGGAAG
>JAHELJ010000034.1:26728-43251 GCA_024644235.1 Lewinellaceae bacterium
AGTGTATTTGAGCTTAAGTTTTCAGTTCGAAGATTGAAAGAAGAAAAGAAACCTCGAAAACGTGGGTCCCTTTTTGGAATACCGATTTTCACATAGAGTGGTTCTATTTCGATCTTCCCGCTTTGTTGAGGGAATACTGCTACTTTGCGCAGTACTTTTGTACTGTATTCTTCACCATTGACAGTCTCTTTCAATACCGGTTCCCGGTATGCATCCAATGATTGAGCATAGCAACCATTGTATTCACTCTCAGAGATAATGTTGTAGTTTTCTACATTGATTTTTGTATACAATTTATAATACACTACGACTTGTTGTCCAATATAAACTTTACTGGTGTCGGCATAGGCCAACAGGAATATTTCGGTCAATTCCCCTTCCTGATCCAGAGTAGTTACTGGAGTGTCATTAGGGAGGACCTCCATTTGGATTGAGTTAGATGCCACAGTTTTGCCATTAACCTTAATGGTGGCAGCTTCTATGGTATGATGACCTTCGGACTGAGCTAAAAGGGTAAAGGCAAATCCAACGGAGGAGCTTCGTTTTCCGTTTATGATACTGGTTCGATACGATTGTGCCGGCCCGCTCACTATTTTAAAGCCTTTGAAATCAGGGGGGATAAATCCTGATCCTTGAGCATTGCTCAGGGTAAATTCAACTTGAAAGACCCCACCCTTCGGCACTTTCAACAGATTCGATTTAGCGCTAAAACTCACTTCCTGGGCACCAGCCCAACTCGAAGCAGAGATCATCAGAAGATATAGGAGCAGACCTCGCATCATATCTTGGTAATCTTAAGTTTTTTCCTTGGTTCCGGTCTGGGAACAAGAGTGTTGCTTCCCGGAACATTATAGTTCCTCCGAAGTTTTTGAGGATTGGGAAGTACAACCACCTGATGTGGTCGCGATTTCCACGTACTATCGGAGGTGATGAAAGAGGCTGAAGGAATGTAAATCATGCCTTCGTTCTCTGGCTGGACAAACAAAGAGGCACTCTCCGAACGACTAGTTGCACCATTTATGATCTGCATCGAGCTTGAACGATTTGGCCCTGCAACCATAGCGACTCCCTCCAAATCGGGGATGGTCATTTGCCCAACCAGATTCCTAGCCATGAATCTGATTTCCACGGGATTTCCAAACAAAACAGAATCTGCTCCCACCTCAACAGTGAAGCTTCTTTCCTGACCATTTAGCATGATGGTTGAAAGCAAAAAAAGTATGCAAATTCCATAGTTCATACTTACCAATCTTTTTGTTTTCTAGCCCCCCCAGCCTGCTTCCTCAACTTCTCTTGTACCTTCTGATCTTCCTCTTCGATAATATCCAGGAGTTGCATTGCTTGCTCTTTGCTCAATTTCTGCTCTTGCTGCTGGGGATTATCCCTCTGTTGATTGGGATCCTCATTTTCATTGGAGCTTTGAGGTTGATTCTGCTGCTGCTGTTGCTCCTGTTGATCTTGCTGTTCCTGGTCCTCCTCCGCTTGCTCATCCTGCTCCTGCTGCTGCTGTTGTTGCTGCTGCTGTTGCTGCAGTTCCTGCAAAGCCATGATGAGATTTTGTTTGGCATGCAAGTCACCAGGATTGATCATCAAAGACTGCTTAAAGGCTTCGGCACTTTCATCATATTTACCTGAGAGATATTTCGCATTGCCGAGATTATACCAGGCATTTGCTTTCTCCTCGTCTGACTCGGCAATCTCCATCGCCCTCTCAAACTCCTGGGCGGCATCATCATACCGGCTCTGTTTGTAAATAGCATTACCAAGATTGTGATGACCTTTCGCCTCTGGATCAACCAGGATGGAACGCCGGTAGGCTTCTTCTGCCTGTTCATATTTTTTTTGATTGTAATCTCTGTCTCCAGAACGACGATAATCATGTCCCTTTCCCTGAGATTGAGCCAGAGTGAGAGTTGCCCCCAGGGCCAAGCAGAGGGTGAACAGAACTCTAATCATGTTTTAACAGATTTGGAAAAACTCCATGTTCGAGGATCCATATTGTTAACAATCCAAAAATAGCCAGTCCAACAAAAACCTGAAAATAACTTTCATAAGCCGTAAAAGAATGTTCCTGGATTTCCCGTTTCTCCATCTCGTCGACTTTGCGATCAATCGCCGATAAAATATCTGTTCCACTCTCCAGATTGAAGGAGGAGCCATTACCTAGATCCGCTATTCTTTTCAGAAGGTCGCTATTCAAAGCGGTTCTGACGGGTTGTCCGGTTTCATCACGTTTCCAATCGCTCCTGCCATCTGTGATCATAGGGATCATCGCCCCAGCCTGTGTGCCTACCCCTATCGTAAATATCTGCATGCCCTCAGCTGCCGCTTCCTCCGCCTGATTTAGAGCATCTTCATCATGGTCCTCGCCATCTGTGATCAACACAAGTGTTCGATGAAAGAGATCGTTTTGATCAAAGTACTCCCGAGCGGTGGAGATCGCTTCACCAATAGCGGTACCCTGTGTACCTGCCAGATCAGGATTAGCTGATCTCACAAACAACAAAGCAGCAGCGTAGTCGGTGGTAAGCGGCATTTGGAGATATGCATTACCAGCAAACAAGATCAAGCCGATCCGCTCACCCTTTAGCCGGGTTATCAACCTTTCTGCAAATCGCTTTGCCCTTTCCAACCGATTGGGAGGCACATCTTGAGCAAACATGCTATTCGATATGTCCAGGGCAAGAAAGATATCGGCAGCTTTTGCATCCACTTTTTCACGTTTCGATCCCCATTGCGGATTAGCCCACGCTATAACTAGAAAACCGAAGATCAGGATCGATAAGATTGAGGTATACTTCCTGACATCACCGGCTGTGGCAGGCGACAATTGCTTTATCAAAGGCATGTCTCCAATTCTGGACTGTTGCGTCCGGTACCACCTCCAACCCATATAAAAAAGTATTGCCAGCGGTATCGCTGCCAATTCGAAATACAATAGATCCTGGTGTTCGAATCGAAACATTTGACTCAAGGATACACTCTAAATAATGTCAGAATAAGCACTGTATGAAGGAGGAACAGGAAGAGCCCAGCCTTTAGGAAATGCGAAAATTCATCACTGTACCTTCTGAAGGTAGTTACTTCCCTTTCCGTTTTCTCCAGTTTGTCAATTTCGTCGTAAACAATTTCTAAAGCTTGCTCAGACTGTGCCCGGAAATATTTTCCTCCGGTTGCATTGGCAATTTGCTCAAGTAATTCTTCATTGATTAGCACCCGGGCATAGTCAAATACGTATGTGCCATCACTTCTTTTCCCTTGTGGTGTCAACGCCATCCCTTTTGAACCCACCCCTACGGTATATACTTTCACATCCATTTCACGAGCCATTTCTGCTGCGGTTAGGGGTTGAATATATCCAGTGTTGTTATCGCCATCAGTCAGAAGGATGATCACTTTGCTTTTGGCATCACTATGTCGAAGCCGGTTCACTGCAGTTGCTAATCCCATTCCGATTGCGGTCCCTTCTTCTAAAAATCCGCATTGCAATTGGGCAAGAAATCTTCTTACCACACCCCGGTCAGTGGTTAATGGACACTGCGTGAAACTCTCGCCTGAAAAAACAACCACGCCGATCCGATCATGCTCCCTCTTACTCACAAACTCAGCTGCAACTCGCTTGCTCACTTCCAAACGATCAGGCTTAAAATCTTGAGCAAGCATACTGCTTGACAAATCTAGAGCCAAGACAATATCGATACCCTCAGCTATCACCTGCTCCTCCTTGAGGGCCAGTTGAGGCCGGGCAAATGCCAAAATCAAAGTTGCCAAAGTCAGCAATTGAAGGACAGAAAGCCAAGGTTGAATTACGGTGCGCCACGACCGGATGGAATTTAGAGTGCCAATCCTGGATACCTTAAATGCTGCGGTGCCTCCTCCCCGAAACCACCTCAAGTAGATTAGCACCGGTATGATTCCCAGCAGCAGCAAGAGCCAGGGATTGGCAAATTCCAAGTCATTCATCCAGGTCATCATCCTCCGAAATATTTGATTCGACTTTGGTCTGAAATACAAAAGATTCAGCTTTATCCATAAACTCCTGATGGATATCAACTGAGGGTTTGGCCTTGGCAAATTTGATTAAGTCAGCCATATTCAGAATCTGGTCAAGGTCCTCCAGTGATCGCATGTCTTCGACATACTCACGGATATCAAATAAAATCTCCCCGGTGGTGCTTTCCAAAGCCCTCAGATCGAATCGATTTTCCAAGTACTTTCTGATGATATACGTAAGCTCCGACTGATACTCTTTGATGTGTCCTTGCTGCCAGAGTTTTTTCCCCTTGAGGTGTGACAGCTCCTCCAAAGCTATTTCATGAGCAGGCCTGACAACGACTACGATCTGATCTCCGGCTTGAGATCTCTTTTGACGCCACAAATAAATTCCGATTGCAGCCAGAATTAAAAATACGCCGGCTAAATAGATTGCCAGATCTCGAAGGTTCAACGGCTCTCTAATGATATCTTTCAGCGGAGCCAATCCTGTGGAGTCGACTATTACAGGGTATACCTCAAGTGCCAAATCATTAGTATAGATGGTATCCTTTCTGTCACCTTCACGGAAGGTGATAGGTAGTGGATCAAGAATGATATATCCAGTGTCAAAAACAGTAAACCTCAAGCTTTTCTCGATTCCAGTTGCGGTCTGAGTCCATGGGCTCTGTGCTACGACTGCAAATGACTGGTCCTTCCATGGTGCAAAGTCTACACTGTCCGGGCTTCCCGTAGCTCCTTGCACAGATATTTGCATATTACGCTGATCCCCTATTAGTAGCTTATTGCTATCTACCTGGCATTGCGCCTGGGCTTGGATTCTGATGGAATTCAGAAGAAAAATTAGAACCAAAAGGCAGGGATACCATCTCACACTCATCCCGCCCTTTTCTTGAAGAACCGGTGCAATGCCATAATGTAAGACTGTCCGGTTTGCAAGTGAATGATATCGGAACCACAGCGACGGAAGGAGGAGGACAAAACATCAATTTTCTCTTGAAATGACTGGGCATGCACCTTCCTGGTGTTAGGATCTGAAGTGTCGATTAATTGCAAATCTCCTTTTTCAAGATCGGCTAGCTGAATCAATCCTGCCTTGGGTAGTTCTTTTTCAAAGGGATCAAAAAGATGAACACCAATAAAATCATGTTTTCTAGCCGTAATCTGAAGGGCTTGATCAAATGAATCGGAGTAGAAGTCTGTCAGTAAAAAACAGATACTTCTCTTCTTCACAACGTTATTTAAATATTGTAGTGCAAAGGCGATATCTGTCCCAGACTTAGCCGGTCGGTGGTCAATTAACTCTCTAATGATGCGCAGGATGTGTTTCCTCCCCTTCTTAGGAGGAATATATAAGTCGATCTCTTTCGAAAACAAGATCAGTCCCACTTTGTCATTGTTGTTAATAGCTGAAAATCCAAGTACAGCGCAGATTTCCGTTATCAGTTCATGCCTGGTCATCGACCGGGTACCGAAGAATGATGAAGCACTGCCATCAACCACCAGCATCAGAGTAAGTTCTCTTTCTTCTTCAAAAACCTTGACATGAGGTATGCCGGTCCGAGCAGTCACGTTCCATTCGATGTTACGTACATCATCACCGTACTGGTAATCCCTGACCTCACTAAATGACATTCCTCTCCCTTTAAAAGCAGAATGATATTCACCCGAGAATAGTTCGTTACTAATCCCCTTGGTCTTAATCTCGATTTTCCGGACTTTCTTCAGTAATTCACTGGTCTCCATGACGGGTTATGGATTATGGCACCTCTACTCGATTAAGGATTTGCCTGATGATATCTTCCTGTGTCACATTCTCCGCCTCCGCTTCATAGCTCAAGCCGATGCGATGTCTCAGTACATCATGGCATACCGCCCGAACGTCCTCCGGAATTACAAAACCCCTGCGTTTTAGAAAAGCATAGGCTTTAGATGCCAACGCCATATTGATACTCGCCCTGGGACTGGCACCATATTCAATCAATGGGTCGAGCTCAGCAAGCTGGCATCCACCAGGATCTCTGGTGGCAAATACAATGTCAATGATGTATTGCTCAATCTTATCATCCATATATACCTTTCGCACTGTCTCACGCGCTCTGACCACATCATGCCCCTGGACACTCGTTTCTATTTGTCCAAAATTGTCGTTGCCAATGTTACGCCGGATGATCTCACGCTCTTCTTCTTTTGTGGGGTAATCGATCTTAACCTTGAGCATAAATCTGTCTACCTGGGCTTCCGGCAATGGATAAGTACCCTCCTGTTCAATAGGATTCTGAGTCGCCAGCACCAAAAAGGGTTCATCCAGAGTATATGTGTTGTCACCGATCGTAACCTGTCTCTCTTGCATAGCCTCCAGCAGAGCACTTTGCACTTTTGCGGGAGCCCGGTTTATTTCATCAGCGAGGATGAAATTGGCAAAAATTGGCCCCTTCCGAACCTTAAACTGGCTGTCAGACGGATTATATATCAGGGTGCCTATAATGTCTGCTGGCAAGAGATCAGGCGTAAATTGGATTCTACTGAACTTGCCATGAACGGCAGATGCTAGGGTTTTAATTGCCAAGGTCTTTGCCAGGCCAGGCAGGCCTTCCAGCAGAACATGTCCCTTGGTGAGCAGTCCAAGTAGCAGACGCTCTATCATTCGCTCCTGACCAACGATTACTTTCGAAGTCTGCTCCAGCAGATTCTCCACAAAAGCACTTTCGATGTAGATTTGTTGATTCAGAGCTTCGATGTCCGTGGCATGCTGCATGAATAGATTATTTAAATAACCAGAAATACTTTGGTGAAATCAGGTGCCAAATTTGGCGATTTTTGTTTCAAAATTCAACCAAGATACACACCGCACAATCTTGGGAGGAGGTGCACTCTCTTCTTTAACGAAGGTTTAACCGGTTATCGGATGTACTTAACACTAGTTGCTTTATTTACATTAAGCATGGCCTGTTTTGGTCAGGAACAGCAGAAGTCCGACTTGAATGAACCAGAACCTATTGAAGCACTGGCAGCCGGAGTATTGGTGTGTGTCATTCCAGACTATGCCGAAAAACTCAAAATTCTCGAAGGCGAACTGGCTGAGATAAATTCTCCTGCTAGATCGAAAAGGCTTAAAAAACTGATTAACCAAACCAAATTGGATCGAGATAAATTTAAAAAGGAATTGACTTCCGCAATGGACTCCCTGTATGACTTTTCAAAAGTGGCATATATTCCCAGCTCTGATCTGACTGGATCTGTCTCTTCAGAAGATCCTATCATTCCACATCAGGGAGATGTCATCGAAGCAGGGGATCAAGTATTTTTTCTAATCAGAGGACCCGTAGAATCAGGGGCTGACGCATTGATCATTACCGATGATAATCTGAACCCATTGGGACGTCCATATCCGTATTACGTCAGGCTACAGGGTATCGCCTCCATATTCGAATCATTTTTCAGTCCTGGAGATCAGTGGAAAGGAATGGAAAAAACGATTGAAAAATTAAATGAGCGACTGCATCGGTACTTATCCAACTAATTTTCAGAGGAGCTGGATTTTTTCTTACGGTTATCGATTGGCTTCAATGCTTCAGTCTCATTAGGCTTTGCAAAAGCGGGTTTCGCAGGTTTTTCCGGCTTTGGCGGCCTTTGGAGAGAATCCAATTTGATTAAGATAGGATTCAGTCGAAGCATACTATCCACCATTCGGACGGCATCATTCATGAGATTCTTCTCGCAATCTTGCAATGATACCCGGCTGAATTGATCCAAGCGCTGTTTAACCTTGACCTGGATAAGATCCTCGACCATTCTTTCCCTATCCGCATCATGACAAGACAGCAAACAGAAAAAAATCAAGCATATGAACCAATACCTATTCATATTCTCTGATCATTCTTTTGATCTCCTCGATCCTTACCTTGCGGATTGAGTCAACCAGAGCTTCGAGTCGCATAGTTCGTAGCGTGGTACAGCTATCTTTCAAGACTGGATCTAAGAGGTCTCGCTCCTGCCGATAAAGGGAATCCACTAGCTTCATCTCTGTCCGGTTCAGACTCACCTCACCTTCGGTACATCCAATACACAGACCTAGCAGTAACAGGCTAAATGTGATCTGCTTAATCATCCCGTACACTAAGCTTGAACCCGACACCATGAATATTCTCTATTGCCACCTGATTGTCATTTGCCAAATACTTGCGAAGTCTGCTAACAAAGACATCTAAGCTTCTTCCCATAAAGTAGTCGTCTTCTCCCCAGACCTCTTCGAGAATTTGACTGCGTTTTGCTATTTGATTCTTACTGGTGCAAAGATACTTCAATAGGTCAGCTTCCTTTTGGGTGAGTTTCCGAAGTCCTTCTGGTGTATGCAGCTCCAGCCCGAAGTAATTAAATTCAGATCGTCCTAAAACGAATCGATTTCTATCATCTATTCCCGAAACCTGGCTTCGTCTGAGAAAGACCTCAATTTTATAGATGAGCTCTTGAATGCTAAAAGGTTTTACGATATAATCGTCGGCACCTAATTCGAATCCATGTAGCCTGTCTTCCTTCAAGGACTTAGCTGTTAAGAAAAGTATGGGCACATCCCTACTTCTTCTACGAATCTCTTGGGCCAGGGTAAATCCGTCGACTTCGGGTAACATCACATCGAGTAATGCCAGATCAAATTCTTCCTTGCGAATAATCTCCATGGCCTGGTCACCCCGTAATGCATGAATCACCCTATACCCCTTTTCTACGAGGGTATCCATAGTGACGAAACTCAGTGTTTCGTCATCTTCAGCATAAAGTATAGTAATCTCTTGTTTCATCCTGGCATCAAGATCTGTACGACGGTTCCATGCCCTTTATTGCTGATGATGTCCATCTTCCATCCATGAGCCTCTACAATCTGGCGCACATAGTAAAGGCCCAGGCCAAAGCCCTTTACGTTGTGCACATTCCCGGTCGATACACGGTAGAATTGCTTTTCGATATGTTTTAATTGATCGGAATCGATGCCGATACCATTGTCCTTGATTTTGATGACCCGGTGTCTTCCGTCTTCGGCTGTAGTTATTGTGATTATGGGATCAGTGGCACAATATTTCAATGCATTGTCCAACAGATTTGTCAGCACATTAGAGAGATGAAGCTTGTCTGCGCTTACTATGGGATCTTTTGCAAATAGTTGATAGACCAGAGTAACCTCATGATCTTTCATGATCGACCCCATGCCCTCACAAGACTCCAAAATAAGCTCGTGCAGATCAAATGTCTCGAGGTTGAGCTGAATTTTCCGGCTACGTATATCCGCAATTTGCAACACCCTTTCCACTTGAGAGCTAAGGTGATTAGCCTGGTCACGAATTATTCTTAGATAGTTAGACATCTTGCTATCTGGCCTTGAGCGTTCCAGCATAACTTCAGCACTGACTTTAATACTGCTTAGGGGAGTCTTAAACTCATGTGTAAGGTTGTTCACAAAATCCTTTTGCAACTCAGAGAGCTTCTTTTGCCTGAGAATCTCAAAGGTTGCATAGACAAAAAATAGAGCGGCAATAATCAATAAAAGGGTAAAACTTATGGGAATCCATTCATTGCTGAGAATATAACCCCTCCGATCAGGGAACCGAACTCCGAAATAATAGACAAGGTCGGAATGGGTAGCCAGACCTTGGCCCTTTGGCTTTTGCTTCTGCCCACTGGCCGAAACGTAATTGCCATATACCATCTGCTCCGTATCACAATCGTAAATACCGTATTCAAAATCAGTATTCAGAGATACTTGATCAAACTCTTTGAGAAGGTAGTACTCCAAATTAGCAGCATCGATCGCATCCCTAATATTGACTACATAATAATCATCTGAGACTTGGGAGATAAGATTGTAGCTAGGAAGTTGTACCCGTTGTAAATCTGAAAGCTCTTTGGCAACATTTCTCAGTGAAATATGCACTTTCTCTTCAAAGGAACGATTAGCGTGGCTAAAGGACTGTTTCAGCCAATAAACCTGCACCACACAAATTGTGATGATAGCTAGGGCGGCCGAAAAAACTACTCTCCAAATAGTAGCATTGTTCATAGAGAATTTTGCTGCTTACCGTTCGAAAATAGGCCTATGCAAGGCGATTCAAAGATCGTTAACAACCCATTAACAATTGTTTGTGAGTCATTAACCGTCCCCAGATCAGAAGTCAGTTAGGTTTGAATTATTCTCTAACCAAAAAATTAAAATCATGTCAAAGAGATTAACCAAAAGTTTGTTACTCCTTGCTGCATTGTCGATCACGTCAGCATTTACTTTCACCGAAGTCATTCATTGGGATCAGAAGGAATATGATTTTGGCAAGATCATCAAGGATCAGCCGGTCACCGCTATATTTACAATGACCAACAATAGTGCCGATCCGCTGCTTATCACCAGTGTCAAAGGATCATGCGGCTGTACTGCCACTAATTATGATAGAGATCCCATCCCGGTTGGAGCCACTTCAAGCATTGAGGCGACCTATAATGCTAAGAAATTGGGTGTGTTTAAGAAAACAGTAACTGTCGCAACCAACCAATCGGAAAAGCCGATCACCCTAACCCTTGCCGGAGAAGTGGTGGTCGAGTAAAATCTTTTTTATACTGATTCATCTAAAGGAGGCTTGTGAAGCCTCCTTTTTTTGCACCTACCTTACCCCAATACCTTGATCTTGATGTGTATCTTTGGGAGCCCAAAGAAATCCATGTCGTGAATTTCAAGTTTATCACAACGCTATTGCTATTGCTGGCATCGCACCTGCAAATGCAAGCCCAGCAACAGAATCCGTTTGACATAAAGGATAGGTTACCACCCAGAGCAACTAATGCTGATACAGAACCCTCTGCCCCGGATTCTTTGTCTTTACCCACATTTGACTCTTCCTCAGTCGACTCATCGACGACTATTGTCGATTCTGTTATAAATACACTGGCGGCAGATACTTTGCCGAAGGATAGTATTGGTTTTATCTCCATCGAATATGATACCGGTACCACAGCGCCGGAAGGAATCATCGAGGAACCCAAAAAAGTGGCTGAAGACACATCAGCAAAAATCATTGAAGGCATCAAGCAGCTGGGTGAACAACTGCCTGAAATCAACGGTATCGATAATCAGAATCTGCTATTCATCATCAGTGTCTTGATACTCCTGTTGCTCGCTACTTTGTTAGCCGTGAGCCGATCCATGATCAACAAAGCCTATAAGGCTATTGCAAATGACAACTATCTCCGTTTTCTCTATCGTGAATATCAATCAATGCCTGGTCTTTACCGGTTGTTTTACCTTTATTTTTTTATAAATGCTGGTTTCTTCCTGTATTTGACAATAAATCACTACGATCTATCTCATCCATCTGCAATTTTCCTCTTGATTATCAGTATAGGAGCTATTGCACTGATCTACATTGTTAAACACATGGTCTTGAATATTGTCAGCACCTCCTTCCCAGTTGACAAGGAAGCACATCTCTATAGCTTTGTTACGATGTTGATCAACATCCTGCTGGGCGTGGTTTTGACACCGGTCAACCTGGTTGTAGCCTTTGCACCTGAGCCGTTCCCGCAGATTCTGATTTGGATCGGTCTTGCTGCCATTTTGCTGTTCTATCTATTTCGCCAATTGAAGGGTTTATTCATTTCGGGAAGATTCTTAGCTCAATACCAGTTTCATTTTTTTCTCTATCTTTGCACGATCGAAATTGCACCCTTATTGATCATTGGAAAACTGGCTCTGGGGAAGTTAGGGTTTCAATGATTTTTTCATTCAAATTCAGGCTGGATGGGAGCATCAAAAGCAGAAACCAAGAAACTGAGAGCAATAAAATCAATACTTATTTCGCAGCCTAAGCCGGAGCGATCTCCCTACTTCGATTTGGGAAGTAAATATGGCCTGCAGATCGATTTTCGACCCTTTATTCACGTTGAACCGGTGAGTGAAAGGGAGTTTCGAAAGACAAGAATCAGACCAGACGAGTACAGTGCTGTGATTTTTACCAGTCGAAATGGTATTGAGCATTTCTTCAGAATGTGTGAAGACATGCGCATTAAAATGCCTCAATCGACCAAGTATTTTTGCCTTTCTTCCGCTGTTTCAAACTACCTGCAGAAGTTCATAATTTATCGTAAGCGCAAGGTATTCGTGGGTAAGAAAACCATCAATGATTTGGCACCTTACCTTCTAAAACATAAAAGCAAGGAGAAATTTCTTCTGCCATGTTCCAATCTAGGAAGCAAACCGGTGGTAGAATTTCTCACTAAAGAGGAGTTTGACTTCAATGAAGCTATGATGTATCGGACGGTCAGTAGTGATCTATCTGATCTTGCTGATATCACTTATGATGTCTTGGTATTCTTTAGCCCATTGGGAATTAAGTCTTTGTACGAAAACTTTCCCAAATTCAAACAAAATGAGACCCGAATAGCAGTCTTCGGCAACAGCACGAGCCGTGCTGTAGAAGAGAGGGGATTAACGATCAACATACTAGCACCTACTCCGGAAACACCAAGCATGACCATGGCCCTTGAGAAATATATTCAAGAGGCAAACAAATAATAGATCAATACGTTGTTAGCTTCATCGAGGCTTTCAAATCATACCTGAAACAAAGACTTCACCAACCCCTTCCGGGAGCAGAAGCTCAATACGAGATGGCTGCCTACCATAGCCGGACTCAGAAAGCACCCATTGATGCTCAAGATGCTGCAGTACTACTCTTGCTATATCCTTCACAATCAATTGCTACAGTCTTTATAGAACGGCGACAACACGAACTCGATAAACATAGCGGTCAGATCTCGTTTCCCGGAGGGAAGGTCGAAAAACATGACAAGAGCTACTCCGACTGCGCCCTCAGAGAAGCTAGTGAAGAAATCGGAGTCGAGCCAAGTCTGGTTGAGGTTGTAGGCCATCTTACTCCTCTCTATATTCCGGTGAGTAACTTCAAGGTTTATCCAGTGGTTGGGGTAGCAGAGCAACCATTGCAGTTTATGGCTCAGGCAGATGAGGTATCGAAGATTATTACGGCCCCCCTCTCCATCTTTGACAAATCATCAACCCGAAAGAAGAAAGATATTTTGATCCGATCCTCTTTTACCCTTCAAGGGGTTCCCTACTTCGATGTGGAAGGCAAGGTAGTATGGGGTGCTACGGCAATGATTCTGAATGAATTTTTAGCGATCTTACAATCATATAAGCCAAGCAAATAAATGATGCATTTGATCTTGAAATATCTAACGATTTCCGTACTCCTAGGGTGCAGTGCTGCCGATCCTCCTTTTCCAGCGGGTGAAATTGGTGTAGTCGAGACTGATCCCTCCAGTGCCCCTGAGCTAGCAGATATCATCCTTCCCGAAGGATTCCGCATCGAATTTTATGCACGGGATCTAGATAACGCCAGGTCGATGGATCTAGCTCCTGACGGTACTCTATTCGTGGGCACTCGCAACAAGGGCAATGTCTATGCCCTACAAGATGAAGATGGTGATTTCAATGCAGAAAAAGTGGTCACACTTGCTAAGAATCTAAACATGCCTAATGGGGTGGCTTTTCATGAGGGTGCTCTTTATGTGGCAGAAGTAAATCGCATCCTTCGCTTCGACAACATTACATACAACCTAAAGAGCAATGCTTCCTACCAGGTGATCAATGATTCTTATCCTACCGATACACATCACGGCTGGAAATACATCGCCTTTGGCCCCGATGGGAAACTATATGTTCCGGTTGGCGCCCCTTGCAACATTTGTGAATCTGATGAGATCTACAATACCATCACCCGCATCAATGCAGATGGTACGGGGTTGGAAATTGTCCATAAAGGGATCCGAAATACGGTAGGTTTTGACTGGCACCCCGAAAGCGGAGAATTATGGTTTTCGGACAATGGCCGCGATTGGCTAGGTGACAATTCACCAGCTTGTGAATTGAACCGGGCAGTCTCAGATAATCTCCACTTTGGATACCCATATTGTCACCAGGGCGATCTGGCTGATCCCGAATTTGGCCATAAGTTTCCCTGCTCCGACTTTGTCGCTCCTGCTCAAAACCTGGGACCACATGTTGCACCTTTGGGAATCGAGTTCTACACCGGATCCCAGTTTCCCGAGGAATATCATGGCCAGATATTTATTGCCGAGCATGGCTCATGGAACCGCTCTACGCCGATAGGATACCGGATCACTGTTGTTAATATCGATGAGCAGGGTGTAGCGCAGAACTATCGCGTTTTTGCAGAAGGGTGGCTCCAGGGAAGGAGACCGACCGGTCGTCCGGTGGACTTAGAGTTACTCCCAGATGGTTCGATGTTGGTGTCTGATGATCATGGTGATGCCATCTACCGTATCCGATATGATCCTTAAAACCTAAGTAATCAGTTTAGCTGATCTAGTTGGATCACTCGTACTGTTTCTATCTTTGTGCTACTTACCCGTTCAAAGACGAACTTATACCCATCCAGAATTAGCTCACTACCCTTCTCGGGTATGCTGGCAGTAGTCATCACCAAGTAACCGGATAAGGTATTATAGTCGCCTCTGGGAAGGTCCACATTCTCATACTTCTCATTGAGATAATCAATTTCCAATCGCCCTGAAAAAATCCACTCGTGATCATTGACCTGGGTTTCGATATATTCTTCCAAGTCATGCTCATCAGTGATCTCCCCAAAAATCTCTTCTAGGATATCTTCTAAGGTAATCACTCCCGAGGTGCCTCCAAATTCATCCACTACACAGGCAATGTTGCGTTCCTCCTTGATGAATTTATTCATCAGGTCATGGATCTTCATCACCTCCGGGACAAAAGGTATTGATGAAAGAATCTCACTTACCCTTTTTGGTTCTTTCATCATCTGTTGATGGTGTATGTATCCTGTCACCTGATCGATATCGCCTTGATATGTCAGTATCCTTGAAAGCTTACTTTGATCAAAAAGGTCAACGATCTCATTCATGGGAGCCGTTTCATCGATCGCGACAATCTCATTTCGAGGTACCATGCAGTCTCGAACTTTTATAGCTTTTAGCTTCAGGGCATTTCGAAAGATATCAGTATCAATTTCGTCCTCGGCATCACCGTCAAAATTGTCCTGAACGAAATGTTCCAGATCGACCCGGGAAAAAGATTGAGCGAATTGCTCCTCGTTTGTTTTGAAAAAAGATCTCAGGATTACGGTCGAAAGTTGGGTCATCAACCAGGTAGGTACTGCCAAAATAAATCCAAAGAATCTCAAAGGTACAGCCAATAAGCTGACGGCTCGCGTGGCAAATACTCTGAAGAGGGTTTTTGGTAAAAACTCACCAAAAATCAACACCACCACGGTGATCAGCAGAGTTGTCATCAAAAGGTTGAATATACCCTCACCAAGCATTGGAATAATCACAGGTTCAAGCAGCTTGGTCATCAAGGTGGTGAAAACCACCAGTGCAATGTTATTCCCTACCAACATCGTTCCAAGAAAATCGCGGGGATTCTCGTAAAATGCACTAAGAATACGCCCTCGTAGTCTACCTTCTTTCTTCAAAAGCTCTATTCGGATTCTGTTTGCAGAAATGTAAGCTATCTCCGAACCTGAAAAAAAGGCTGAAAGAATCAAAAAAAATACGATCCAAAAGATGAGTGTCTCCATTCCTTGCTCCCTCTATTTAATTTTTTAATTCCTGTGAAAACTCATCGACTCTCATTCGCGCCACCACCGAGAGAAGCTCATACTCTGAAAAATCTTGCTTTGCTCTGAAACCATAAGAGAAGATCACTTCATCCGGCTTGGTGATTTTTACAAACTTGTCTGTGTAGATCATCCCAGATTTTTCATCCCAGATTAACTCACTGGTTTCAAGCTTTTCGCCCACATTATTCCTAAGCACAACACTGTCTCTGGCATACATCTTGCTTTCTCGGGTCACCCGTTCTCCTATCCTGGCATCCAGCACACTGCTCACTTCTCCGTTCTTTTCCAAAAAATCAACATGAACACCCTCGGGAAAGACATCGGTGGGCATTGTTCCTTCCAGGTACCTGATCAACTTTGGTCCTTGCACCCGTACTCGTACAATTGCAGAATCACTATATATGATCTCTACGTCGGTAGCAACCTCTGTTCGAGATGCATCGTCATTAAACATCCGGTTCACCTCGGAAAGATCATTTACACACGATAAGAATAACGTGCCTGCAATCAAGCCAATAAATAAAGTCTTGGTTCTGATCATCGAATCAAAGTGATGTCCCCCTCAAACTGAAGTACGGAATCATCAATGAACTCAACTTCCGCCACATACACAAAAACTCCTGGATTCATCGGTTCACCCCGGTGGGTTCCATCCCATCCTAAAGTGTCGTCATTCAACTGCAATCCTGTGCCCTCATAAACCATTTCTCCCCAACGATCAAAAATCATGATCTTTCGCACAGATCTAGCTGCCACACCTCCAAAGATAGCAAGTCTGTCATTGATCCCATCATCATTTGGAGTAATGCTATTGGGAATGTATACCGGCCGGTTGAGAAAGACCGAAACTGTAACTGAATCAAC
>JAHELJ010000013.1:0-95293 GCA_024644235.1 Lewinellaceae bacterium
CCAATCGAGCTAAGGCTGCCGCTCCTCCTTTTTCATTTAGTCCGTTTAATCTCAATTCATTGATCCAGACTTCGGTACATAGATCAAGGCCGTCATCAGCTTTGTTCCGTACACCCACCATAATGCCCTTGACCAGACCTATGTTTGGATTACCGATGATTCGTACCCGGTTGTTCGGATTTTCCGGATCAGCGACTTCATATGGTGCCGAAAGGGGTGCTCCAGAATTGTTGCGAGCGATTTTCGCATTTCGGAATAGTTCAAGAGGAAAATCAACCTCATTTTCTTGCTTCCAAATCTCATCCGGATTTCGAAAAGCATCTGGGCTGGCTTCAAGATTAGACATGGACAGCGGTATTTCGTATTCATAGTAGTTACGGGTGTAATCGCTTCCCATCCTGATGAATAGCGATACGGCGCCATCCCGTATCTGATCTTCCTGCTTGGTCTCCGCATGTACGAACATTTTCAGCCGTTCGTAATTCCGGAAATCTTCATTTAGGATTTTGTAAATAGCGGCTGCATTTCCATCTCCCAGGTTACAGATATTGAGGGCAAGTGATTGTTCATTTCGGAGTAGATTGGCATAGGTACCTACTGCACGCTCTCTTTTGATTCCCCTGGGCAGGACATAATTGAAAGGGAATTTCTCACTATTTTCTTCAATGTTGACTGAGCTGATATCGAACTCCAGATTGCCTCTGGTATTGTCGGGTTCTGCTATTCCCGGAGCGTTGAGATTACGAGAAAATTTTCGCCATTGATTTCGTACCAGGTCAAACTTTGCAAAACGTAGCGTCACCTGTTCGGAAAAATCGGTGAGATACATGCGAATGAACCGGATAGATCGAAAGTCCTGAATACTTCCCACTATATCATTGTATTGTTCGACGGGGACCTGAAAGCGATACCATAGGTTACCAGTTGCTGCGCTACGGAGCGTATCGGTGATAAACTCATTTACAGCCACCCCTCCGACACCATCATAGGCAAGTGGTATTTCATACTGATAGTAGGCCTCGGACTCATTGAGCGTATTATCATCATTCATGTCCTCTTTGTCGGGGAAGTTTGTGCTTGATTCCAATCGATTGCCCGAAGAGGCCTTAGAGTTGCCTTCTACATTGTTAAACCTGGCATACCGGGTAAAGACACCTGCGTCCTCCGAGTAGTCCCTGTAATGCTGAAAATTGTCGTTGGAGGGGTCTGCTTCTATACTTTGCCTGGCTTCGTTGTTCAGACTCTGTATTTGTTGCAGGTAATCTGTGTGAAAGATTCGCTCAAGCGAATCGTTGAGTCCATCATAGCCGATGTCTTGAGTAACACGCTCCTGTTCATTAATACTGAAAGACCCGGTTATATCTTCTACCACCGGAATGCGACCCCAAGCCGTGGTATCGACCGGAGCAGCAGATGTCGCTGTGGGCAGTCCATTCTCATAAGACAAACGTGAGTCTCGCAAAATATCTTCTGAAATATTTCCCAGGTTTAGGAATAACTTACCGTCATCTCGCAGCTGGGTGCCATCTCCACGGGTCTGATATGGGTTAAGCAACCAGAATTCAATGTATTCTATATTTGAGGCTTCAAAATCGGTATTGCGAAGATTTCGCATAATCCCAGCCCACCTGCTCTCTGGCTCCCGTAGTCTTCCCTCCACATCAATACCTGCGCTATAGGCAGTACCACCAGGAACATCGAAATTATATGGTCCTCTTTCTGTAGGATTATAATTTACATCGAATGTTTGAATATTGTTATTGATCCCAAATTGGCGCGAACGATTTGGAAAGACATCATTCTGATCGATTCTCTGTGCGTATGGATCCCGTCTGTCCTGATCAGTTCGGACATTAGTCTCGATCCGGTACCAGTTGATCCGTGCCCGGTTTATGCCTGATCTCATATCGTTGTTCAATTCTGCTTCAGGAAACCGGGGATTGTTATTCAAATTGTCATTCTGGGGTATGCTGGCGTGGATCCACTCTGTGGTTGGAGTACGCAGATCGATCCCTATCGAACTTCCTTCAAAATCGTCGATATAAAGTGAACCCCCTTTATCGTCTCCCTGGTTTATCGCTTTCGAATGACCGGGTTTCAGCACTGCACCTTCCGCTGAAAAGGTAATGTTAGATTTCTCTTTCGTATCGATCAATGGAATGGCATCGACCAGCCTTGTTAGCCATGGGGCTTCCTTACTGTAATTCAAGTCAAGACCGATGATTTTATTATTGATTGGATCCTCACCAATGTTTACTTTTTCAGTGTATGGCCTTTCAAATAGATGCAGGTAGGTAAGTCCGACGTTAATGTGTTTGCTCACTTCGTAGTCGGCGCGTAACCCAAGCATTGTCTTCCGGTTGAAACTGAACAACGCGTTGTCCTCAAATGACACGCTGATCGGAATACTCGAGTTAATATAGGCCTCATTGATAATTCGAACCTTACCAAGGTTGTAGTCTACATCATAATCCTGACCTTCTACGAGAAGTTGTCCACCGGCCGTGACCCTCACTGATCCCTCCGGAACATTAAAAGCTCCTAGCGAATACTCATTCGATACACTGGATTTGAATCTTGCCTTTATTCGAAAGCGGTTAAGATCAGGGTATTCTCTCGCGGTTGTGATTGTACTATCGTATAACTGAGGGAAGGTGAACTGGGCTGCTTCAGCGGGATCATCAAACTGGGCAGCCAATGATGAACCGAAAGGTTCTAACACCGGAAACATGATTTTACCAGTATTGAGAAATATCGTAATGCCTGGTACAAAGTCGAATGCACCATCAGGTTGGGGATCTCCCAATTCGTTTAGATTGTCGAGGTTGAAAACACTGAGCAGAGGCCGGCTCGCCAGACTCCCGGATGGCAAGAAACGTTTCTCCCCCTTACCGGGATCTTCATAGAAAACATCGAGATAGAAATCTTCCCTGCTTACCTGAAAAGCCTGAATCGAATAGATGTTTTTCATCATTAAATCCCAGGCAGGTACGTCTACTCGTTGGGTGGTGCTCTTCAGCATTTTCACAAAGAGTACAGATTCATCTTCGGTCTCTGAAGGGAAGTCAGTTGATAATTCACCTACTTGAAATTTCTTACCGTTGTAAGTGTATTCATAAGCTACTGCCAGTACCTGATCAGGCTGCAGACTGGTGTTGATACTTAAGAAGCCAAGCTCAGGATGTAAGGTGTATTCTGATTGACGCAGCTTTCTGGCTCTTACTTTTTCAAAATCTCTTGAGGATACAAACTGAAAGCTGGAGGACCTCAATGTTGATACAGAGGTGACCACATCTCTTACCATTGGATCATCAAGAAGAGCTCGATATATGCGGTTTGATGTATTATCTGGCAGTTCTCTGCGACCTGAGATATCGGGATTGATCGGCATCGCTGGTGTTTGAAAATTGGGATTTTCATTGGTGATGCGCTGATATTCACCGAGATCTGCCAGGGCCACGATGTTTCGAGTATTCTCAGTTTCCCGGCGCTCGTTGGTTACCCATACTTCGATATTAGTGATTTTAAAGAGGCTGCTGATTTGGGGAAGGTTGGCTAGGGAAGGCTCGAAGAGTTCGCGGTTGTAATGCGAGAGGAAGAAGTGGCGGTTTTCGTCATATTCTTCCGAACCAATCAGGAATTCCTGAAGCTGGGCACCCTTCTCTATCGAAATGTTCTTTTGCTCCGAGTTTTGCTGAGATAGAACAGTAGTGAGACGTAATCTTCCAAATTGCATATCAGTTTTCAACCCAAACAAACTTTGACTACCCTGAATCAGTGAACTCTTTAGGGGCAGGCTGACATTTCCAGCCTCTATTTTCTTAAGTATTTCGTCTTCGCTAAAGGCCTCACTATCATATTGTAATTTCAGCTGCCGGTCGAAATCAAAGGTTGCCTGGGTGTTATAGTTGGCATTCAACTTTAGTTTCTCTCCGATTTGACCATCCATATTCATCCGAATGGCCATGTCGAAATCAAAACCTCCATTGCGCTGTTGCCTTTCAAGTAGAACCGGATTTTGAACATTCTGATGATCAAATCCAAAAGTGAGATCGATATTTCCCTTGGGATCGAGATCTACGGTGGAGCCTCCAAAAAGCCGGTCAATCATGCTGTTGGAGATATCAAATTTCTTTATAGGGTCAATATCACTCCCTGCTTCCCCTCCGGCAGAGAGTACTCCAGATAGTCTTTGGAAATAAACTCTTTCCTGCTCTTTCGCTTTCCACTCAAGATAATCGTCGAAAGACATGTAGGTTGGTGTACGGAAGTAATCATCACCTATTCGCTCTGATATAAAGTACCCACCGTTTTCCGGATCATATTCGATTTCGCGATCGACAATAGAGGGGTCATTAAGATCAAATGGATTTTTTTCTTGTCCATCAGCAAATGATCCATAACGATCCTTCAGTACAGGTACCGTATCTGCAAGTACTGACGAATCTGCTGAAAACTTTACTACTATATAAGGATCGGATAAATTAAACTGCTTCAGCGTACCGGCTCTTGCAAAGCAAAGAGATAACACTCCAAACAACAAAAAGACAACGGTTCCGCTTCGAATCATCTTCAGACAGTAGGTGGTACTAGCTATATGCGTGTTCAATTATGGTCATTAAACGTATCAGTTCTCTATTTTCTTTCCCTGCTAAAATCACTTTTAACGTTCCAGATATCAGGATGAAAGTTGTTGTAAGGATGCCTTAATCAGTGCTTCGACTTGATTGATTTCGGGGTTCTTCTGATATACCTTCTGAATGACACTGATCACCCTGTTTTTATTAAAACCCAGGGCTAACAATGCAGATAACGCCTCCTGCTGCAAAGTATTGTCCCTCACTGGTGGCGCAAAGTCCTCACCGCTTCCCTTAGCTACTTTATTTTTCAAATCAAGAATTATTTGCTTGGATGTTTTTGCACCGATTCCCTTCACCTTCTTGAACGCCAATTCATCTTCCGACAATATTGCCCGCTTGACTTCTTCGGGTGTCATGGAAGACAAGAGAATCCTTGCCGTGTTTGGGCCCACGCCAGACACTGATAATAGATGCACGAATAATTCTCTTTCATCAACTTCATAAAAGCCGAACAGGGTATGACTATCTTCTTTCACTACCATGTGAGTCAACAACTTTACGTTTTCCGCCTTTTCGATTTGTGAGTAAGTGTTTAGGCTGATATTCACATGGTACCCGACACCCCCAGTCTCTACGTACACGTAGGTGGGATTCTTGTATGTAATGGACCCTTTTATATATGCTATCATATGCTGATGATGCTATCTGCAATCAACTCCACCTCCCAGAGATCAAATTTCATACCAATTATGATTATTCATAATTTTTAAATCTCTGATAATAGGTGATTTGTATATTATAATGATCTACAATTTAAAACGTGTTCTTATGTATACGGCATATCACATGCCATTCCTGCTATCTTTAAGTGCGCAAAAATAATCATATGAATGTCTTATTAATAGGAAGTGGGGGAAGAGAGCATGCATTTGCGTGGAAACTGAGTCAGAGCCCACTACTTGATAAACTTTTTATCGCTCCGGGAAATGCCGGAACGGAGGCTTATGGCGAGAATTTGAGTATTGACCCTCTTGACTTTGATGCCTTAAAACAAGCTGTTGCAAAGAATGGAATTGAATTAGTCATCGTTGGTCCCGAGGTGCCTTTGGTTAAAGGATTAAAAGATGAACTGAGTTCATCTTTACCGGATGTTCATGTGATCGGACCGGGGTCCTCAGGTGCTCAACTGGAAGGCTCCAAGGCGTATGCGAAGGAATTTATGGGCCGGCATGGTATTCCGACGGCTGCATACCGCGAGTTTAGCAGCGGCCAATTGAAAGCAGCTCACACTTATATACGTGCCCAATCACTACCGATCGTGTTGAAGGCAGATGGCCTTGCGGCAGGCAAAGGAGTGATCATCTGCAACAGTCATGATGAAGCGATCAAAGAAATCGGTGAAATGCTGAGTGGTAAATTTGGCAGTGCAAGTGCAAAGGTGGTGATCGAAGAGTTTTTGAATGGTATTGAATTTTCTGTTTTTGCTGTGACTGATGGCCGAAGTTATCAGCTTCTTCCTATCGCCAAAGATTACAAGCGGATTGGTGAAGGTGATACAGGGCTTAATA
This sequence comes from Lewinellaceae bacterium, assembly GCA_024644235.1. Taxonomy (GTDB): domain Bacteria; phylum Bacteroidota; class Bacteroidia; order Chitinophagales; family Saprospiraceae; genus JAHELJ01. The sequence goes on from JAHELJ010000013.1 coordinate 6,149, forward strand.
CAGGAGGGATGGGTTCGATTTCACCAGTGCCTTTTGTCGACAAGCAACTTATGCAAAAAGTCGAAGAAAGAATCGTGCAACCGACCATCCAAGGAATCAGTAATGAAGGACTTGATTATAGGGGGTTCTTGTTTTTCGGATTGATCCAAGTCAACGGTGATCCCTATGTCATCGAATACAACTGCCGGATGGGAGATCCGGAGACTCAATCTGTTCTTCCACGAATTCAGACAGATATGATGGAGATCTGTTTGGCAGTCGCCCAGGGGAAGGTCAAAAATCTCAAGATCACTTTCGATTCACGAACTGTTGCCAGCGTGGTAATGGTGAGTGGAGGATATCCGGGCCGCTATGAAAAGGGGAAGGAAATTATGGGAATAAATGGAGTAAGCGATAGTTTAGTTTTTTATGCCGGTGTCAAAAAAGAGGGTCAGAAATTGCTGACCTCTGGTGGAAGAGTGCTGGCGGTAACGTCATTTGGGAGTGATATGTCCCAAGCAATTCAAACTTCATATCAACAGATCCAACAGATCTCTTTTGATGGAGCTTATTATCGAGAAGATATAGGTTTTGATCTCTGACTATAACTTGAAGGGTGATTAACTATTCGATAAAGCAAATGACGGAGGCAACAGGTGGCAGACTACTTCAAGTGGCCGACTCCTCAGCTGTTATTGAAAGGGTACTTATCGATAGCCGTCAGGTATCCATTGCTGAAAATGCTGTGTTCTTTGCGATTGAAGGTGATCGTAAGGATGGACACTCATTCATTCCTGATCTTTATCATCGAGGGGTAAGAAACTTCGTAGTTTCAAAGACTGCAGGCCTAGACCAATTGCCTAAAGGAAATTTTGTGGCGGTAGAATCGGTAGTGGAAGCACTGCAGAAATGGTCAAGGATACATCGCCAAAAATTTGATATACCAGTGATTGGTATAACTGGCAGCAATGGTAAGACCATCGTCAAAGAATGGCTTTCGCAATTACTGGCAACTGATATTCTGGTCACCAAGAGTCCAAAGAGCTATAATTCTCAATTGGGTGTTCCCCTATCTGTATTGCAGCTGGACAAGGCGACAGAACTAGGAATTTTTGAAGCGGGTATATCCATGCCAGGTGAAATGAATCGGTTGCAACGTATCATTATGCCCCAGCTGGGAATCTTCACCAACATCGGGAGTGCCCATGACCGGGGGTTTGATTCCTGGGAGGTCAAAGCCCGGGAGAAGGCCCAATTATTCCGTGAAGCTACCGTGGTAGTTTGTTGTCATGATCACCGGATGGTATTGGCAGCTCTGCAAGACTTGGATATCCCGGTTTTTACCTGGTCAATGACAAGTGCTGATGCCGATCTGTTCGTAGAGGAAGTTAATTTAAGTGCAAACAGGGCCAAGTTGTCTTATGTGACAGGCAAGCAAAGAGAACAGATTGAGCTTCCCTTCACAGCAGCAATCTCACTCGAAAATGCATTGCATTGTCTCTGCATGCTGCACTTGCTGGAGGTTCCTTCTTCTAAGTTTGTAGACAGATTTAAGTCACTGCAGCCGGTGGCGATGCGATTGGAATCATTGAAAGGAACCAATGGCTGTCAAATCATCAATGATGTCTATAATGCTGATTTGGAATCGATTCAGGGGGCATTGGCATTTGCTGAGCAGCAGACAGATCTTGAGAAGAGGACAATCATTCTTTCTGATTTACAGCAAATGTCTGGAGATGTGGATGCGATCTACCGGCAGGTAGCGGGAATGCTTGAGGCGAAAGGATTTAGCAGGCTTATTGGAATAGGGGCCGATGTCGAATTGATTAGAAACTACCTCCCGGCGGAGATCCAAACTCGGTTTTTCACCAGCACAAACGACCTCCTGAATCACCTTACCACTCTGAGCTTTGATCATGAACTCATCCTGGTTAAAGGGGCTCGATCATTTCATTTGGAAGAGCTCACCAAACGTTTGAGCGCACAGAGGCACAGTACGGTTTTAGAGATCAACCTTTCGGCTCTTGCCCGTAATCTTAAACGGATAGAGGGATTTCTCAACCCCGAAACCAAAATGATGGTAATGGTCAAGGCAGCTGCTTATGGAAGTGGGGCAGTTGAAGTGAGCAGATTACTATCCTCCAGGGGTGTAGATTATCTTGCGGTTGCTTATCCGGATGAAGGATTGCAACTAAGGCTTGCTGGGATCGACTTACCAATTCTTGTTCTTAATCCAGAGATGGATAACCTCCCCCTATTAGTGGAGCAGCGACTGGAACCAGAGATCTTCAGCCTGGATGATCTATCCCATGCGACGGAATGGGTCAACGAGAGTGATCTCACTTTAGAGATTCATCTAAAGCTTGACAGCGGTATGCATCGACAAGGAATCCAATCACAAGAACTGGACGAGGTCATAGAGATTCTGCAAGGTCAGGACAAACTAATAGTGAAGTCAGTCTTCTCCCACCTGGCAGCAAGCGAAGATGCTGAGCAGGATGAATTCACCTCTCAGCAATGTGAACGTTTCTTGGCAATGAGTGAAAAAATTTCCCAGCAACTCGATTACAAGATTCCCCGTCACATCCTCAATTCCAATGGAATCGTAAGATTTCCCCAATGGCAATTAGAAATGGTACGGCTTGGAATCGGTGCCTATGGAATCGGGATGCCAAATGAAGTTGGACTTGAACCAGTGCATACACTTAAAACAAATATCGCCCAGATCAAAGAAGTAAAGAAAGGCTCTTCGGTAGGTTATGGGAGAGCTGAATATGCGTTAGCAGATATGCGAATTGGAATTGTCAGGGTCGGTTATGCAGATGGACTGATACGAAAGGCCGGAAATCGCCGTTATGCATTAATGGTTAGGGGCAAGTTGGCTCCTATCGTGGGACAGATTTGTATGGATGTGACTATGATCGATCTCACCGGCTTGCATGATGTGATGGTTGGAGATCAGGTGATAGTTTTCGGAGAGCAGCCAGGATTATATGAGCTAGCCCAAGCTGCAGACACTATACCTTATGAGGTCTTTACCAATATTTCGGAGCGAGTCAAAAGGATCTACATCTATGATTAATCTACAGAATGACAGGTCAAAATCGTATCTTTGCACCTCGAAAAAACAGCCACTGCTGAGCAAATGAAGTTATCTGATCACCTCCTTCTTATTTTAGCCTTGTGTTTTACGTTTATCGTGGCTCATGGGCAGGAAAAGATACTCTTTAAGGTAGAGGACACACCAGTTACCGTAGATGAATTTCTCTACATCTATGAGAAGACAAATCGCGACAAAGCTGACTATTCAAGCGCCTCGATTGAAGAGTATCTGGATCTCTATCAAAAGTTCAAATTGAAGGTGCATAAAGCCAGGGAAATGAGGCTCGATACCATCGTTGCCTTACAAAACGAACTGGCAGGTTATCGAAAGCAGCTGGCCAGCTCTTATCTATCGGATAAGGAAGTGTTGGCAACGCTCACCAAAGAGGCTTTTGACCGTATGCAGGAAGATGTGAGTTTTAGTCACATCCTGTTCCGGATTCCTCAAAATGCCAGCCGGGAAGATTCTACCCGTATTTATGAAAAAGCGCTATCGGCCCTTGATCGACTCAGAGAGGGTGAAGAATTTACCAAGCTGGCATTGGAACTAAGTGAGGATGAGACCGTACGTGAGAATCAGGGTAGAGTAGGCTATGTTACCGCAATGCTACCAGATGGATTTTACGATCTGGAAACGACCTTGTACACTTTGCCTCTGAATCGATACTCGCGGCCAGTACTTAGTAGACTGGGATACCACATCGTGATGCGACATGATAAGAGGCCCGCCCGGGGTGAAATCGAAGTATCCCATATATTGATCCGTAACGAGCGGGGTAGGAGTGCCAAGTCATTGGTTGATTCATTACACCAGATGCTAGTGGATGGAGCCGACTTTGCCGACCTTGCATCTAGATACTCTGAAGATAAGCTCACTGCATCCAAAGGAGGATATTTAGGGTTTTTTGGTATCAATAAATACGAAAGTATTTTTGAGAACACAGCTTTTCGATTGAAAGAGGATGGAGACATTTCTGTCCCGATTAAGACCTCGATAGGCTGGCATATCATCAAAAGAATAAGCCTCAAGCCAAAACAGTCTTATGAGCAGATTCGGAGGTTGCTTGAGACGAAGGTGAAGAATGATAGCCGTTTTGCTATCGCCGAGAAAGCTATGCTGACCAAGATCAAGGACGAGAATAATTTTGAATTGCATGACTGGAATGAGGACTTGTTTTTACAAGAGGTTGGAGAAAATTTCCTGACTTATCAATGGAAGACACCAGATGTGCTTACCAGGCAAGTGATATTCAGCTTGGGTGGTGAGGAAATGACCACTCGGGATTTCTCGAATTTCCTGGTGAGAAATACCGCTTCCCGATTGAGAGTAAATAGACTGGCAGATCGCAAAAGAGCCTTACAGTCGCTTCTTCAGGAATTTATGGATCAAAGTCTCGTCGACTTTGAAGAAGGTCGCTTGGAGGAAAAGTACCCTGAATTCAAGGCCCTTATGAGAGAATACTCCGAAGGAATTTTGCTTTTTGAAGCCACAAAGATTAAAGTTTGGGATAAGGCTTCTCAAGATTCTACCGGGCTGCGATCTTTTTATAACAAAAACAAGCAACAATATAAATGGCCAGAGCGGGCTGAGGTGGAGTCGATTGCAATTCACACATCCGATATGAAAATGGTAGACAAGGTGAAGAAGCAAATGACGAAGCGGTCGGGTGACAAACTCCTCAAGAAATTTAATAAGAAAAGTGAATTGGTAACGATCCATTCTTCGCTGGTAGAAAGGGAAGAATTGCCGGAGGACCTGACTTGGTCTCGAAACTCAACAGCTCAGCCAGCTACTGACGAGTCTTCAGGTGCCTATACCATCAAGCGTGTTGCCGATATCATCCAGCCTCAGGTGAAAAACCTTGATGAGGCAAGGGGATATGTCATAGCAGATTATCAGGACTACCTGGAAAAAGAATGGGTGGAGGAGCTAAAATCCCAATATAAGGTGACCCTATATGAGGATGTGCTCAACTCAATCATAAAAGATTAATAGAATTAGAATTGTTTCAAAAGTTCTACATGCGGCATGTGTTTGCCATTGGATGTTTGTGCGCAGCTTTATTTATTTGTTCCTGTCAGATTCAGACTATCGAAGGAGACCAGGTGTTGGCAGAAGTGGTAGATAAGAAGCTATACTTATCAGAAGTAGAACCAATGATACCAGAGAATAGCACTGCCGAAGACAGCATCTTGTTTCAGAATGCCTATATCGAAAGATGGATTCGGGAGAGCTTGTTGATGCGAGAGGCGGAGAAAAATTTACCGCCCGATTTGGAGCTGGAAAAGCTAGTGAGCAACTATCGCTCATCACTGGTGCTACATCAATACGAAAAATCGCTGGTGGAGAATTTGCTAGACACGGTGATTGGAGATGAGGAATTGATGAGTTACTACGAAGCGAATAAGAACCAATATTTACTGGAGACTGTCATTGTTCGTTGTATGCTGGTAAAACTACCCAAAGTTGTCGGCGAAGAGATTTACAACCAATTTCGCACCTACTGGAGAAAGCCCAATGAAGATAGGGAGCAAATGATCCAATATTCAAATGAATTTGCTGAAGTCTTCTATCTGAACGACAGTGTATGGCATCCTTTATCTATTATTCAGAAGGAAATGCCAAATGGGGCTGTCAATGATAGAGTGATTCGAAGCAACAAGGACTTTCAGCTGACCAATGAAGATTATTATTATTTTCTTAAAATCCTGGAGATCAAGGATGAAAAAGAAATTGCTCCGTTAACTTACATTCAAGAACAGGCCACTCAGGTGATTCTACATCAGCGAAAGATTGCTCTATTGGAGAAAATCCGGGAGGATTTGTACGATAGAGCTGTTTCTCGAAACCTGATAAAAATATTTGTGGAATGAGAGGATTTACGTTATTCATCTTTGCCTTAATGTGTACCACTGTATTGGCACAAGAGGGTCTGGTTATCGATAAAGTTATCGCCACTGTAGGTGATGAAATCATTCTGCTCTCGGAGATCGAAGAGCAGTATGCTTTCGAATCTCAGCGACGGGGCATCATGCCAGATGATGCAAGATGTTACATTCTGGAACAGATCATGGTGCAGAAACTGCTGGTGAATCAGGCCAAGCTGGATAGCATTATTGTAGATGACAGTGAGGTGGAGCAGCAATTGAATTCACGGGTTGATTACATTCTTGGCCTGATGAACAACGATATCTCTCAATTTGAAGAATACTACGGAAAAAGTGTAGCTGAAGTAAGAAACGATATGCGGGAAGAGTTGAAAAATCAGATTACGGCTCAGCGTATGCAAGGAACTGTGATTGAAGGAGCGACCATAACTCCCTCGGAAGTAAAGGCATATTTTGAGAAAATACCGGTAGATAGCTTACCTTATTTCTCTTCAGAAGTAGAGGTGGGTGAGATCGTATATCTTCCAAAAGTGAGTGCAGAGGAGAGAAAGGCGGCATTGGATCAACTGCAAAGTATCCGTGAACAGATCCTGGCCGGAACTTCCTTTGCCGAACTAGCAGGAAAGTTTTCTGATGATGCCGGATCTGCCAGAGTAGGAGGTGATTTAGGCCTTCAGCGACGGGGTACCTTTGTTCCCGAGTTTGAAGCGGCAGCTTATAATCTGGAGGAAGGAGAACTCTCTGAAATTGTAGAGACGCAATTTGGCTTTCATTTAATTGAGCTTTTGGAGAGAAGAGGTAATTTAATTCACACGAGACATATATTGATCAAGCCCAATATTACGAGCGAGGACCTGGACAAAGCCGAGATCGAATTGGATTCCATCAGAGAAGTGATATTACGAGATAGTGTTCCATTTGAAGAAGCTGTGAAACGTTACTCAGACGAAAACCAGCAGAGCTACAATAACGGGGGTAGGATGATCAATCCTACTTCAGGGAATACCTTTTTTGAAATCTCTGAATTGGATCCGGATATTTTCTTTGCACTTGACACAATGGAAGTCGGAGAGTTGTCGCATCCTATTGAATTCACCATGGACTCGGGTGAGAGGGCTTTTCGGCTGGTCCTATTGCAATCGCGCACAGATCCCCACCGGGCAAATCTCAAACAGGATTATACCAAAATAAAAAATGCAGCCATTGAAGAGCGTAAATCCGAATATCTTAACCGGTGGCTAGATGACAAGATTGAAAGTACATTCGTTCAGCTAGATCCCAGTTTCCTGGAAGCCTGCGATATTCTGCAGCGCTGGGCCGTGAATTTAGTAAAGCAGTAAAACCTATTTGGTTTTAGCACCACTTTCAGGCTTTTTCCCCTTTAGGTCTTCCATGGCAGTCACGACATCCTTAGTTGCCTTTTGAAGCTCTTCCAGATTCTTCTGTCGTTCACCTGATTTTTTATTCTCTTGTGAAGGGCTCTCTTTTTTTGTCTTTTCCTTTGTGTTCTCCATAGGTTCTGCAGATGCGGATCCCTCTTCGAAACCTGATTCGCTGAAGGTCAGTTTGCCCCTAGCCACTCCAATGGATATCGTTTCACCAGCTGAAAAAGTTCCTGAAAGTACTTGTTTGGATAACTCGTTGACGAGCTCTTTTTGAATTACACGCTGGAGTGGTCGTGCTCCAAATTGAGGATCGTAGCCCAAATTGGCCAGATGATCCAAGGCTGCATCATTTAATTCAATCTTTAGCTCCTGATAAGAAAGGTTCTTCTCTACCTTTCTCAGCATAAGCTTGGCTATCTTCTTGATTTCCTCCTGGGTGAGAGGAAGAAACATGATCTTTTCATCTATCCTGTTTAGAAACTCGGGGCGAAGTTGTTCCTTCAGTAGATTAAACACTTCTTCTTTGGTGGTCTCAATGATCTCCAGGCGATGGTCATCACCCACTGCCTGCAAATCTTCAAAGTTTTCCAGGATGACCTCTGCCCCCATATTGGAGGTCATGATAATAATGGTGTTTTTGAAGTTTGCTTCCCTTCCCCGGTTGTCGGTTAGGCGGCCATCATCTAAAACTTGGAGTAACACATTGAATGTGTCTGGATGTGCCTTTTCAATTTCATCGAGGAGGATGATACTATATGGTCTTCGTCGAACGGCTTCAGTAAGTTGCCCCCCTTCGTCATATCCGACATAACCCGGAGGGGCTCCGACCAGTCGCGAGACAGAATGCCGTTCCTGATACTCACTCATATCGATCCGAGTAATGGCCTTTTCGTCATCAAACAAGACTTCCGCTAATGTTTTAGCAAGCTCGGTTTTTCCTACTCCAGTAGGGCCTAAAAAGATAAACGATCCAATAGGTCGTTTGGGATCTTGCAATCCGGCACGACTGCGTCGTACTGCATCAGAAACAGCGGTGACAGCTTCATGTTGTCCAATTAACCGTTTTCCAATTTCATCCTCTAAGTGGAGCAGTTTATCTTTTTCACTCTGCATCATCTTCTGGACGGGAATACCCGTCCATCGTGATACTACTTCAGCGATATCATTAGCGGTGACTTCTTCATTAGTGAAACGATGTTCTTCGGGGAGTTTTTCGAGGTCGGCTTCGGCTTGCTCTAATAATTTCTCCTGCTCTTTGATTTGACCATAGCGAATCTTGGCCACGGTTTCATAGTCGCTTTCTCGCTCCGCCTTAGATGCCTCATGCTCTAGTTCCTCAATTACAGTTTTTATGCTTTGCACTTTCTCGACCAGTTCCTTCTCGTTTTGCCATGCTGCTCTAAGACCGTCTAAATTTTCTTTGGCATTGGCAATAGTCTCCGCGATCTCCTTCAATTTTTTTGCATCGCCTTCTCTTTTGATAGCCTCCCGCTCGATTTCCAGTTGCATAACACGCCGTTCCCATTCATCCACTTCTTCCGGAACACTATCAAGCTCAAGTCTCAACCGGGCGGCAGATTCGTCAATGAGATCGATAGCTTTATCCGGCAAATGTCTTTCTGTGATGTACCGGTGGGATAATTCTGCCGCCGCAATAAGCGCCTGATCCAAGATGTCGATTTTGTGGTACACTTCATACTTTTCCTGGATGCCTCGCAAAATCGAGATGGTCTCTTCCACAGTGGGCTCATCAATATATACAGTCTGAAACCGGCGGACCAATGCCTTATCTTTTTCAAAATACTTTTGATATTCATCGGGGGTAGTTGCACCTATCGTACGTAGTTCACCTCTTGCCAGAGCCGGTTTTAAGATGTTTGCCGCATCCATAGCTCCCTGGCCTCCACCTGCGCCAATCAGGGTATGGATTTCATCAATGAATAGAATGACTTGTCCTTCGGATGCACGGACTTCTTTGATCACCGCCTTGAGGCGTTCTTCGAATTCACCCTTGTACTTAGCACCAGCCACTAAAGCAGCTAAATCTAGTACGTAAATCCTTTTAGATTGGAGATTTTCAGGTACATCTTGCTTAACAATTCGCCAGGCAATTCCCTCCACTATTGCGGTTTTTCCCACACCGGCATCACCCACTAGGATCGGATTATTTTTCTTCCGGCGCGAAAGGATGTGCATTATTCGTCTGATCTCTTCATCCCTGCCAATGATAGGATCCAGTTTTCCGTTTTCAGCCCTTTCATTCAGATTGATGGCATACTTTTTCAGAGCATTGTACTCATTATCACTCTGTTGATCAGTGATCTTTCTGCCCTTTCGGAGTTCCTTAATGGCTGCTTTTAAATCACCGCCATTGCCTCCCATGTCCTTAAGCATGGTCGCTCCCCGACTTTTTTCAGACAGTATTCCCAATAAAATCAGCTCAACAGAGATATAGTCATCTCCGAATTCCTTAAGAGCCTTCTTGGCAAAAGCAAGTGCTTGATTGGCTTCCTTTGTGAGAAACTGTTTTTCGGTACCTTCTACTTTGGGATACTTTCTAACCTCTTCAGCCAATTTTGCCTTAAGTAAAGTGGTATCGATCCCGATCTTCTTTAGAAGGAAGTCAGCAACTTGTTCATCAGTTTGTAGTATGGAGAGGAGCAAGTGTGTGGTATCTACCTGCTGTTGCTCCAGACTACCAGCAATCTGCTGTGCCTTGTAGATTGCCTCTTGAGCTCTTATCGTGAAATTCTCGTATGTCATGATTAAAAATCTTTGGCCAGTGAGATAACTACTGGTTGAATTGGTCAAAGATAAGGAATGGACACAATGTGACTTCGCTACGTTAAGACTAGGTTAAAAGTAGCATTAGTGCAATTGATAACAGGGAAGAGTATAAACACTTGCTGTATCAAGATGTTACAAATTGAGCCGGTTAAGATACAGTCATACTGGCTCAGGGTACAGGCACATAAGCAATTGATAGTGAGGGTGCTGGAATTGCCGAGGCCGATCGCGCATTTAAGAATGTTTTAACTGCTGCCTCATATTTTTTTTAACTTGATTTATGTTATAATCAGTGCATCAAATCCAAAATAAGATGATTCGACGTAGCGTTGCGGTGGGTTTTCTGATCTGTTTTGTGTCATTGCCGATATTGACAGCTCAGTATTTTGGCAAAAACAAACCCCGCTATACCAATTTTGACTTCAAAGTGGTTCAAACGCCGCATTTTGAGGTTTACCACTATTTGGACGATCGCGAAGAGCTGAAAAAGATTGTGCAGTGGTCTGAGTTGTGGTATGACCTTCATGAGCACGTCCTGCAAGACACTTTTCGCCACAAAAACCCATTGGTCTTTTACAACAACCATGCTGATTTCCAGCAGACGAGTGCCATCTCCGGCAACATTGGGGTATCAACAGGTGGGGTGACGGAAGGCTTGAAGAACCGGGTAGTCATGCCTATTGCTATGTCTAACCAGCAGACATTTCACGTGCTGGGCCACGAGATGGTTCATGCTTTTCAATTTCATATGTTACTTACCGGTGATTCCACCGGATTGAAGTCTCTGGGTAACCTCCCGTTATGGATTGTGGAGGGGATGGCTGAGTACATGAGTCTGGGCCGGATTGACGCACATACTGCCATGTGGATGCGGAATGCTGTGTTAAATGATGATGTCCCGACTTTGAAGGAGATGACGGTAAATCCTAGGTATTTTCCGTATCGCTACGGTCAGGCCTTTTGGTCATTTCTCACGGGTTTATACGGTGACGAGGTAATCAGACCCCTCTTTATTGCAACAGCGAAATTTGGAATTGAGGCAGCTGTGCCAATCGTGCTGGGCATCAGTCTGGAGGACTTATCGGAGATGTGGCAGTCAGCAATCACCAATTATTACAAGCCACTAATGGATGATGGAAAGGATGATCCTGAAGGAAGGAAATTCTTTTCTGAAGAAAACGCAGGAGCTTTGAATATTGCCCCTTCAGTTAGTCCAAATGGACGATACGTGATTTTTTTGTCGGAGAAAAGCTTGTTTACTACAGATTTATATCTAGCTGATGTGAGGACTGGTAAGATCGTTCGGAAAGTGGTGAGTAAGAGTCAGCATGGCAACATAGATCATTTGCACTATCTGGAGTCGGCAGGGGCATGGTCGCCCGATAGTAAGCAATTTGCATTTGTGGTCTTTAGTAAGGGGCGAAACCGATTGGTCATTATGGAAGCGGAATCTGGTAAACACATTGATGAAATATCTCTCAAAGATGTCCCATCATTCAGCAATCCAACCTGGTCGCCGGATGGGCGGACGATAGTGGTTAATGGATTGGTACAGGGTCAACCTGATCTATTTGCTATTCAGATCCGAAACCATGAAGTCACCCAACTTACGAATGATGACTACGCTGAAATCCAACCAACTTTCAGCTACGACGGATCAAAAATTGCTTTTGCAACAGATCGTGTAAGTATGGATAAAGGCCGGATTCATGGAGCCTGGAAATACAACCTGGCATGGATGAATGTGGAGAACGGTACGATTGAAAATCTTGATGTTTTTGAAGGCGCCAACAATATGAATCCACAATGGGACGATTCAGGGAATCTTTATTTCTTGTCTGATCGGGATGGCTTTAGAAATATCTACAGGTTGAACGCAGATAGCAACACCGTTGATCAACTCACAAATGTTTTAACAGGTGTTAGCGGTATCACGCCGTATTCTCCCGCTGTGACTGTGTCCAAGTCGGGAACCACCATGCTTTACACACATTACTTTGGTTCGGCATATAATATTTACCGGGCACGACCCGAGTCGATTAAGGCACGCAGGGTAGGAAAGAACGACATCGATTATACCGCCGCAGTATTGCCTCCCGGCACAACCGACCAGACCGATATTGTAAATCCGGCCCTCCATGGGTTGGATGAGTACGATCTGGTTGAATCGGATGAGATTGCCGATCAAAAGTATCAGGCCAAGTTTAAGCTGGATTACATTGGAGGGGGTGGTGGAATTGGAGTTGGTACCAGTTCCACATTTGGCACTCGCACCGGTCTGGTAGGTGGAGTGGATATGTTGTTCAGTGACGTGCTTGGTAACAACAAGATCTTCTCATCACTGGCATTAAACGGGGAGATTTACGATTTCGGCGGTCAGCTAATGTATCTCAATACTAAGCAGAGAGTAGGATACGGGCTGTCGCTTTCACACATCCCTTATCGGTTTGGGCAGTCCACATATCTGGGATTGGATACGCTATTTTTTCAAGGAGGTGGAGGAATCCTGGTCGATAATATTGAGATTGATATTTTCCGGATCTTCCAGGACCAAGCCATGTTCTTCACTCAACTTCCGTTTTCCCAAGCCACCCGGGTAGAGGCTGGAATCGGGTATACCAGATACAGTTCAAGAACAGATGTCTTCAATAACTACTACGATGGATTTGGAAGACTGGTACAACAGGAGAAATCAAAAGGTCCGAAGCTATTTCCTGGATTTAACCTATACAATGTGCAAGCGGCCTATGTTGGAGACAATTCATCTTTTGGCTTAACCTCCCCACTTCAAGGTTATAGATACCGGATTGGGGTGCACAAGTATATTGGTGAATTTTCCTATCACACTTTCCTTGTTGATGCACGCAAATACTTTTGGTTTGACAAATTCAACGTGAGTGTAAGGGGTATCCATTATGCCAGATATGGAACGGACGCCAACAACACGTTTATTGGAGCTATCTATAGCATTGATCCAACCTTGGTACGTGGTTACAATAATTTTTCACTTGATGAATTGAACAACGTGTATGGCTTGTCTCTTGAGCAGATTCAAGGTTCGAAATTACTCGTTGGAAATTTGGAATTCAGGCTTCCATTCACTGGTCCGGAGCGGCTTGCCCTGATTAAATCAGGTCTCTTATTTACGGACTTGTCTGCATTCCTGGATGTGGGTATGACCTGGAGAGACAACGACCAGTTTGGAGAAGGGGGTGATGTTGAACCCAAACCGGTTGCAAGTACCGGACTATCGCTGAGGGTAAATCTATTTGGAGCCTTTATCATTGAACCATACTACGCAAAGCCATTACGATCGGAGGCTCCCTGGGTGTTTGGAATCAACTTTGTACCAGGCTGGTAATAGAGAGGGTCTCGATTAGCATGCTAGGTTATTCATAACGAAGTGCTTCAATAGGATCAAGCCTTGCAGCTTTAAGAGCTGGGTACAAGCCGGAGATCAAGCCAACCACAGTGCAGATAAAAATGCCCAATAGCATCCAGCCCCATGGGATCAGAAAATTACCTCCAATGAGTATGGTCACAATATTTCCGACAGCAATGCCAAGGAGCACGCCTACAACACCGCCCACCTGACAGATGAGGACTGCTTCAGTGAGAAATTGGACCATGATGTTGCGCCGGTTTGCGCCTATCGCTTTTCTTATGCCGATTTCCTTAGTGCGCTCGGTTACAGACACCAACATAATATTCATCAGTCCGATCGCTGCTCCCAACAACGTAATGAAACCGATAGCGATAGTGGCCATGCGCAGGTAAAAAGTGTTTTCCTTAAGAATATCCAGGAGACCGTCACTTTTAAAAATCTCGAAATCGTTGTCTTGCCCCACGCGTAGGCTACGCACATTCCGAAAGATTCCAATGCTGCTGGCAATAGCATCCTCCATATCCGTTGCATTAGACAGTCCCACCTTGATGTCATAATTCGAGCGGGCAGTGCCATAGTATCGTTTCACATTCACGATCGGGACGAGTACTTGTCGATCTGTGCTCTGATCCATATTCGAACCACGGGAGGCAATGACGCCGATCACCTTATACTTGATATTACCTACAGCAAAGACTTTGTCCAAAGCGGACTCGTCATTCTCATTAAATAGGAGATTGACTACATCTTTACCGATAATAGCATTGTGATTCCCATCTTCAGCCTCTGAACGGGTAAAATTCCGGCCCACAGACAAATCAAGGCCAGAAACCTCGAGGTAATTTTCATCCACACCTCTAAGGGTTACATTTGGATTTGATTTTTCGTCATCAAATTTCACAACGGCATTTGATGTGCCACGCATCGAAACGGCAACTCTGGCTGGGAAATCAAAACTCTCCTTAAACTTTAAGGCTTGCCTAAAAGAAATAGGTTCTCCCCGTTTTCTCATACGCCCATGCCGCGTCTGGATGGTACTACTCTTGGGCCTTATCTCATAGGCGTTTGCACCAAGACCGGAAAAACTATCAGTCATAGAAAACAGAATGCTATCGATAGCGGTGAGTATGCCAACCAACGCCATGATTCCGAATGCAATGATTAGCAAAGTAAGTACAGATCGTAACAGATTAGATCTGACCGATCTGAATGCTATTCGGATCAGTTCTATTGCACGTATTCCCATTGTGGAGTCAAAGTTAAACCAGATCTTGAATACCACCTTGCAACATAGATGAAATTCACCTGCAAGCCGATGGGCGTGAAGTCTGCCACGATTTCGATATTCTCAATAGTAATTGTTCTAGAAGTTTTGGGGCATATATTCATTGATGATCCCTTTCATTCGATGGAAGATTGTGGGAGAGGATCCAATGATTGAGTTGCCTGTCTCCCAACCATCAGTATCATAGAAGCCTTCCACTAATCCCCCGGCCTCCTTGATAAGCAGTCCACCTGCTGATATATCCCAGGGGTTGAGGTTGAATTCGTAGAAGCCGTCAAATCTTCCTGCAGCAACGAACGCCAGATCTAAAGCAGCTGATCCCAATCTACGTACTCCCCGCGCATTTTTCACAAAGGAACGAAACACGTTTATATATGCATCCAATTGATTCAGATCCTGATAAGGGAAGCCTGTGGCAATCACTGCTTCTTCAAATGAGCGATTTGAGGATACGTGAATAGATTGATGGTTGAGAAATGCACCGCCACCTTTCCAACAATAAAAGAGCTCTTCCCGGGTCACTTCTAATACAATGCCAATCACCAACTCACCTTGCGACTGCAACGCTACACTCACCGAGTAGAAAGGAAGGTTGTGCAGAAAATTTGTTGTACCATCTAGTGGGTCGATGATCCATACTAATGAAGAGTCTGTGTTGTCAACGGTATCTTCCTCTGTAAGGAAGGTAGCATCTGGCAGAATTGCACCAAGGCCTTCAACAAGAATTTCTTCAGCTGAGCGATCAACATAGCTCACTAAGCTATTAAGTGCCTTGGCTTCAATCTGCTCAGTACTTACTGTGCCTGCTTGCGAACGAATGAAATCAGCTGCTTTCCTGACCACAGGGATGGTCGCAGAGGTCATAGCTTCTAATTGATCCTTTGTCATGATCTTATGATAACAAACAATATCAGATAAGTGATTGCAAAAGAGAGGTCTCTAAATCAAAACGGCAGCCACTTCCAATGATGAAAGCGCTGCCGTAAAATACACCCAAAACCCAATTCTTGGTGCTCTTATCCCATTTCCGAGATGACTTCCGTCACCTCTGGGATCATTCTTTTCAGCATTCCTTCAATGCCGGATTTTAAAGTTACGGTTGAGGATGGACAGCCACTGCATGAGCCCTGCAAGATAACGGTAACTTTTCCACTATCAAAAGACTTGAATTCAATATTACCACCATCCATTTCAACAGCAGGCTTCACGTAAGTATCTATCAGTTCTTTGATTTTTTGTACCAATTCGGCCTCATCACCAGTGTATTGCTCCCCAACTGAAGTTGATTCCCTCCTAATCTTTTCTTCTTCAAAACCCTCTTTGATAATGATCTTATCTTCATCAATATAATTCTTGATGAATTCCTTCAACTTAAGCATGATGTCTTCCCAGGCATAAGAGAACTCTTTTGTGACAGTCACAAAATTGTTGCACACATATACACCTTTGACATAGGGAAATTCAAACAAGGCTGACGCCAGGGGACTCCATTCCCTTGCGCCTTCAGCTTCACGAAAATCTGCAGTACCCCGGTATAGCATCCGATTAGTCACAAATTTGAGTGACTCAGGATTTGGTGTTTGCTCGGTGTAGAGCATAACGGGGCTCTTGGACAATGTTTCCATAACTCGGACGATTACAAAGTAACAAAATTAGATGATAAATCGGAAACAAACGGGTCAGCCATAAAGTTCATATTTTATTTGTGATCTCTCGTATCCGAGTTCTTGCCAAAGGTTATTTACAGCTTCATCGATCATCATA
Organism: Lewinellaceae bacterium; assembly: GCA_024644235.1. Taxonomy (GTDB): domain Bacteria; phylum Bacteroidota; class Bacteroidia; order Chitinophagales; family Saprospiraceae; genus JAHELJ01. Next base: position 22,725 of record JAHELJ010000013.1, read on the forward strand.
GACCATCCGCACAGATAAAAAATCCGATTAGGCTGAGGGGATGAATATGCAGACAGGTAGATCTGATGTACATAGCCTTTCCATCCCGCCCAGTCTTTTTCCCGCGATAAGGCGATACTGTAAGTAAAGTTCTTTTCTTCTTTTGCTAGATTCTCAAATTCCTCCCGGTACAAAATATTCTCTCGATTGCGTGTGCCGAAGATTAGGTGCACCGGTTGTGCGAATTCTCCACGTCTTTTTAGATCGAGCAACATACTTCGAAAAGGTGCCACGCCGGTACCCGTACACACCATGATGGTTTCAGATTGGAGTTTCTCTGGTAACACGAAAGTGCCAGAGGGTCCTTTGAATCGGATGGATGAACCCAACCTGACTTCGTTGAAGAGATATTCAGATGCGAGTCCACCTTCAAGATATACGACGCAGAGTTCTATGATTCTGGAGCCATCAGGGGGATTTGCAATAGAGTAGCTACGCCACCGTCTCAGCCTTTTTTCGTGTATTGGCAGATCAGCTGTAATGAATTGTCCGGCGGTAAAAGTCCAAGGTTCTTTTCCCCCGATCTCCAGTCGGAAAACCTTAGTCTGTGGACCGATTTGTTCAATATCGATCAATGTACTATCGTACCATTTCCAAGGCATACTAACTATGTAAGTGGAAGCTATACGGAGGAAGGTACTGAGCTAGCTTCCAACACCAGCTCGCTATACTTATAGATGACGTCGTATCCACGATCGCAAAAATAGGACTTAGTTTCCTCCATTGGCCGATCGCTCGTGACTAAAATGAAGTCACCTCCCCAAGCACCCAAAGATTTGATTTCTCCCCAAAAATCCGAAAAATGTTGATCTCTGATCCTTGTTTGCTTAATCACTTTACCTACAATGTTTTCATGTTCTTTGATCAGTGATTCGAAATCATCCAAAGAAGCAGTATCGCAAAATGCCCGGCTGATGCTCGAAATTTCATCGATGAGCGCTGCATCGACAGACCCATTATATCCGGCAATCGCCTCCGCAGTTATTTGCTTATGCCCCAAATAGATGAAATAGAGTTGCTCATGGAAATTGGGTGCAAACTCTGCCGTTTCGATTTCAATTTCTTCTTCCGTTACCCTGTAAAAAATAGGTCCCGAAGCTTTCGCACAGGCTACGTCATAGCCCGATCCACCCATGGTATACTGCAGCAAATCATAAGCATCTACATCGGCCCACTCAGCCAGACAACTGATCAACGTCGAACTGCTTCCTAAACCCCATTCAGGATCAAAATCCAGATAAGTACCTACGGTATATTTCTTCCATTTCGACAAAAAATCTGAATTCAATCGGACTGCCGCTTCAAACAAAGACTTTAAGAACTCAGCGGTTGCTTCGTTGCTTGTCTTAATTGGGTCGAAAGTAAAGAGATCAAATTTACCCTTAAACCAGGTCTCTCCACTAGGTAGATGACTTTCCCAAATGATTTCAGATCCTGAGGATTCTTTCACTTTCATCGACTGTCCCAGGGAAAGGGGGAGACCTAGGGCTAACGCTCCATCCATCACGAGGTATTCGCCGCTGATTAGCAATTTTCCGTTTGCCCGGTAGAGATGATTAGCAGGCACTGGCGCGGTTTGATTCGAGGCTCAAAATACAAATTTCGATCAAGCTCGTATTAAAAAAAATTTTTATTTCTAAACATAACATTGGCCCAAGGATTATCAGTCTTCACGTTCAGCAAGAATTCATCTCACAAAATTTTTCATAAATATTTCTGAATGAGCGTCAGCTACTATGTAGGTATAGCCACTGCATCCTCGGTTTGAGCTTCTGACCTCAGCTGAGCAAGGTAATCGCGCACTGCAGCAAAGGACACTTGCTTCTCTTTGAAAAATAAAATGGCTGCCTTCATTTCTGACTCGGTGGCTTCCAGTCGATTGAGGATGTTGATCAGATGCATCCGCATGTGTCCATGCTGTATGCCAGTGGTTACCAGTGATCTTATGGCAGCAAAATTTTGAGCCAGCCCTATAGAAGCCACTATCATCATCAGGGTGCTTGCATCTGGGTGCCCCAGCAGTTCCAGAGACCTCTTCGCCATAGGATGCAATGATGTCAGACCTCCCGTAGTGCCGATAGCCAACGGAATTTCAATCCAAAATTTAAAGAGCCCGTCTTCGATCTTACAATCGGTAAGGCTTCGATATTTACCGTCCCGCGCTGCATAGGCATGGCCACAAGCTTCTACTGCACGAAAGTCGTTTGCTGTGGCCAACACGACTGCATCTATACCATTGAAGATTCCTTTGTTGTGAGTTGTAGCCCTGTAGGGGTCGATGTGGGCAATTCGAACCGCCTTTTGAAAGCGACGGGCAAACTCATGTGCATTGAGTGATCCCTTTTGCTCCCCAAGCTCGTCAACCCTACATGACACTGCGGCTCTCACCAGGCATTCGGGAGTGTAGTTGGATAAAATGGACATGATGATTTCAACGCCATTAGAATCGATATGTTCCTGCACATATTTGTTGAAAACTTCCGACAACTCTTCGAGTACCGAGTTGATGAAATTAGCCCCCATTGAGTCGACTGTCTCGAATTTAATATGTAGTTGATAACATTCCGGTTCTTGATTGGAAAAATCAAGAAGTGCAATTTCGACAATGCCTCCCCCTCGCATTCGCATGTTATGGGTAAGGTTGGAGGTCCGGTTCAACATAACTTCTTTCATCCGATCCAGATGATCGTAAAGAAGTTGATCATTACCACTCCAACAAAAGTGGATTTGACCGACCTTATGCGTCGATAATACCTCAGCTTGAAATCCTCCTCTGCTCAACCAGAATTTCGCCGCACTGGATGCAGCTGCCACCACCGAGCTCTCCTCGATCACCATGGGCACACAATAGGTATGTCCATTAATTAGGAAATTTGGGGCAACACCATACGGTAGATAAAAATTGCTAATGGTATTCTCACTAAAGCCGTCAATAATTTTCTGCTTTTCCTCGTCGTGCAGCCAGTAACTCATTAGGTCTTTCATCACCCTTTCGGGGTCTTTAAAGAAGTTCTCTACCAGCCACTTGAGCTTGCCTAGTTTCGAAAGCTTCGAAAACCCGCTGATCGACTTTTTCATCGTTTTTCTTTCAATGTTAGATAAGCTTTGGCTAGTACTAGACCTTTGGCTTGGTAAGATACATAGTCGTGCAGGGATTGATAATCCTCAAGGGCGTATTTCAGAAAAGATGAAGCCTGACCGTATATACTATTGAGGTTCAGCTTATTTATAAGGTAGTAACCATCTAGAAAGTCAACTATACCTCCTGATATAATCACCTCCTTGCATAACATCTTTTCACCTAATTCGAGAATTATACTATTAACCATTTCTACCATTTCAACAGCAGTATGACCCACATGAGCCAGCGGCTTAAGTGCCGTTCTCATTATGGGCTGAGCTCTTAATAGCTCCAACAACGCAAAGTTAGTTCCTCCACTGGCTCCAAAAGATACGGCAGCTAAAGGCAATTGAAAGAGCGATCGTAAAGTTGTTGGACCCATACCCTGACCCACCTCTTTGGCAATAACCGGAAAATCAACAGATCCAAGAAATGCTTCCAGAGTCTCAAGAGGTGGAACCATTATCTGATCACCTTCAGGCTGTAAAGCCTCCTGCAATGGATTAAGATGAACGATCAAGCCATCGAGTTGCAGGCTTTCAACTAATTCACATACCCGGTGCAACTCATCTCCATGCAACATCTGCTCAATCTGGGCGATACCGAGATTTCCGTATAAGGGTAGATCGAATCCAATGATAGGCCTGACATTGAAATCCTGGAAATGGACAGGATCCTTCAAAACAGGTCTGCAGGAACCCAGTCCCATACCCAGCCCGAAATCAGCACAAGCCCTGGCAAGGTTTTCATTGATTTTGCGGCCTTTTTCAGTGCCGCCGGTCATGCTGGATACCCAAAGAGGTAGCCGCAGATTCTTGCCAAGGAATGTAATTGGATACTCAGCGATATCAGGATGGGCGCTAAGAGCAGGTTCATAGCTAAAGCGGTTATCAATTTCATTCTGACTGACCCTTGAATCAAAAGCAAGATCAATATGATCCTTCTTGCGATCTATCAGCTGGCTTTCTTTCTTCATTTTGACACACTAAAATAGTGATTGTCACTGGCTCTCAAGGTGGTATACTTCGAAGTGCATTTCAAAATCAACCATCCAGATGCCAAATAGTTCGTTTTTTTCCCGTATCTTTAGTGTAAGATTTACTTGGTACGTCTTTCAAGCGCACTCCTCTGATAATCTTCCATAGTTAATAAGTCCGGTCGCAAATGGCACTCTATTTGAGTGTATTTCATTGATTTCATAATTGAGACCATGAGATTGCTACGAAACACTATCGCCCTGTGCGGCTTATTTTTCTCTTGTACGTTCAGCGCTTTTGCAGCTGATCCCGCTGACGATTATTTCTCAGCAGGCTTTAATTACTTTCAAAACAGACAATTCGATCGGGCCATTGAAGCCTATTCAAAGGCTATCGAGTTACGACCTGAATTTGTAAAGGCGTACTACAACCGGGCCATGGCAGAGCTCAATTTGAAGCTTTATGACCAGGCAGTTAAGGACTTCACAGTAGTCATTATGCAAGAGCCATACCATCTGAAAGCCCACCTGTACCGCGGGTTTGCATATCTGAAAAGCAACAAAATGGAGTTGGGACTGGCTGATTTCAATTCTGTATTGGCAGAAGATCCTTCTCAGAAAGATGCATTGTTTAACCGTGGTGTGGTATTGATGAAGCGCAGTAAATGGATAGAAGCTATCCATGATTTCGGTGAAGTTATTAAGCTACAGCCTGCGCACAAGGCTGCCTATTTCAATCGTGGCTACTGCCATGCAGCTTTAGGCGATGACGATGCTGCACTGATGGATTACAATACTCAGATCAGCATGAATCCATCTAGCCGGGATGTACATGTTAATAAAGGGAATTCTGAAATGCGCCTGGAACTATATGAAGAAGCAGTGAAATCCTATAGCCAGGCGATCCAAATCAAGCCAGACCATTTGGAAGCTTACTACGGTCGGGCACTGGCCTTTTTCCAGTTGAGGCACTATGATTCTGCCCTCGAGAATTTCAATATCACCTTGCGCCTGGACCCGCAATTTGTGAGTGCATACAAAAATCGAGCGCTGGTCCTGAAGGAGGGTGGTCATTATGGGCCCGCCTTGAAAGATCTAAATGTTTTCCTTAAGTATCAGCCATTAGATCACGAGGCACTTTTAGTGAAGGCAGAATTGCTTAATCAACTTGAGATGTATCAGCAGGTGATCGATCTGTTGACTCCAATCGAAGAATTGCCAGACAGTGATGAAAGAACAGCGTTGCAAATGGGTCATGCTTTTGCCCAACTGGGTCACACTAGAAAAGCCATACGATCTTATGGAAAAGCGATTGCAGCGAAGCCAGATGATTTCCTTGCACTCTTTAATAGAGGTAATCTGTACTTTGATTCTGAGCATTTTGAAGAAGCCATCGAAGACTTCAACCGGTGTACCCAACTCGACCCCACCCATGCTGAGACTTTTCTGATGCGAGCTAAGTCGCTCTTCCAGTCGGGTCAATCAGATGAAGCATGCCGCGATCTCAAGCGAGCAGAAACACTTGGTGCCGATAAGGCCAAGAAGCTGAAGTTGATGATGTGCCGGTAACCCGACTGAAGGCATTTGCCTCTACTATCGAGGAATATTTCATTCCCATCCAAAAGATTGGGCGAAATTTTAACTGATTTTCAGATGTTTAGCTAATTCTAGCCATCGATTTTTTGCTATTTTCTTTGACTATTGATCTAAAGAAGACTACATTTGCCCACTCTTTTTTCAAGGCACATTAAATCAGTTAAAGATTAAGCTGTGGATACACCGAGTTATAAAACTAAATCCCTTCGCAAAGAAGATGTCGACCGGTCATGGTACGTTGTCGATGCGGATGGACTGAAGGTAGGACGGATTGCTTCTAAGATAGCCCATGTGCTAAGAGGCAAACATAAGCCCTCCTACACTCCTCATGTGGACAATGGCGACTTTGTCATTGTGATCAACGCTGATAAGGTTCGATTCAGCGGAAAGAAAATGCAGCAAAAAATCTATCTGAGTTACTCGGGTTATCCGGGTGGCCAGAAGGAAATTGTGGCCAACGAACTACTCGCTAAGAAGCCTGAACAGATTTTGGAAAAAGCTGTGAAAGGCATGCTGCCAAAGAATCGATTGGGAAGAAAAATGTTTCATAAACTCTTCGTGTATGCTAGTCCGGATCATCCGCATCAGGCGCAGCAGCCGAAACCATTTAATTTCTAATTATGGAAATCGTTAATGCAGTAGGACGTAGAAAGGGAGCAATTGCCCGTGCATATGCAAGAAGTGGAAAGGGCAATGTGACCATCAATGGTAAGGAGTTGAAAGATTACTTCGGCCAGCCTCATATCAGCAACAACGTTCTGGCGCCATTTAAAGCCATTGAAGCAGACAATGTTTATGACTGGAACATTAATGTAGTGGGTGGCGGCTTCAAAGGACAGTCAGAGGCAATTCGTATGGCGATCTCGAGAGTGTTGGTCAAGATCAATGAAGATTTCCGCAAGCCTTTGAAAGAAAGAAAATATCTCACCCGGGATGCCCGGATTGTTGAACGGAAGAAATACGGTAAGCCCAAGGCAAGAAAGAGCTTCCAGTTCAGTAAGCGATAGAAATTTGGATGCAACTCTAATCAGATACTAATGAAAAAACCCTCATATCAGGATATGTTGGATGCAGGTGTTCACTTTGGACACTTGAAGAGAAAATGGAATCCCAAGATGCAGCCATACATTTTTATGGAGCGTAAAGGGATTCACATCATCGATCTCAATCGGACGGCAGAGTGTATGGACCGTGCTGGTAGGGCATTGAAACAGATGGCCAAGTCAGGGCGCAAGATCCTATTCGTTGCTACTAAAAAACAAGGTAAAGATATCGTCCACAAAGCTGCTCTTTCGGTGGGAATGCCTTTCGTGACGGAGCGATGGTTGGGAGGTATGATGACTAATTTTTCAACCATACGCCGGTCTGTCAAGAAGATGAATAATATTGATCGCATGCTGGCTGACGGAACTTTGACCAGTATGACCAAAAAGGAAAGGTTGACCCTGACTAGAGAGAGAGACAAATTAGAGAAAGTGCTGGGGGGAGTGGCAGGACTTAATCGCTTGCCTCACGGAGTATTCATGGTAGATATCATCCATGAGCACATCGCCTTGGCTGAGGCACGCAAACTAGGTCTAAAGACCTTTGCTATGGTCGACACAAATTCCGATCCCAACCTGATCGACTTTCCAATTCCGGCGAATGACGATGCTTCCAAGTCCATAAAGATTGTCACCCAATTTGTAACGGATTGTATCAAGGAAGGATTGGAGGAAAGAAGGCAGGCAAAGGAAGCTGCTCAGAGCGCGCAGTAAATCAACCCAATTTTTTTTTAACCATATAGATGTAAATAATGAGTGAAGTGAAGATATCAGCAGCAGATGTAAAGCAGTTGAGAGATCAGACAGGAGCCGGCATGCTCGATTGTAAAAAGGCTTTGGCAGAAGCAGAGGGAGATTTCGAGAAAGCAATTGAAATACTGAGAAAGAAGGGCCAAAAATTGTCGTTGAAAAGAGCCGAACGTGAAGCCAAAGAAGGAGTGGTGTATGCACTTGTTTCAGATGACAGTAAAAGAGGAGTGCTAGTTAAACTAAGCTGCGAAACAGACTTTGTGGCCAAGAACGCAGAGTTTGTCGATTTGGTGAAGAGAATCGCGAAGATTGCTCTTGATGCGTTTCCGGAAGATAAAGAAGCCTTAATGAGTCTGACTATCGATGGTATCACTATCGGAGAGAAAGTGATCGAGCAAGTTGGCGTAATTGGCGAAAAGATTGAGCTGGCAGAATATGAAAAACTGGAAGCTCCGCAAGTAGTATCTTACATACATATGGGATACAAAGCTGGAGTTATCGTTGGTTTGAACAAGGGAGATGATAGCTTTGCCGATGCTGGCAGAGACGTGGCCATGCAGATCGCTGCCATGAAGCCCATCGCTGTGGATAAAGATGGAGTTGATCAGGGAGTGATAGATAAAGAGATTGAGATTGGCAGAGAGCAAGCGCTCATGGAAGGCAAACCTGAAGCGATTGTAGAAAAGATTGCTATGGGCAAGCTCAACAAATTTTTTAAAGAGAGTACATTGCTGAATCAGGATTTTGTCAAAGACAATAAACAGACGGTTGATCAATACCTCAAAAGCCTTGATGGGGATCTAACTGTGAAGGACTTTCGGCATGTTCAGCTAGGCTAATAAAAATTTGAAGAGCGAATCTACCAGCAGATTCGCTCTTTTTTTACCTTCCACTTTATGACTCCACAATATCAACGTGTCCTTCTGAAGCTCAGTGGTGAATCGCTAATGGGTCAGCAACCATTCGGAATCGATTCTTCGATGCTGTTGCACTACGCCGAGCAAATTAAGGAGATACGCGACCTGGGAATACAGATTGCTATTGTCATCGGTGGAGGTAATATCTTTCGAGGACTGCAGGCAGAAGGATCCGGTATCGAGCGGGTGCAAGGAGATTACATGGGAATGCTTGCTACCGTCATCAATGGCATGGCATTGCAAAGCATGTTGGAAAGCTTGGGTGTGTTTACCCGCCTGATCAGTGCTATAGAAATGAAGGAAGTAGCTGAGCCCTATATCCGCCGGAGAGCCATTCGACATTTAGAGAAGGGGAGGGTAGTGATTTTCTCGGCGGGAACCGGCAGCCCCTATTTTACAACAGACTCGGCAGCGGCTTTACGCGCCAATGAAATCAGTGCGGATGTGATCCTGAAAGGCACCAGGGTGGATGGGATCTATTCAGCCGATCCCGAAAGAGATCCTGAAGCAACCAAATTCGATGCCCTAACCTTCGATGATGTGATCTCTAAGGGACTCCGGGTTATGGATATGACCGCATTTACACTTTGCCAGGAAAACGATTTGCCCATTATCGTCTTCGATGTAGGTATCAGCGGGAATTTGCGAAAGGTCGTGACCGGTGATATGGTTGGCACGATCGTTAAAAAGGTGACCTGAAAAAGGTCCTAGTAAGCTCTCACCTCGCTACGGTCCATATAATTGACGAATGAACGGTTCACTACCCGCATACCACCGGGGGTGGGATAATCGCCGCTAAAAAACCAGTCGCCGGAGTGATTTGGAACAGCTCGGTGAAGGCCTTCCAGGGTCTGATAAATGATTTTTACCCCTGCGTCAATATTCTTTGGAGTGACGATTTCAGAGATCTTATTGGAAATCTCTTCGTACTCAAATTGATCATACAGTGCTTTAACCTGATTGCTAACCTCTTCTTTTGGAAGCTCTTGCTGGTAATGACATTTCTGATAAACCTCTTCAAGCATTTCTTCTTTTCCACGTTCCTTGAGCAATGCCACCATGGCTTGAAAGGCTACAAAGTGACCCATGATTGACATATCTATTCCATAGCAATCCGGATAGCGGATCTGGGGGGCGGATGAAACGAAAATGATCCTCTTCGGGTGCAGTCTATCGACCATGCGAATGATACTGTCGCGTAAGGTAGTACCCCGAACAATGCTGTCGTCCATCAGCACGAGAGTGTCAATATTGTTCCGTACGATACCGTAAGTTACATCGTAGACATACGACACGAGATCGCCTCTTTCTTCGGTATCTGCTATGAAGGTGCGCATCTTTGCATCCTTCACCACGATTTTTTCGAACCTCGGCTTGATCGAAAGAATTTTATCGATGGCCTCGTCAGAAGCATCGGTCCCCAATGCACGGATCCTATCACGCTTTATGCCGTTTAGCTCTTTCTCAATGCCTTCCATCAGACCGAAGAACGCAGTCTCGGCAGTATTGGGTACATAGGAAAATACGGTGTTTGCGAAATCATAGTCAATGGCTTCCAGCACCTGCTCGGTCAATTGTTCGCCCAATCGTTTGCGCTCCAGGTAGATATCTCGGTCAGTGCCGCGGCTAAAATAGATACGCTCAAAGGAACATGCCCTTTTGGGCTGAGGATCGATAAAAGGTAGTTCACTGACCTGTCCTCCCTTTTTTATTATCAATGCATGCCCGGGTTGGAGCTCCTTAATGTATCGGTGTCGGATCTTGAAGGCAGTTTGAATGGCGGGTCGCTCAGATGCTGCAACTACTACCTCGTTATCATGGTAGTAAAAAGCAGGACGGATCCCATTGGGATCGCGCATCATGAAGGCATCTCCATGGCCGATCATTCCGGCCATCACATAGCCACCATCGAATCGCTTACTTGCCCGGCGCAGCAGACGTTGAATGTCAAGGTGTTCGATGATAAGATCATTAATCTCCCGGTTTGTATAACCATCCGGTTTAAACCAGGTGAACAAGCGCTGGATTTCATCATCAAGGAAATGACCGATCTTTTCCAATACAGTAACCGTGTCTGAACGCTCTTTGGGATATTGCCCCAGTTCGAGAAGTTCTTCAAAGAGCTCGTCGACATTGGTGAGATTGAAATTGCCGGCCAGTACCAAATTGCGATTGATCCAGTTGTTCTGTCGTAGAAAGGGATGACAGGTTTCGATAGTATTGAGTCCATGGGTGCCGTATCGCAGGTGTCCCAGCAATACTTCCCCGGTGAAGGGTTTATTGACTTTTAACCACTCCGGATCATGTAGCTGATCACTACTTACATCCTTGAAGTGATCATACACCAGTTGAAAAAGGTGACGTAAGTATTGCGGATTGTTACTGCGCTTGCGGCTGATATAGCGTGTGCCAGGAGCGGGATCAAGCTTAATAGTAGCGATGCCGGCACCATCTTGCCCTCGATTTCTTTGCTTCTGCAGGATGAGCTGGAGCTTACGCAATCCATACAAGGAGGTCCCGTACTTCTCTTCGAAATAAGACAGCGGCTGCAAAAGGCGGATCAAGGCAATTCCACACTCATGTTTGATTTGCTCACTCATCCTTTGATTAAAGATTGTCTCGCAAATTTACTTGGATTTTTAACAGCACCCCGATCCGTCTGCTTTTTTGTTTACACAGCCTGTTAGTATGTGCAATTGCGGGGAAAGAATTTTACTTTAGTATGTAATCAAGTGGAATAAAAGGAATGGCTTTCTTTAGTTTCTTCAAGACACCTCGTCATCAGAAGTTTAAATATGTGCCCCGCTATTACGATCCTCAAAAAGAACAGCTGGATAAAATCGTTGCACAGGCGAAGGGAGAAGGCCTGTCAGACACCGAACTTGCCAAAGCCAGGATTTCCAGTGCATTTCGAAAGCGAGGAGGTGGCAGCAATGAATACGCAAGGAGAATGACTAGGCGTTCCAATCGGTTGCTGATCATCATTCTGATCGTCCTCTTCGGACTAACCTATCTTTTGCTTACTGTATATTTGCCGAGATTTATGCAATTGTTTGAAGGCTAAAAAATCTTATGGCTGATATCATCCAGCTGCTTCCCGACAGCATAGCCAATCAGATTGCCGCCGGTGAAGTAGTTCAGCGGCCGGCCTCGGTCGTAAAAGAGCTTTTGGAAAATGCAATTGATGCCGGAGGCAGTCGCATCCGACTGATCCTTAAAGAATCTGGTAAGCAACTGATCCAAGTTATCGATGACGGGTGTGGGATGAGTGAGACAGATGCTCGCATGAGCTTCGAGCGGCACGCTACTTCTAAGATCTCACGTTCGGAAGATCTCTACGCCATTCGTACTCTTGGATTCCGCGGAGAGGCTCTTGCCTCGATTGCAGCAGTGTCACAAGTGGAACTAAAAACACGCAAGCATGACAATGACACCGGGACCCAGATCGTCATCGAAGGCTCCCGGCTGATCAAACAGGAGCCCTGCGAGACTGCAGCAGGGACAAACATGATCGTTAAGAATCTATTCTTCAACGTTCCAGCACGCCGTAAGTTTCTCAAATCAAATACGGTAGAACTAAGACACATCCTTGATGAGTTTCAACGAATTGCCGTTGCTAATCCTTCAATCCACTTCGAAGTTTTTCATAACGACACCGAGTTGTATCATCTCCCAGCAGCCCAGCTTCGGAAGCGCATTATCGCTCTGTTTGGCAAATCCATCAATGATAAGCTGGTACCACTTACTGAAGAGGCCGATATATGCAAATTGAAAGGATTTATCGGGAAGCCGAACGCTTCTAAACGAACCAAGGGAGAGCAATACCTCATTGTGAACGGACGCTTTATCAAGAGTCCATATGTTCATCATGCGATTGCCTCGGCTTATCAGAAAATACTAGCTCCCGGCACGCATCCATTCTACGTACTGAAGCTCTCGATCGATCAGGATCGTATCGATGTGAATGTACACCCTACCAAACAAGAGATTAAATTTGAGGATGAAAGGATCATTTATAATATCACTCAGGCCAGTGTGCGAAGAGCACTGAGCCAAAACAACATTACTCCCTCACTCGACTTCGATCAAAACCCAGCTCTCGCACAGATGGCCCCACGTCTACAACCGGAAAGAGAAAAGGTGATAATCCCCTCAAGTTTTTCGAAAGAGCGGAGAGACGATCTGCAAAACTGGCAGGATTTATATGAAGGTTTGGAATCAAGGGAGGGGTCAGTGGTAGAAGCCCACTTTGCCGAACAGGTAACGATTGGAGAAGACGAAACCGATCGAAAGGAACCATATCAGGTCCATCGTATGTATATAATCAGTCAGATTAAATCTGGTTTCCTCTTGATCGATCAACAATATGCACACGAACGCATCTTGTACGAGCAATACCTCCTGAATCTGAAGTCACAACCTGCTGCCACCCAGAAATTACTTTTTCCGCAGAATATTCACCTATCACCACAGGAGAGTACCATTCTGGCGCAACTGCTGGAGGGGATTCAGAATCTTGGTTTTGAAATTGAGCATTTCGGTAAGGATTCGTACATCTTGCACGGGATCCCAGCTCATTTGTCGAATATTGGAGAGGAAGTGTCTTTGATTCGCGAAATGCTCGAACATTTTCGTGAAAATGTAGACTTGGAATGGACTGAAGAGCAAAGGTTGGCATGGTCATTGGCGAAATCGGCAAGTCTAAAGAGAGGTACCCAACTTACCCGAATAGAAATGGAATCACTTATCGATCAACTATTTGCCTGCGAGGTGCCGTTTCAGAGCCCGGCAGGGCACAAGTGTTTTATCACCATAGACCTGGGTGACCTAGAGTCGAAATTCAGATAATCACAGCACGATGCCAAGAATTACGGAAGTTGTAAAAAAATTGTTGATAATTAACATCCTGCTCTTTGTGGGTACAAGCTTTGTACTGCCCGAATTTAAAGCCAGCTTGGCTATGTATTGGCCGGCAAGTTCGTTTTTCCGGCCGTGGCAACTGGTTACCCATATGTTCATGCATGCCGATTTCAATCACTTGCTTTTTAACATGTTTGCCTTATACATGTTTGGCTCAGCATTGGAATCCTATTGGGGGCCTAAGAAATTTTTAACCTTTTATCTTTTGTGCGGTTTTGGCGCACTCGCTTTGTACCTGATTGTGTGGTGGGGAGAGATCAGTGCCTTGGAAGCAATCGATTACGAACGCTTCCTTCAAACACCTTACCGGATGATGGGAGCATCGGGAGCGGTCTTTGGACTGCTCGCAGGATACGGGATGATGTTCCCAAACAGCCAGATCATGTTACTGATACCACCTATACCGATGAAAGCAAAATACTTTGTGTTGATTTATGCCGCAATCGAGTTCTTCTTTGGGATCAGTAAACTCAATCCGGGAGTAGCCCACTTCGCTCACCTGGGTGGTGCCTTATGTGGAGTATTGATAATTTTGTATTGGAGAAAAACGGGTAAACTCTGATGTTTCAATCGATCTTGGCAGATATCCGCAAAGAGTTTTCGACCGGCAATATGATTAGCCGGTTGATCATCATCAATGTGGGCGTATTCATCTTGATCAATATGGTCCGCTTGATTCTCCATTTTAGCAATGGAGGAGTAACACCCGGAGTTTACTATGATATCGTACATTTTTTCTCTATTTCATCCAGCATATTTCATAACCTAACTCATCCGTGGGTATTCATCACTAGTATATTCCTCCATGAAGGATTTTGGCATATCCTGTGGAACATGCTGTTCCTCTATTGGTTTGGTCGAATCGTCGCCGACCTGATCGGAGAGAGTAAAATATTCCCGATCTATCTCCTGGGAGGGGTCATTGGATGCCTGGTCTTCTGGATGAGTGCCCAGTTACTTCCCTACGGGGGAACACGACCTATTTATGCTTTAGGAGCTTCCGCCGGAGTGATGGCGATTGTAATGACCTCAGGTATGATCGCACCGGATTATGTTTTACGCTTATTTCTCCTCGGTGATGTCAAGTTGAAATATGTGGTTGCGGTGCTCATCCTCCTCGACCTTTTTGGGTTGGCTGGCAATTACAACACTGGTGGTCATTTCGCTCATCTGGGAGGAGTCTTTATGGGTTGGTTTTATGTGCAACAGTTGCGAACTGGAAATGACTGGGGCGAAGGAGTCAATGGCATCCTGAGGAAGGTCGAACAGTTCTTTACTCAGGATCCACCCCGGAAATCGAAGGCTAAGCAGACCAAGTTGGTGGTGAAACACCGATACCGGAAAAGCAAACGTGAAGAAGACTTGCCGGATACTCAGGAGCGAATTGATTTTATCCTGGATAAGATTAAAGCGCATGGTTACAACAGCCTAACTCAGGAGGAAAAGGATTTCCTTCGGGAGGCAAGTGAAGACTCATGAAGATTTTTCTGCGCACCGTTTTCATTGTTAACATTCTTGTTGTGGCACTTGCCTTGCTGGGCTATGCAGGATCCTACCTTGACCCCCGGAAGTTTGGTATCGCACAGAGTACCGGATTGATCCTTCCATGGACTTTGCTTTTTCTTGTAGTCTTTGCCAGTTTTTGGCTGGTACTGAAAGATAAGCGGGCATGGGTTTCAGTGATTTGCCTACTACTCGGGTTCGGTCATATCGGCCGGTTTGTCGGATTCTCATTCAGGCAAGCTCCTGAAGAGGGGAACGTGTCTTTACTTACCTACAATAGCCAGAGTTATAACAAGTCTAATCAGATCAGTCAATTCCTTACAGATGGCAATCTGCCGTCAACACTGAAGATCATCTGCCTGCAGGAGGTCTCGGATGAATATATAGAGGAAATCCGCAACCAGATAAACATGTCAAATGCGTTTTTTCATAAAGGCAAAATGATTCTCACTCAATATCCTGTGAAAGCTCAAGGTAAGATCCAGTTTGACGAATCAGTCAACGGATGCATCTGGGCTGATCTGGAAGTTGAGCAACAAATTGTGCGCATATTTAATGTGCACTTTCGCAGCAATCGCATCCCGGGGCAAAAAGAATCGGTGTTGACTCAGGTGGCTTCTAGCCAGGGCCGGCAAAACATCGCTGAGATGTTGGTTAGCTACCGGCTTGCCAGCAAAGAACGGGTCTCTCAAGCCGAACGCATCGCCAAAGAGATCAGGAATTGCCCTCATCCAGTGCTCCTGGCGGGTGATTTCAACGACACCCCTTTTTCCTACACTTACCAGATTATTGCAAATGAACTAACGGATCAATTTCGGTCTAAAGGCCTGGGTCTGGGCTCCACTTATGCGGGTGCTCTACCAGGTTTGAAAATAGATTATATTTTTGCGGATGAAAATTTCGAAGGGGTGAGTCATCGGATACTACGAACCCAATTCTCAGATCATTTTCCGGTGATCAGCCATCTTATACTAGATTAATTATCAGATGCATAAATTGCAGGTATTCAATAGCCTAAGTAAAGCCAAGGAAGACTTCAAACCGCTGCACAGTGACCATGTCGGCATGTACGTGTGTGGACCGACCGTATATAGCGATGTTCATCTCGGCAATTGCCGCACATTTGTCAGCTTCGATGTGATCTACCGCTACCTGATGCACTTGGGTTACAAAGTCAGATATGTAAGGAACATCACAGATGTGGGTCACCTGGAAGGAGATGTTGACATAGGGGGCGAAGATAAGATAGCCAAGAAAGCACGGTTAGAACAGCTGGAACCTATGGAGGTCGTGCAAAAGTATGTCAATGGTTTCCATCAGATGATGGACATCTTCAACACATTACCTCCCAGTATTGAACCTCGTGCTACCGGCCACATAATGGAACAGATCGAGATGATTAAGGACATACTTGATCGAGGACTTGCTTATGAGAAGAACGGATCGGTCTACTTCAATACACCTAAATACATAGAGAAAGGATATAACTATGGCATTCTGTCTGGACGCGTGGTAGAAGATCTGGTCCAGGAGAGTCGCGATGATCTGAAGAAACAAGGGGAGAAGGAACATCCTTCAGACTTTGCCCTTTGGATCAAGGCCGAACCCAGTCATTTGATGCGATGGCGGTCACCCTGGTCCATAGGCTTTCCTGGCTGGCACTTGGAATGCTCTAGCATGAGTACAAAATACCTAGGCGAACACTTCGATATCCACGGAGGTGGGCAAGATCTGAAGTTTCCGCATCATGAAAACGAGATCGCCCAAAATCAGGGGGCCTGTGGAACCGCACCAGCACGATACTGGCTGCATGCCAACATGCTCTTGATGAACGGCCGGAAGATGGCCAAGAGTGACGGCAATACGATCACACCTCAGGAACTTTTCTCGGGAAATAGCTCCCATATCAGTAAGGGGTATTCGCCCATGGTAGTGCGCTTCTTTATGTTACAAGCGCATTATCGCAGTACGCTGGATCTAACTGACGAGGCTTTGCAGGCAGCCGAGAAAGGATACAACCGTCTGATGGAAACCTATAAGATACTGTCGGGCCTGGAAAGCACCGCTGCAGCAGGGACTGCTGATGCGGAGTTGACCAAACTGATCGAACAGCTCGACATCGACATGTGTGACGATTTCAGTACACCAAAAGCCTTAGCCACACTCTTTGAATTATCCAGCAAGGCCAATGCCTACAAAGGTGGTCAGCTGTCAGCCGATTCCATCTCCTCAGAAGTATTGCAAAAGTTGAAAGACACCTTCAAGGTTTTTCTCTTCGATGTGTTTGGTCTGAAGGAAGAGTATGGTGAGGGCGCTCAAGGTAGTAATGGCTTGTTAGACGGGCTGATGAATTTGATCATCGATATCCGGAAAAGTGCGAGAGACAACAAAGACTGGACCACAGCCGATAAGATAAGAGATACCCTGGCTGAGCTCTCTGTACAGCTGAAAGATGGTAAAGACGGTACCTCATGGACCAAAAGCTAAGAAGACCCCATCGCATCCCCCGCGGGATGTTTATCGTACTGGCTTTTCTGCTCTTGATAGGCTTAGTGGGTTGCAAGTCCGACCCGAACTCATCCGCTCCCGGCACACCCACTGTGGAAGTGCAGGTGCCCGCATTCAACCGCGATTCGGCATTCTATTATGTGGAACAGCAGGTATCTTTCGGCCCTCGGTATGTGGGTAGCGAAGGCCATCAGGCAGCCCTTGAATGGAAGGTAAACAAGTTGGAGAGCTGGGGCGTGGATGTGATCCGGCAGGAATTCGAGGCCAATCTCTACACCGGAGAAAAGCCTACAGCCACCAATATAATCGCTGTGTTCAATCCCGATCAGAAAAGGCGTATTGTGCTGGCAGCCCACTGGGATACCCGACACATCGCTGAGAAAGATCCCGACCCGGAAAAGCGTGATGATCCCATCTTGGGAGCTGACGACGGAGCTACCGGCACCGCTGCATTGCTGGAAATAGCCCGGGTGCTCAGCAATTACCCGGTGGAGATTGGAGTAGACCTGGTCTTCTTTGACGCCGAAGATCATGGACAAAACGGTGGTGCAGATGATACCTGGTGCCTCGGATCGCAGCATTGGGCGCGGAATCTCCATGGCCTTGCCAAGCCACAGTACGGTGTCCTGCTGGATATGATAGGATCGAAGGGGGCGGTATTCCGAAAGGAAGGTGCCTCGCTGCACTATGCCCGCAACATCGTCGACAAAGTGTGGAATCTGGCGCACTCCATGGGCTACAGCCATTTGTTTTCCAATGAGAGCCTTCCACCGATTACTGACGATCACCTCTTCGTTAATCAGATTGCCGGCATCCCAATGATCGACATTATCTACCAGACCAGCCAGGGCCGTTTCGGTGCTTTCCACCACACCCATGACGACAACCTCTCCATCATCGACAAGAACACGATGGGAGCCGTAGGACAGGTGATGCTCGCGCTGTTGTTTCACGAATCGGCTGGCTCGATCTAGAGCATCATGAAGGTAGATCGGTTGACGGATCTATTTGGGGTTTGTGGATATGTGATAATCAAATTTGGTTGGTTACCAAGTAGATCATATGTTTTCTTGCCCTTTGCAGGTGAAACATTAGAAAATCAGGTAAGCGAATCTGAAGAAGCATCATAGGAGTCGTTCTTTTCCGCATGTATTCAGGGAAGCAAAAGAGCAACAAAATCTTTCTCAGAAAGATTTGGCAGATGTACGCTATGATTCTATCTTTGCTGCCCGCGAAAGCGAAAGCGCGGGCGCTTAGCTCAGTTGGTTCAGAGCGCTTGGTTTACACCCAAGAGGTCGGGAGTTCGAATCTCTCAGCGCCCACGAGCAGTAAAAGGAGTCAGGACAGGTTTGTTTTGGCTCCTATTTCTTTTAGTACAAAGGTTTTTCCCTTCTAGTCATTGAAATCAGAGGTGAGGAAGTCTAAAGCGCCTCCGGCCGTAAGCTTTCCTCATTTTAGTCCTCCTCCCCTTAGATAAGGTACAGAAAAACAGAATGTTATACTCAATATAAGAAGGGCATTTTCTTTCTATATAAGGCCGGTTAAGGTACCTGAAAATTGCATTCCAGAGGTGGAGGAGAGTCAAAAATCAGTTCGACTTCATGAAGTCGGTCGCTTCTTGAGAATAAACACTTCAATTTAGCTTTCCATATGAAAACTAAATCAAAATAGATTGTGAAAAGACTAATATCAAAGCTGACATCCGCAGATGGGAAAACAAACTTCATTTTACTATTAACACTCTTTTTCTCCTTATTGCTGGCTTCACCAAAGTGGAATGTTGCTTTCATCTCCTTTTTTGCTGTATTTGTGAACCTGAGGTATTTTAGAAATGTAAGCTTTTGGAAGGCTTCTCTATTTACGTTTTTTGTCTTCTTTTCCGCTTCATTTATTGCCAACCAGGGAGTGCTGCCGTTCCCTCCCCCCATAATGATCAGCATTTTGTTTTTCCTCAGCATTGTCCATTTGATTCCCTTCATCCTGGACAAATGGTTG
This sequence comes from Lewinellaceae bacterium, assembly GCA_024644235.1. Classification (GTDB taxonomy): domain Bacteria; phylum Bacteroidota; class Bacteroidia; order Chitinophagales; family Saprospiraceae; genus JAHELJ01. Next base: position 42,093 of record JAHELJ010000013.1, read on the forward strand.
TATAGGAGACTACCCGGATTGTTAGCCATCTGGGTGTTCCCGACGGCTTCACTTATTGTTGGATCATTTATTGCGAATAGCCCCAATGGTACATTCGGACATATAGCCTATAACTTGGTGGATAGCCAGTCCTTGATGCAGCTCACTTCTGTCACCGGGATATGGGGAATCGCGCTCCTAATTTATTTGTTTGCGTCTGTGGCAAACCATATTATGGAGAATGCGGAGAATCCCAGCGTTGTCAGATCATTTTCCATTGGCTATGGAACCTTGTTTCTTGTGGTTTTGATTTTTGGCTTTACCAGGGTTCAAAGGGGATCAAAAGCCATAAAAAATGCCGATACAATCAGGCTCGGATCGGTCACCTCCAAAGATATGGACTGGTCAAAGGCTATTCACAAAATAGTCACAGGAGAAACGATCCACTTTCCCAAGAAGATAGACCAGACCTCTCCCGAGCTGCAGGAATTTCAAGAATCTCTCAAAGTATTTATTGAAGACCATGACAACCCCAAATTTGACCCGGTATATAGTGCACTGGAGAACTACTACGATGAAATATTTGCTAGCAGTCAAAAAGCAGTGGACGCAGGGGCAAAAGCTATTTTATTGTCAGAAGGCGAAATAGTCACCGTTGAAGACCGGGAAGATGGGATCATTGAGAGAGCCCAGAACTTCGCCAGGGAAAATAATATTTATTTCTTCTTTGCGATGGGCACCATATATCCGGAAAGGATGAAAGAAAACCAGCCATTTATTGGGAATAAAGTCTTATCAATAGATGCGAATGGAGATATAAGGGATATTTATTACAAGAATGTACCGGTTGCGCAAATAGATCCATCCATCCCGGGTGATGGAATAATCGATGTAATCGAAACTCCGATCGCAAATTTTTCACCCATCATTTGTTATGATGCAGATTTTCCACCGATGATGCGGCAAACCGGGAACAGTAATTCTGATCTGATTCTAGTTGCCACGGGTGACTGGTACTCCATATCACCCTATCACTCGAAGATTGGAGCAGTGCGCTCGATAGAAAATGGTATCCCGATGCTGAAAACAGTAAGTAACGGGCTATCGATATCCGTGGATCCTTATGGCAATGTGTTATCTGAAGATGACTTCTTTGCAGACGACGACCATGTCATGATCACGGACATACCCCTTCATAGAACAAAAACAATGTACGCCTCAGTAGGAGACGTGCTCATTTATCTTTCATACATTTATCTTGGAGTCGTAGTCCTGTATCTTTTAGTTTTATCAATCATGAAAAGAATCGGGTCTTCCCCCGCAAAGAGTGATGCAAACAAAATCCTACCCACGTGACGAAGAAAAATATCATGTGAAATCTCTGTGGAGAAGATTGTATTGAACTTCCATTTATTTGTTAAAAAAAAAGCTAGTCCGCGTTGGAGTTTCTTCAGACCCCTATATTTATTGTAATATTTCTTTTTCTGTTTGTTAGCCTGTTCCTATTCACAAACAATAAGGGAAAAAATATCAGCAACAAACTCCTGGGTTTTGTTTTTCTATGTTTTGGGCTGTGGGTGTGGGATGTCTATGCCACACTGTTTTTGTATGATACATTTCCTCACCTTGCTAATATCTTTAACAATTTATTATGGTTGATTGGGCCATGCCTGCTGCTCTACACCTACTCGGTGATCTTTGAGGACTTTGCCCTGAGAAAAAAGCATTTACTGCATCTGATCCCTTGCATTTTAGTGGTAATAATAACCCTATTTGTCTACCATATAAAACCCCTTGATTATAAGCGTAATTACCTGGAACACGCCATGAGCGACAGGAGTATACTGATTTGGGGCAGCAGTGCGTTGATTATTACCCATGTATTAGTCTATATTATTGTGTCATTGCGGTCTATAGGAAATTATCAGAATATTATATCCAACATGGTTTCGAACGCAGACAAAATCAGACTTTCCTGGTTGAGGTTTATGCTCCTCGGCTCGTTCATAATATTCTTCAGTCTGATCTCATTTGTCGTCAATCAATATTTCAGATGGACTGATAATTTGCCCATTTCGTTGATATATATTTATGTAATCCTCCTATTTATTTTTATCACCACCACGTTGTTTAGATCCTTAAAACAACCAGAAATATTTTCGGGAATATCGTCTGAAGAGGTCAGGAATATACCGAAGTATGCAAGATCCGGTCTAACCGATGCGGATAGCACCGCCTATACCGCATTGCTAGAAGAATACATGAAATCAGAAAGACCCTATCTCGATCCAAATCTCACCATTTCAGATCTTGCAGCAAGACTCAATTTAACCAACCGGGTAATATCACAGGTCATTAATAATACTCTAGGTTTCCGGTTTTTTGATTATATAAATAGATATCGGGTGGATGAAGCCGTGAAGATGATTCAAAATCCGCCGGACCCGAAGATGACCATCTTGGAAATCATGTATGAAACAGGGTTCAATTCCAAGTCATCCTTTAACACTGCCTTCAAGAAATTTACCGGTAAGACACCTTCTGAGATAAAAAGACACGCCAAGAAATAGTATTAGCCATTAACCTGTTATCAAAAGAAAGCCACCCGTTAGGGACGGTATACAGTGTTGTTCCAGAGGGAATAATACTAAGGTAGGGCGAATTTTGACCGATCAAATCGTATGAGGAGGTTAGGATCTTGACTATCTGGTTATTCCAAAATATTCCTTTGCTATTTAAAAGCATGTACGATGCAAGGTGAGAAACCTATGAGGCAGTTCAGTTTCTGCCAGGTCTCATGCACACGCTTCAATGTTCTGAGGAGTTAGATAATTATTGATTGCGAGTTCTATGAGAATAATTCAAAGGCTAATCTCTAGCTATTCCATGGCCTCTTTGTTCAGGTATGGACGTAATTCTTACCACTTTCGATCGAACAACGCCAACGGCCACTCCTCCAAGCCATCTAACTTGCTTGCTAATTGCCGCATCTGCTTGATTTCCAGCAAGGGGTAACCGTCGTCCAGCTCGACTTTTCCCGAAAGAAGATAGAAACCGCTGCCAGTGAAGGGAAACCGTTCCAGCTCAAGTGGGAAATGTACCGAATCAAAGTATTCTCCGTCTTGATCGATCCAGGTAGCAAAACACATGTGCCGATTATTTTCCGTGGTGACTGGTTTTCGGATGACGAAGTAGCCTGTGATCTGTACCGATTTGCCTGCCATGGATGATAACTCACGGGCACGGATGCCGTAGACCGGTCCCTCCAACAGGTGGAAAGGATCGGACAAGGTAAAACCCAGCAGCTCCAGCTCATCGAGAGGTTGCTGTTCTAGAATCTCCTTTCCATGGGGAGGCATCCACGTGTTGATGCGACCGGACCAGGGCATACAGAGCTGTCTGTCACCACCAGGCTTGTGACTTAGCCATCGCAGAAGCACATCCCGTTTTGAGCAGCCGGTGAAGCGCGCCCCGCCGACCCGCACCGCAATCAACATCTGAGCTCTGGACAACGATAGTCGCTCGACCAGGTCCGTTAGGTCGCCGAATAATCCACCGGTCCTACGGGTATTTTCTAGTGAGGCATAGGCATTTCTGCGGAAGCCCTTCACATGCTTCCATCCCAGGATAAGCTTGTTGACCTGTACTGACGTATCATATCTGCCATGTTGCAGGCAAGGTGGTTCCACCGCTATCCCCATCCGCCGAGCTTCGTGGACGTATACTTCCGTAGAGTAGAAGCCACCTTCGTTGTTGATTACGGCGGTGATAAACTCCAAAGGGTGATGCGCCTTTAAGTAGAGTGATTGCATGCTCTCCGCCGCATAGCTTGCCGAATGTGCTTTACAAAACGAATAGCCGCTGAAACTGGCAATCTGCCGCCACAACTCCTCGATAGTATCGGCCGGCATCCCCTTGGTTTGGCATCCCTCCTGGAATCGCGTGCGCAATTGTTGCAGCACTTCCAACGACTTTTCTTTGCCGGTCATCAAGCGTCGCAGCAGATCGGCATGACTGGCATCAAAGCCGGCAAGCACAGTCACCACCTTCATTACGTCTTCCTGGTAGACCATCACCCCGTAGGTGCCGGACAGCGCTTCTTGCAAGTCGGGATGGAGATACCGGGTAGACTCAGTCCCCTGTCTTCTACGCAGGAAAGATCTCATCATTCCCGACTTGGCCACACCTGGCCGGATGATGGAAGTGGCAGCGACCAGGTCAAGATAGGAGCGGCACCGCATCTTTTGTAATAGACCACGCATGGCCGGAGATTCGATGTAGAAGCACCCAATGCATTCTCCCTGTGCCAGCAGGTTCAGGGTGGGCTTGTCTCGTTTCAAAGCATGCATATCGTGGATTTTCAGTTTGTGGCCACGGCGGTGCTCCACGAGCTGCACCGCCTCTTCGATATGTCCTAGCCCTCGCTGGCTCAATACATCAAACTTGTGAAAGCCCATCATCTCCGCATGATGCATGTCGCACTGTGAGATTGGGAGACCCTTCGGCATCATCTGTCGGGCGGTATAGCCATCGATCGAATGAGAGGAAATAATCACTCCCCCACTGTGTATCGAGAGGTAGTTGGGCATCCCCTGCAGGTGTCTACCGTACCGAAAAATGAGTTGTGCATCGGGATGAAGATTATCTTTCACGGGGTGTTGCACGATCTGATCGATTTCGCCTTTCGTTAACCCGAATACCTTGCCCAGTTCTCGTACGATCGACTTGCCTTTGAACGTGTTGTAGCTGGCAAGTAGGGCAGTGTGCTCCAGCCCATGTCGCTCAAAGAGATAGGCCAGTACTTTGTCACGGTGCTGCCAGCTGAAATCGATGTCAAAGTCGGGTGGTGCCGCCCTCTGGGGATTGAGGAATCGCTCGAAATGTAACCCCAGTTCCAGCGGCTCTACGTTAGTGATTCCCAGGCAGTATGCTGCGAGAGAGTTGGCCCCACTGCCCCTGCCCACAAAAGGAAAACCTTGTGATCTGGCGTATCGCAGCATGTCCCAGGTGACCAGGTAGTAGGGAGCCATACGGAGATCAGCGATGATCGCCAGCTCATGATCCAATCGCTGACTGGCTTCTCCTTGTTTCATGGCAGAATATCGATTCTTGAGTCCTGCCCGGCACAGCTGGTGAAGCATTTCTATATCCGACCGACTCGATTCGCTGAAGCTGGCTAGATTGGGATGACCACCTTTGGGCAATGCAGCCTCACAGCGATCCAGGAGCTTCCCGGTATTGGCAATTAATGGTGCGTAGTTGATCTTGAGCATTTCAATGGTGTCTTCCTCTAGCCAGGTAGAAGATGGACTTGCAAGCTGATCCCGTTGAAGCCGGGATAGAACGATCCCTTCGTCGATGCAGCGTAGCAGGCGATGGGTATGCCAGGAATGTCTGCCGGAGTGATTGATCGTGTGTAGGATGACCACTTTGCTCAACTGAGAGGTATTCAATCTCTGGATGCGAGTAGGCAGGTCAGGTAAGCCAAATCCAACAAATTCGTGAGGCAGCAATTCCTCTAGGGGACAGGGGAGTTCGGGATAGATCGCAAAAATGTCCGGCAAGGCACTGAGCCTTTCGGGTAGGATGGCGCCACGGACGAGATGCCCACTAAGCAGTCGGTTGAGACTTTCAAACCCGTTCGCGTTCCGACTCAGCCCTATGTATATCAATCTGCTTTTGGTCCTGAACTCGATTCCCAACACCGGCCGGATCCCCTGGCTCAAACATAGCCTGGTGAATTCAGCTGAACAACTGGTGTTGTTGATGTCTGTCAAAGGTAGCACCTGTACGCCCCGGGCAGCTGCTTCAGTGACCAGCTGAATGGGAGAAAGGGTACCGTAGCGGAGGCTGAAGTGGGTATGCGTATTCAGATAAATCATGTGCGTAATGAACGGTGAACAGCAAGTCCCGGCCCTTTTGAAGCAAATGACGAAAATATCGTCTAAATTTAGACGAAAAAGTTGACAATTTTACTTAAATTTGTATATTGAAGGGAACATTTCTGGATTTAACTCAATTGAATGTCATGTTTGCAGAAAACCTGAAATACTTACGGAAGCAGGAGGGATTGTCTCAGCAGGAACTGGCCGATGAACTGCAGATACCCAGGTCGACGCTGGGCGATTACGAGCGGTCGCATACAGAGCCTAACATGGAGATGCTGCGCAAACTGGCAACTCGTTTTGAGGTAACTCTGGACCAATTGCTAATCCATCGGCTCAGCGATCAGGAGTTGGAGATCGTTCGCTCTGATGATCTGCGAGTGCTGGCGATATCAGTAGATAGCGAGAACCGGCAGAATATTGAGTTGGTGGAATCCAAGGCAGCAGCGGGATATCTTACCAGTTTTGGTGATCCGGAATTTATTAAGGAGCTGCCCAAACTCTATTTCCCAAATATTCCTCAGGGGACCTACCGGGCATTTGAGATTCAGGGCGATAGTATGTTGCCCATGCCTCCTGGATCTATCGTGATCTGCTCCTACGTTGAGCGGCTGGAGGATCTCAAAAATGATCGAAGCTATGTAATAGCCACTCAGGTGGACGGTATCGTCTATAAACGGATACTGCTTAATCCTGATGGCCAGTCACTCACGGCGGTTTCGGACAACCCGGTATATCCGCCATTCCGGATCCCCTATGGGGAGCTAGCCGAAATCTGGGAATACTATGCACATCTCAGCTTCACAGATGTTAAGGCTTCGGCTGCCGATGCACTAGAGGATAAGATTAATGATATTCAACAGAAGGTCAATCACCTTCATCGGCGAATGACAGCTTGATTTACAACCCACAAAAATTCATAAGATGACCTACTTGCAAAAAGCAATGGACCTGCAACGTATGATCGGAGAGGGAAAGCTCATGGATGCCTTCGAAAAGTACTATGATGATAACGTAGTTGTGGTAGAAGCCACCGGAGACACCCGCACAGGAAAAGATGTGCAGCGCAAAGCCATCCAAGATTGGATGGGCATGATCAAGGAAGCCCATGGAGGTGGAGTAGGAGCTATCACTTCCAATGAAGCGGCAGGGGTAACCTGTGCTGAATCTTGGGTGGATATCACCTTTCAGGATGGCAACAGGGTGAAGATGGAAGAGGTGGCTGTACAAAAATGGGAAGGGGACAAGATCGTACACGAAAGATTTTATTACAACATGCCTGGGACCTGACCGGCAATATTACGTTCCGGACTAGCGTGATCAGGTGCTCAATCTATTCAAATGGCTCTTAAGGAACCCGGACTAGGATCCAGCCATCTGCAAAAGAGGCTACCGTATCCGTCTTGATGTGAGATTGAATGTGATTCCAGTTTAGCATCACAGGAGAGGCATTCCATTGGCTGCTGAATTGTTGAGGATTGAATAAGATGAGAGATTCCGCAGGGTAAGTTTCGTAAAACTGGTGATGCAGCGAGTGAACTTCATGATGGCTTTCCAAACCAATGAGTGCTTGCTGGATGCCAAAGGTGTAGATTGCTGTCGAAGTCATCTTTTCTAAGGTTTGGAAAATGGATTTTTCCAACCGATGAAGATGAAAGGGTGTTGAGAATGCTCTGATTGACAATGCAAATTGGATCGGGACCAGAGCAGCTATGATAAGGAAGCGCCAGCGAATTTTGGCTAACCGAACAAGTTTAGAAAACCCAGGGTAGCTGATCAAGACGGAAAGTGGAAGTAAAGGCATCAGGTATCTAAGATTCTGTTCCGGGGTACCAGCAAGGAAGAGGGCATATAAAAGGATAGATGTGGACACTATCTTGTTGAAGCCCGACCGGAAAAGGTGAGGAGTTGCTAGTAGAGCAATACCAATCCACCAACAGAAACCCGGGTGCCATAGCCAAGCAGTGACGTGAATGAAGTTTGGTAGAGAATAGTTCAAAATACCGTTGGCAGATTCAAAGCTGCTACGAAATAAATTGGCAATACTCCAGTCTGATAGAAAATGATGATCAGTCAGCCCAAACCGGAAATCGGTTTTGAAGATCATAGTAGGCAAGGCTCCCAGGATTAAACCTAAAAGTAGGTATGAAGTGGAGTAAACATTTTTCTTTTTGAGTAATTCAAAGAGAGGCAGAAAGCAGAAGGGAATGATCAAAAAGGCGTATCCATAGCGGGTGAAGACCGCCAGAGAGAAAGAGAAGGCCGCTAGAAACAAATGGCGTCTTTGCAAAGTGGATCTACCCAGGAGGCTGTAGTAGATGCCTATAGAAAATAAGCTCATCGCCAGTAAATCAGACATCGCCAGGGTAGAAGCACGAATCATCCAAGCACTAAGGGTTATCGACAGTACCACGAACAACCCAGAAATGTGTGCTTTGGGTAGAAGCAGCCGTATTGATTTACAGATGAAAACGCCAGTGGCGATGAGTGACGCCGCTGAAGCCAACTGCAGAGAAAAGCTGATATCATGAATCACGAAATCCATCAAGGCAGCGAGCAACGGATAGTTTACGGGCCAAAAAAAAGTGCCGGCATCCGCTCCCCTAATAATGGCGTCTTTAACAGAGTTGGTATAGCGGAGGTATTCGTAGGCATCCTGGCCGTATAATCCGTTGAATCCGAAGCCAAGTCGGACAACTCCCAAATACAAAAGTGGAAGTAGCCAAAGACAGTACCGGGCTATTTTCTCAACACGATCCATGGAAATCTGAAAGCCGGTTTCCGTCTGAAAAGGGAGCTAAAAAAGGAAATCTTATCTGGTGGACTCAAGATACTCAGCTGGTATTGCTCCAACTCTGCCAAGTGGTGGTGAAAGTAAAGTGGTATCATCTCCGGTGCAAACTCCCGGTAATAATTCGTTGTCCGCTCGGATGCTTCCCTGGCGGCCTCAGCATCAGGATAGATTGGGGAATCAATGATATGAACTTCACCATCCGCCGATAAAAGATGCCATAGTTTGTCCAGGAGTGATTTGAGATCGGCAAAATACTGTATACTACTCGCAAATAGTATCAGGTCAAATTGAAAAGGTGGTGACCAGTCCAGGTTTACAATATTACCTGAGACGAAGATAGGATCTTCAAACAACCGGGATGCCTGATGCAGTTCGTGAAGATTGACGTCTAGACCCACTACGGTTGCCAAACAACTTATTTGGTTGGTCAACCAGCCGTTGCCACAGCCAATATCTAAAATCAGGGGAGCTGGCAAATGGGATATGTGCTCCAAAAGACGTAATGTGCTGGCCTTACGCACTTGCCATTCCTTTTCCAGCGGATGGCCAGTTGGGACATCGGGCAGCTGAGTGACTACATCATCCTCATAGACCCGGCCCTCATGACTTCTGGTGTTGATGTATGTGTTTTCAAAGGTGCCGTTTACCGGTCCAATACGGAAGACACCCATGTCGATGGGAAATGAACTGAACCATTCCCTTATGTTAGCCTTGTCTTTTCCCATTGCATCCCTATTCTAGCCAAAAAAGATATTGATAGGTGCCACCACCAGCGATAATGCACCCAAGGGGTATATTTACCACACTCAACTGCATGAACGACGTATCGAACTGCATGATCGTAATAATTACGCGAATAAGCTCTCTCAAATGATATCTCCCTATCAGTTTCCTCTTCCCACTGAGCCTGTGGTCTTTCTTCCCTGACGACTTCACGGTGCATCGCAGTGCCATTAATAGGATACGCTATGGTAATGGTGAAGTGATTTGGATTAGAATTGCGGAGGTATTCAACAGTCTGAAGGATATCACCCTCGGTTTCACCAGGATAACCCAGCATGATGAAAGTACCAGCCTCAACGCCATGTGCCCTGGTGGATCGAATCATCTCCGAAACATGCTGCACATTCACCCTTCGATCCATCAGATCGATCACTTTCTGTGAACCGCTCTCCGCCCCTATCCAAATTCTAAAGCATCCCATTTTCTTCAATTGCCGTATAACATCTTCATTCAAACGATCAGCCCGGGTGATACATTCAAATTGAATAGTTACAGACTGTCGCTGCAGCTCCTCTTCAAAAGTGTCAAGCCATTTGTGACTGATCGAAAAGACATCGTCCACAAACCAAAAACGATTTACCTCGTATGTGTCGATCAATGATTTTAACTCATTCACTACTGACTTACCTGATCTGCGGCGGTAGCTTTGCCCATATACTGCCGTGCTGCACCACTTGCAGGTGTATGGGCAACCCCTCTGGGTACTCACAGAAATAGAAGCATAACCGTGATGCATTCTCCAACTGTCCAGGTAGAGGTTGAGATTAATACCCTCCCGATTGGGTACTGGCAAGGAGTCCAAATCTTTGATCTTCGATCGGCCTGGGCTTTTGCACAGCGTGCCATTGGCATCTAACCAGGCAATACCTTTGATGTTTTGGAGATCTTTTGTTTCAAGTTTAAGTAGAGCTTTAGAGAGCTCGAACATTGTGATTTCACCTTCGCCAAGCACGACAAAGTGAGCACCTGATTGAAGGTATCGATTGATATTGTAGGTTGTGTCCGGCCCACCGATGACAATTTTTGCATGTGGAAGATTCTTGCGAATCCACTTGATCATTTGCACGATTCTGATCTTGGTCATCAGATTGGAATAAAGACCAATAACGTTTGGGGAATTGGTGATCAAAAAGTTTTTCCATGCCTGATAGGATGCAAAGGTGGTATCAAAGACTTGGTTGGATATCCCGTTGGATTGCAGGTAGGCAGAGATATATAGTAGACCCAAGGGAGGGTACGGTCGCATTATCTTCTGCTCTTTGGAGTCTTCCTCGAGAAAATAGCCATGCGACAGTACGATCTGCATAATTCAAATTATTCCTTTTGGAGCGGATGAGAAAACTTTTCTCTTTAATTTCAGACAAGTCCAAATTAGGGGATACGGAGCGTATGGTTCAACGAGCATTATTTCCAATCCTTCTTCTCACTTCAATTTCTTTGCCCTTTGCCATCGAGGTCGGTCTGGCTGCTCATAGGATTACCGTGCCACTAGAACTGCTGCTCGCTCTAGCATCCATTAGCATTGGGGTTGCCACCCTGAAATCTTATAAGAAGTTGTGGACTTCTATTGACAGGCCTTTGTTTTTGATTTGTCTTTCATTGGTTCTGTGGCTTGTGGTTACGAGCCTGACATCTGTGCGTCCAGGCATCTCGCTCAAATCGACCCTTGTAGAGGTTGTGCATTGGTGGGTGTTTTATATTGGCATCTTTCTGATTTTCATGACGCGAAATAGAAAAGGGGTGTTTCAACTGCTCTCGGCTCTGTCGATCTCAATGGGAATTGTTGTCATCTATACCTGGTTCCATCACAGTATGCATGGATTCCGGCCCAACACGGCGCAGATCGCCGCTCTGCCGTTTCTGAAAGACCATACTCTTTACGGAGCATGTTTTGCCATGATGGTACCCTGGAATATCTGGCTGGCTTTTTATTGGCGGCACAGAAATAGAACGCTCTTCCAAGGCTATATCATTTTCACAATTGTATTGTTAATAGCTGTCTTTCTATCGTTCTCCCGGGTAGCCTGGATTGGTCTGATCGGAGCGTCAATCATTCTATCGTTGTTTAGTCAAAAATGGAAGCTTGCCATCATGGGATTGGTGATCCTAGGAGGGTTGTTATTGATGTTAGCCAACTCGGGAGATTATCGATCTACACGGGCAGATGGTATACTGCCCTTTATGGCCGGGATGTCTTCCTTCGATAAGGACGTAAGTGTAAGAGAGCGATTAAACCGGTATAAGTCGGCTATTAGAATGAGTCAGGTCCGTCCCTGGTTTGGATTTGGTCCGGGTACCTATCAATTTGAATATCATACCTATCAAAAGAAGGAAGAAATGACTCGCATCAGCTCTACTGAACCAGTTCATGATATTTCTGGTAGAGGGGGTAGTACACACTCCGAATATCTAAAAGCACTCGCTGAAACCGGATTTCCGGGAATGATCATTTGGATTGCCATATTGGCATTTGGTCTATTACGATCCCGATCATCTCGGAATGAGCATGCCGAACATAAAACTCTGATGTTAGCCTGTCGTACGAGTCTATTGATCTATTTAGTCATAAGCATTTTCAACAACTTCATCCACGAAGGCATAATGGCCTTCTTCTTCTGGCTCCCTCTTGCTTTGATCACCCTGTTGCAACCGGTCACTCACGAAGGACGAGCAGCCGGGTGAAATAGTACTTGGTGTCAACTTGCAGTTTTATCAGATATAGACCTGCAGGCAGATCGTTCACGTTGACCTGATCGTTTTCGAGCACCCTTCTAAATAAGGATTGTCCATCGATATTGTAGAATTCGATGTGTTCGCCCAAAACATAATTGGTCCTGGTTTGAATGGTTATATATTGGCTGGCAGGATTTGGAAAAACCTGCACTGCGGTTCCTAGAGCAGTCTCCAAAATATCAACAACCATGAGGATTTCAATGCTGTCAGTTGTCAGGGTGCAGTTCTCAGCGTCGGTCACGGTAACATTATATTTTCCCGAAAGCGCCCCCACAAGATCTTCAGCAATATTCCCATTACTCCAGGCAAAGCTGTAAGGGGCTGTTCCACCGCTTACGGTGATTTGTACTTCACCGGTGCCATTGCCTTGATCACCAATCACTGTATCAACCGTGACAACGAGCATGTCCGGCTGGCTAATGACCACAGAATCCGAAACCGAGCAATTGGCTCCGTCGGTCACAGTATACTGATAGGTGCCGGCGGCCAGATTATCGACCATGGCACCATTGGCGCCAGTAGACCAGGCGACGGTCACCGGATCGTTGCCATTCTCGACGGTTACCATTGCCTGTCCCGTGGAGTCACCGTGACAAGCAACGTCCTGAGTCGATGAAGTTGCTGATAAGGCACAACCAAATTCATCGACCACGTAGGTATCCTGAATCTGGCATCCATTGGCATCTGTCACATCCACTGTATAAGAACCGGGTGCCAGATCCATTATCGTTGGAGTATTTCCTCCGTTGCTCCAAGCGTAAGTGTAGGGCCCAGTCCCTCCCATTACGGTGGTTGTAATGCTTCCATCCATAGCGTCGTTGGCCGTCTCGTGCTGAATTGCGGCGTCAATCATTAGGGCTGCAGGTTCGGTGATATCTAATTCACACTGGACAACACAACCATTATCATCTACCACATCGACCGTATGTGACCCGGCAGGAAGATCGTTTGTACTGGAGCCCATCGCGTTGGCATTATGGCTCCAGTCATAACTGTATGGCATGGTACCACCAATGGCATTTATTGTGGCAGCACCATCTGATCCTCCGCTGCAACTTGCGTCTTGATCGATTACGACGTTACATGCTAGTGCATCGGGTTGGGTGATCATTACCTGATCAGTTAAGGTGCATCCATTGGCATCGGTGACGGTCACCGTGGTGGTACCCGGAGGCAAATCTGAAACCGAAGCCATCGAGGCCGAAGGACTGTGGCTCCAGCTAAACGTATAATTTCCATTTCCTCCAGAGGGATCGATCATGGCAGATCCATCGGAGGCCCCGTTACACGAAATATCTCCCAACTTCTCTATAGAACCAGCGAGCGGAGGTGGTTCAGTAACCGTAACAGTCTCCATGGCCTCAAAGTTATCATCGTCTGTGACGGTGACAGAATATTGTCCAGGTGCTAAATTGGCAATGGTGGCAGTGGTTTCATTATTCGACCATTCATAGACATAAGGAGCCGTTCCATCGGCATTCACCGTGATCGACCCGTCGTTAGCACCATTGCAGCTCACATTTGTGACATCAAGTGTAATGGTAACAGTAGCTTGCTCGTACATGAAAGCATCTCCGGACAGTACCGGCCCAAAGTCGGTTAGGGGATCACTGGCAGAACTGGAGTATGTCTGAAGGATGAATGCCAGAGTTAGAATAGCTAGGGCTAATTTCTTCATTGCTACAAGTATTTATTCATCTCTGGCCCCAAAAAGATAGATTGTTTTTATTACTTATTCAATTATTTGAATTCATTTCAATCGCTTTTGATATTTCTAATATGAATTGGCGCTTCCTCTCTGACTCTTGTGGCACCTGCATCACTTTTTCTAATGCCGCCTCATACCGGCCCAAAGTATGCAAACAATATGCACTGTTAAACAATGCTTCATCAAAAAGTGAATTCAACTCGAGCGCACGATCAAGTAGGATCAGTGCTTCCGGGCAACGTTGCTGACGGATGTATACCGTAGCCAGGTTATTGATGACATGAAAGTTATATGGCGATTCATCCAGAGCACTCTTAAATGTTTCCTCGGCTTCATCCAGACTATCGAGGTTGTAATAGGCTATTCCCTGGTAGAATCGAAGCGGCATCGATGAAGGGTCTAATGAATAAAGAGGCGAGTGTATCTCTTCAATTTTTGTAATTATCTTGTTCCAGTTTTCTGCCCTGCGTTCAAGAAGCACCGATCTCATGCCTATTTCGGCACGATAGCGTACTGCCCCTACATAAATATTCAAGGCCATTAGGATTAGTATGACAACTGCTAACCCTGTTGACTGCAGGAACAGTAGAGGTCGCGTCGACTTGGTCATCTTTATTTGAGATGTCATACTCAAAACAAAGGCGAGCAAGATCAGCATTTCGATCCTTTCCTTGGGAAAATCAAAAAATGAAACGATGATAAAGGCAAAAAGGCTTCCGGATAGCAGATGTGATTTCCAAGGATTTCTCTTTCGAAAAGAAAGGGCAAGAAAAAGAGGGAACAAGAGCATTCCCAGATAAAGCAGAATTCCCGGAACACCGAGCTCAGCAGCTGTTTCTAAAAAGTCATTGTGGGCCCTGGTAAACACGACATCCTGGTACTGCATGCGGTAAACTCTTTCCACACCATGCTGCGGAAATTGCAGTTTCCAATTGCCCGAACCTACGCCCTTTGCCAGATGGTCCATTGTCAAATCCCAGGTTCGGCTCCAAACTACTTTCCGTTCATATGCCGTTTGTGAACCTGAATAATTTAGTGGATTGAGCCTGTCTCTTAACTCAGTGTTGATTGATAGTACACCACCTAGCACCAGCACTACAAAGACTGTGGAGTAACGGAAAGGGCGGGATTTCCAGAATGCCCCATCGTAACTACTGATAAAGTACCAGATCATTACGCAAGCGAAAGAAAACGAAGCCAAATAGATTGCTCTGCTTTGAAGCAATAGGATCATTAGCATTTGTAGCGTAATCAGAATGAGAAGCAATTGGCGCCTTGAGCCCTTGGTCGAATGCCATTGAAGGAGATTGAACGGAACAAGCAATAGTAAAAAGGCGGAAGTGACCGATTTGTGACCAAAGATTAATTTTATTTCATACAGATTTCTTGTGGTGTAGCCCTCATCCATTACTAGCTGGACTAAAGCCAGATATAGTGCACACAACAATACCGCGGTTGCCAAAACACTTATTCGAGATATGAATTTGAATACCACATCTTGGTCATGATTCAATATGATGCGTAATAGAAAATAACAACTGGCGAACAAGATCCATCGACCGGTTGTGAACACAGCTTCACCAAAATTCAAAGCCCAGCCTATAGATATTGCATTCCAAGCAACAAAGCTCAGGATGAGTAAATCCGGAAGAATAATGCGCATCCTAATAGCTCCCTTTCGGGTGATCAAGAAGATGGCAAAGACAGCACCTATCAGAGATGCCACCAGAAATCTACTTCCTAGGTAGTAATCCAATAATGCTGGACTAAAGACCACCGTACTGACCACAAATAGTGCAGCTATATATAGTTGTCCAGCCAACCTCATTTATTTCACCTTTATCCAGATTTCAGTAAATTACTAATATAGCGATGTGCATAGCTACATTGTCCATAAATGACTGCGTTCATAAAAGACCATCACGTTCCATCTGTCAAAGTACCCCTTGACACAGTATCTCAACGTTTGATCCTCACCACCTTATACTTCGAAATTTTTTCCTATCCGTTAACAATCGTAGAGCTTAAGAGATTTGTCAATTACCCGAATCTTAAAGAAGGGGAATTTCAACACGCGGTTGATCAGCTATGCAGTTTAGGTATCCTAAAGGAACAGGAGGGATACTTCATGATTAAGAAAAGGCCCGATTGGGTAAAATTGCGACACGAACGGGAAGCCCGAGCTCGACGAGTCAAAAGGAGAGCGGAAAGGCGTGCACGCCTAATCAGCAGGTTCCCATTTATACGTGCTGTGTTTTTCAGCGGGACTTACGCCAAGGGACTTGTACCCTTGGGAGGAGATATAGATTTCTTTATTGTCACCAGACCTGGGCGTCTATGGGTGGGACGAACTATGCTGATTTTTTTTAAGAAGATTTTTCTCCTCAACTCGAGGAGATACTTCTGTGTGAATTACTTCGTAGATGAAGAACATCTGGAGATTGAAGAAAAAAATCTATTCACGGCTACCGAAATTGCCACTTTAGCACCTGCTTTTGGTCCCAAAGTTTTCTCAGATTTTATGGCAGCAAACGCCTGGATAAGAGCCTATTATCCCAACATTAATCAAGATAGAACTGACATTCAAAAGGTTGAATCCAGTCTGATCTCCCGAGCGATCGAACAATGCTTATCCGGCAGCATTGGAGATAAACTGGATGTGGCTTTTTATCGATTGACTTCGAGATATTGGACAAGGAAGTTTGAACATATGGATCAGGCCACTTTTGACATTGCTCTGAAATCTCAACCATATATTTCCAAACATCATCCAAACAATTTCCAAGACCGGGTGCTTTCAAAACACAACTACGCCATTGAAGAA
This sequence comes from Lewinellaceae bacterium, assembly GCA_024644235.1. Classification (GTDB taxonomy): domain Bacteria; phylum Bacteroidota; class Bacteroidia; order Chitinophagales; family Saprospiraceae; genus JAHELJ01. The sequence continues at coordinate 58,799 of JAHELJ010000013.1, forward strand.
TTTGAAAAATTGTACGATGTTCGACTGAGATGGCTGTCTGTGGCATGAACTCAGTAATTATCACCAATACTTACTTCTACCGTCTGGATCCAAAGCAATGGAGAACCGGTCAGCCCTACCCACCTTATGCTACTCTCATCGCAGCCGCTGCACTGCAGGAAAAATATGAGGTCATATTTCATGATAATTGCCTCGAGCCATCCCCTACTGCTCTGATTGAAAAGCTGGATGTTGTGCGACCAGATTACCTGGTCATCTTCGATGATGGATTCAATTATCTGACTAAGATGTGTCTCACAGTTATGCGTGAAGCCGCATTTGAGATGATTCGGGCTGCTAAATCGAGAGGAATTACAACATTAATATCGAGTTCGGATTCAACTGATCACTTCGACCGATATCTCTCTGAAGGAGCCGATTATGTTCTGTTGGGTGAAGCTGAAGTGACATTGAGGGAAACACTGGATCGTTTGACAAGTAATGAATCAACGGATGACGTTAAAGGTTTGGCATGGCGAAAGGATAATCAGATCTTAAAGTCTGATCGGCGACCGGTAGTTACCAACCTCGATACGTTGCCTGATCCCGCGTGGTCGCTGGTGGATCTTGAACCTTATCGAGAAATCTGGCACAGAAAGAATGGTTACTTTTCGCTCAACCTGGCCACCACTCGTGGCTGTCCGTTTAAATGCAACTGGTGTGCTAAGCCGATCTATGGAAATCGATACAACGTGCGATCTCCTCAGAAAGTGGTTAACGAGATCGAGTATTTACAGGCACATTTTGGGGTAGATCACTTTTGGTTTTGCGATGATATTTTTGGCCTGAAACCAGGATGGGTGCAGACATTCAAAGATCTCATCCATACCAAGAGCATTTGCATCAAGTACAAGATCCAGTCCAGAGTTGATTTGCTGTTAAAGGAGAATACCATTGATGCACTTGTTGATTCAGGTGCGACCACAATCTGGGTAGGGGCCGAATCAGGTTCTCAAAAGGTATTGGATGCTATGGATAAGGGCACGACCATTGAGCAAATCCACCATGCCACCCGTCTGTTAAAGAGAAAAGGAGTAGAGGTTTGCTTTTTCCTGCAATTCGGTTATCTGCAAGAGACAAAAGAAGATATTCTAAAAACGCTGGAATTGGTTGGCGAATTGATGCCCGATGACATTGGCGTTTCCATTTCATATCCGTTGCCTGGCACCAGGTTTCACGACAAAGTCAAATCCCTAATGACGGAAAAGCAAAACTGGCGGGATAGTGACGATCTTGCAATGATGTATCGCAGTACCTTTAGTCCCGCCTATTACAGAAGACTTCATCGCTATGTGCATAAATTTTTCCAGACTCGGAAAATCTTATCCACCCCTCTTAATGAAACCGGATTGCTGAGGGCCATGCTCTTATTTTATTATGCACCCATGGCTTTGGTAGACCGACTACGGCTTAAGCTTTAGAATTGGCTGCCTAGATTTCATTTAAGACCTTCAAAGGTGTGAAGAAGAAAAATTTCGATCTACTGGCTGAGCACTACGATCGGGATTTCGTAGATGCATCAATCGGTTCAGCTCAAAGAAGTCTGGTCTATCATTGCCTTGAGCCCCTTGTACGCATACCTGACGAAAACCTCCGGATCCTGGATCTAGGTTGTGGTACAGGTCAAGACGTTATTTTCTTGGCTGAGCTTGGCCACCATATCGTCGGGATTGACTCGTCGCAGGAGATGATCTTAAAATCTACGGAGAAAGTGGAGAAGCTTAAATTAACGGGACACGTGGAATTGAAGCAGCTGGAAATCATCCACTTTCTCACCTCCGTCACTCAGGATACAGACTTCGATATGATCTTCAGCAATTTTGGCGCTTTGAACGTACTACCGCGCGATGAATGGGATAAAATCGTTGCAAATGTTAATCAAAAGTCATCCGAAGGAAGCTACCTGGTATTGGTAATGCTCAATGCTTTCTGCATTTGGGAAACTTTCTATTTCCTGCTCACTGGTAGATGGAAGCAGGCCGTGAGACGCTGGTCCCGGAAGGGAGTCTCTTTTACATTTGAGAAAGGATCTATGGAAAGGATTTATTATTACACTCCTGGAAAGCTCACCTCCTTTTTTAAGCCATTGTACAAGGTGAAGAAAGTGATGCCGATAGGATGTTTTGTTCCACCAAGTTATCTACAACCTTTCTTTAATTCGCGCAAGGGTCTTTTAAACATTTTATTCCGGTTGGACACCCTTGCATTGAGATTGCCACCGTTAGCTTATCTGGCAGACCATTTTATGATCATCATGCAGAAAAATGACTAAAGATCTAATTGAATGCATACCAAATATTTCTGTTGCGGAAGATGAGCCACTGCTATCGGAGATCATAGAGACTCTGGAAAACGTGCCAGGACTTTATCTCCTTCATGTAGATAGCAGCAAAAGCATCAAGCGAACTGTCTTGACCTTGGTTGGTAATTGGACAGCGGTTTCAACAGCTATTCGCCAACTTACTCGCCTGCTTCTTTCTGGAGCGGATCTCAAATACTATGAAAGTCCACATCCTCATGTCGGACTCCTGGATGTATGTCCGTTTGTGCCAGTGAGAGGAGTCAACGAGCAGCAATGTATCGAGTTGGTAGAAAGGCTGGCTGTCTCCATCAATGATGAATTCGGAGTGCCAGTTTACTTCTACGAAAAATCAGCCAAGAGCCCAGATCGTCAGCATCTTGAGTTCATTAGAAAGGGTGGTAAAGAAAATCTAAAGGTCAGGATTCGTCATGGATTTAGGCCTGATGTGGGAGAGCAGCTTCATATTACTGCTGGGGCTATCGTCATGGGGGTTAGAGATTATTTAGTGGCATACAATATCAGTCTGAATTCTGCAGACGCCACAGCTGCGGATAGTATCGCGCGTTATTTACGCAAGCTTACCCAAGATTCGGTTCTTCATGGAGTAAAGGCAATTGGTTGGTACAACGCAGACTACAGATCATGCCAGGTATCTATAAACCTTACCGACCCTGGCACCACCGGCATGTTTACCGTTTTTGACCAAGTTTCCCGTCAGGCCTCTACTTTGGGTTTGCATGTGGTGGGATCCGAACTGATTGGCATGGTCACCAACCGTCAAATAGTGTTGTCAGGATTGCAGGCCCTAATGACCAACGAGAAGAACTCAGTTTGGAGCTACAAAAGGTGTCTGGAGGCAGCGATATCTTATTTGGGGCTTGACCGGGTAAGACCCTTTGTGCCGGAATATCAAATTCTTGACCAACGTTTTACTCAACTGAGCCGGGAAGCAGTCATTTTTTAGACTATTATGAATGCTTAGGATCATCATGAATATTTGATAGTTTTCTTTATTTTTGGGGCTCATAGAAAAACATAAGTTCCAATGAATTTTAGCAGATTTTCTTTAGGAATACTCCTATTATCCATCCTCATGGCTTCCTGTGTGAGCAATAAGAAATTCACCGAATTGGAGTCAGAAAGAAATGCCCTGGCCGAGTCTCTCAGCAATCTTGAAGAGAAAGTAGAAATGCTTGAGACAGACAAAAATCAGCTTTCATCCTCTAACGACGAGATGACAGAGAAACTGGCTTCTGTAGAGGGTAAGCTCCAAGAGACTGAGCAAAAATTCAATCAGGTCAATTCCCGAATGGATGACAACCAATCTGAATTGAATATGTTGCGTCAAGAGATTCAGTCTGCCTTCAGTGACGTTGAAAAGGCTGTTTCAGAAAGCGGTCAAAGGATTACCGAAATCGAGGACATGCTATACCTTGATTTGGAAAATCCAATTAACTTCAGCACTGGGTCATCAAGGCTCAACCGCGAAGATGATGAAACTCTGGCGGAATTGGCAGATATGCTGAAGAAGAATCCGGGATTGAGCCTGATCATCGAAGGTCACACTGACGATCGACCAATCAATAATGCTCGATTTAGTGACAATTGGGATCTTAGTGTTGCCCGATCAGTAGCCATTGTCAGAAAATTGATTTCCTTGGGAGTTGATCCTAAACAGTTGACAGCTGCTGGAAAAGCAGAATTTCATCCTACAGTCACGGATGATCCAAAATCCACGGCAACACAGGCTGCTAACCGACGATCGGAAGTCATCTTGGTACCTCAAATTGGCAGACTATACAAGCTTAATAAGAATCAAGGCACATAATAAATCCGTATTATAGAATTTATGTGTCCGGCCAGTAGCGATCGCTGCTGGCCTTTTTATTAGGCCTCTACTTTCACGCCAAAAGGAAGATAAGCTTTGCGAGGAGGTTGAAAAACATCCAATGCCAGACAATCAGTGCGTGGGGTGACTGTATGAGGTGTATTGGAGGGAATAATAATCACATCTCCAGCCTTACAGGTCTTGGTGAAATCACCAACCGTTACCTCCATTTCTCCCTCTAGCAGATTGAGTGCTTGGACTTCCGGGTGATGATGGAGTGGCAGCACGGCACCTTTCTTGCAATTTACAAACGAAAGAGTCATTCCACTTGTGTGAATAAGTCGAGAAGTATATCCGGGATACAACTCCTTCTCCTCAATATCAGTAAGTCGATGATATAGATCTTTCATAGAATTAGTTTTGTATTGGTTCTACAATGAAATACCCATCTTCTCCCTGGTCCTGGTAGAGTGGCATGAGGATCATTCCATCAAACTGAGCATGAACGAGGCCAAGTTTATCCTCGGCTAATTCTTCACCTTGGCTTATAGGTTGAAAATTCTTATAGCCGTTCTTCATTTGAAATTGGTCCCCAGGTAGGATGGAATGCCGGTAAAGCAGTCGTGCAACTTTAGGCAACCCCCTGGAATACTCCACAAGAAGCTGATTATGCCTGTTTTCGATATGAGCCAGGTCGACACAGCCTATTGTACCCATGCAGTTGATAACGGCTGCAATACATCGATTGACCGATAAGGGGTCATCATGCTGGCCACCTTCAAAGACCAAACCGGTGACTGCGTCATTATACTTTTCGGAATAATAACGTATACAAGTGCCATCTAAACCTTCAATTACCCCTTTGATCACAGGAGCATGCATGGTCTCGGCGATCCTCAGACTTTCGGGTTGATTGGTAGGGAGAGTAAATATTCCTCCGGCGGCAGTGGTGGTATGAAGATCAAGCAGAATAATTTGTCTGTGACCGTTCTGCCGGATTTCCTTGTCGATTATTCCCTTTAGCATCTTGAGTTGCAATGTCTCCTTCAAGCCCTCGGGAATAGTGAACTGGCCATTGAGGCGAGACGGATCCCACAGTCGATTAAGATCGTGGTCGATGAAACGCATTCTAGACCTAAGTGCCGGTAAATTGCCAAGAAGACAAAGAATCTTCCCGTGAAAAGAAAAAGATGGATTAGTGATAGGCTCGACCTCTAACATCTTCAGCAGAAGATCGAGAGCTTGTACACCAGCCCATTCATTTCCATGAATCCCTGCTAAACAAATCAGGAGGGGTCCGGGTTTATTCTGTGTATAAGAACCTAAGAATCGTTTTATGTGCATAAACGAGGGCAAAAATAACCAAACTTGTCACCAGAAAGCAGATCTGTTTTACGCCAGGTAACTTGATCACAATTCGATTTAATACTATTTTGACTGACATGACCAATCTTGGAAGGCTTTTTATCCACATTATCTTCTTGTGGCCGCTGGCTATTTATGGTCAGACGGTAACAGTTTCCGACGAGCTTAACCTCAAATCTGAATTTGTCTATGATGTTCTCGGTAAATATCAGAATGACATTCTTCTAGTTCGGGATGGGATCAATGAATTTGATGTTCAATCTTTTGATAAGGATATGTTCATGTCATGGTCTGTGGAGGAAAAACTTGACAGCAGGCGTTCCCGGATTGTGGATATTGTCCCTCGCGAGCTCGGATTTAATGTGGTGTATTCAGATGAATGGAAAGACACCCTCATTGTAAAATCCAGATATTATGACCGGCGAGCAAGACTACAGTTTTCCGATACAATTGCGATCTACAAGAAAGGACTGATCCGGCCCAAATTCCGATTTGTCAAATCGGAAGACCGTAATAAATTCTTGATGATGGAGGTTGAGAATGAGCGAATCATCAGCGCCTTTGCCTTTGATTTTGAAGAACGCAGGGTCCTCTGGCAATCACAGTTTGATTTTACAGATATCAATTTCAGAGAAGATTACCGCAAAACTATCCTGACTAATGATGGACGGATGTTCATCGTATTTGAAAAAGATAACTTTCGCTTTCGGAAAGAAAAACACTCTATTGAAGTTTTTCGATTCGATGAGAACCGTAACCAGTTTGACCTGGTCAGCTTTCCCATGCCCGAGTTTACCACCTACGATGCTTTTTTCAAGTTTGACAACCTCAATCGACGGTTGACGCTGGTAGGCTTATATTCAGATCGCAACACTGGTACGACTGACGGAATTTTCCATATCACGACCAATGCAGATGATTTTAATGATCATTCAGTTTCCACAGTTTCCTACAACGACGAACTGCTGGCAGATTTTCACGGGAAGTTTAGTCCAAAGAGGGAAAGTCTTCAAAATCTTGATATACAAGATCTAATCTTCCGTGAGGATGGTGGCATTCTTCTGATTGTAGAAGAAAACAAGGAATATGAACGATTGTCGTACGGATCCAGGCGGGACTACTACGGTAGCACCCGGTTTTCAGTAGACTACTATTATGAAGACATCATATTGATCTCCATCCACCCCGACGGCAATTCGCATTGGCAAAAATTGTTGCCAAAGAGGCAATACTCCAATGACGATGATGCAGTTTTTTCGTCGTATTTCTTGTTCAAGAATCCTGCGCATCTGAGAATTCTCTATAACGATGAAATCAGAAATGAGAATACGGTGAGTGAATATATCCTGAACGGCTCCGGCGACATTACCAGGAGGAGTTTGATGAGTACTGACAACCAGAAACTAAAATTGCAAATAAAGAATGCAGTTCAAGTGTCTGCTCAGGAGTTAGTAATTCCCAGTGTCAGAGGAAAGAGGCTTAAGCTTGTCAGATTAAAATATTAATCAGTCGATGGTGATCATTTTCGATTTTTTTTCCTGCCCATCCTGAATCATCAGAAAGTAAGTTCCCTTATTCATTTTGTTAGGGTTGATATGAATCTCTCCATTTCTGAAGGTGAGAGCAAATGGAATTGTATTTCCATCAAGCGTCTGGACCTGGATAGCAGGTTGTAGTTTTCTTCGTTTCAAGAAATGCATCCGTAAGAGACTATTTGTTGTAATCTCAAACTTAAGCAATTAATTATACATTGCAAATAAATATAATATGTTAAATGGAATCCTAGACGGTGTTAGGTCATTTCCTCAGCTCTTACCCATTTGTCAAAGTCTTCGGCAGTTATATAACCCAACTTGATCGCAGCCTCTTTCAGAGTCGTGTTTTCGTGGTAGGCCTTTTTGGCGATCTCAGCTGCTTTATCATATCCAATTTTGGTGTTCAGGGCTGTGACCAGCATCAAGGAATTGTCGAGATTCTGTTTTATCCTTACGAGATTGGGTTCTAATCCTGAAATGCAATGATCATCAAAACTTAAACTTGCATCAGCGATAAGCCTTGCGGAATGCAGAAAGTTGTAGATCATCATGGGCTTAAATACATTCAGCTGAAATTGACCGTTCATCCCTCCTACATTGATAGCCACATCGTTTCCGATCACCTGTGCCATTGCCATCGTCAGGGCTTCCGCCTGTGTTGGATTTACTTTACCAGGCATAATTGAGGAACCTGGCTCATTTGCAGGAATTCTTAATTCACCAATTCCGCTCCTAGGACCAGAGGCCAGCATCCGGATGTCATTTCCAATCTTCATCAACGAAACAGCTACTGTCTTTAGAGCCCCATGTGTCTCTACGATTGCATCATGTGCTGACAGAGCTTCAAATTTATTTTTAGCGGTGATAAATGGATGACCGGTAGCCTTAGCGATTTTCTTTGCTACCAATTTGTCATATCCTTTTGGGGCATTCAACCCGGTTCCTACAGCAGTACCCCCAAGAGCTAGTTCAGACAGGTGTTTTAGGGTGTTCTTGATTGCCTGAATACTATGGGTAAGCTGAGATTCATATCCAGACAATTCCTGACCGACTGTGACCGGAGTAGCATCCATGAAGTGTGTACGACCAATCTTCACAATCGACCGAAATTCCTTTGACTTCGCAGCGAAGGTATCTCTCAATTTCTCCAGCGAAGGAATGGTTTTTTCGACTATGATTTTGTAAGCTGATATATGCATGGCAGTGGGAAAAGTGTCATTAGACGACTGACTTTTATTGACATCGTCGTTTGGGTGCAAGTATTTCTTTTCGTCTGTCAGACTCCCTCCTTTTAGCACATGACCTCGGTTGGCAATGACCTCATTGACATTCATATTTGTTTGGGTCCCTGATCCCGTCTGCCACACCACCAATGGAAATTCACCGTCTAGCTTTCCGGCCAAAATCTCATCACAAACCTTGGCGATCAACTGAGCCTTTGCTTTTGATAGTACTTTCAAATCAACATTAACTTGAGCAGCCGCCTTCTTAAGTATGGCAAAGGCCTCGATAATTTCACTTGGCATGCGATCGGTTCCAATGCGAAAATTTTCACTGGATCGTTGCGTCTGAGCAGCCCAGTACCGTTCGATGGGTACTTTTACATATCCCAGACTGTCTTTTTCTTTTCGGAAGTGCTGCTTTCTTGCCATTGCAGTAGTTTACGATTAAATTGAGTTGCAAAAATACACGATTCGAATCATGAAACTCAGGATTGAAGACAACTCCTTGCGACTAAGATTGTCAGATCTCGAAGTACAGCAACTTGCCTCCGATGGAACCCTTAGTAGTAAGGTTTCTTTTCCCAAAGGGAAAGCTTTGTACTACATAATAAATACTCATTCGGGCATATCATTTGAAGCAAGCTTGCAGAATGATGGAATCAGAATTTCTATTCCGAATAATTTATGTCAGAAGTGGGCTCATTCCGAACAGATTGGGTTGAAAGGTAGTTGTCTCGTAGACGATGGTGTAGAACTGAGGATACTGGTGGAAAAGGACTTGGGATGCCGACACCAGGAAGACGAGGAAGGAAAGGTAATCCAGAGGGGAATCCGCGATACAAGTACGGTCTGAATGCCACGAATACATCACAAGGACATTTGGAAGTTTGATGGCGAAGGCACAGCACAGCAAAGCGATGCCATTGCCGGTGAGGAGCCTCTCGAGATTAATGTGCGATTTGGGCCGGCAGACCGACGAAGCATGCAGTCGGTAGCGATTACCATGCGTACTGAAGGCGATGACGAGGACTTGGTGAGGGGATTTTTATTTACTGAGAATATTATCGCCAGGGAGTCTGATGTAGTGCTGATAAAGCGTTTAGATGAAGCAAACCGAATCGTCGTTGAGCTTAGTGGGAAGACGAAATTTGATATTGAAGGATTAACTCGGCATGTCTTTACCTCGTCAAGTTGTGGTATTTGTGGCAAAGCTACATTGGAGCAGGTGAATATGGCTATTCCCTATGTCCTGAGACCGGGAATCCCATCTATCTCTTTGTCAGAGATCGTTGGATGGCCCGAAATCGCCAGGAGGAAACAGGAGTCATTTGCCAGTACGGGTGGGCTACATGCAACCGCCCTATTTGATGCAAGTGGTGAGCTGTTGTTGCTTCGCGAAGACGTGGGAAGGCATAATGCCATGGATAAATTGATAGGCTGTGCATTTGAGAAGGATTGGCTTCCCCTGGACAATTATGTCTGTTTGGTAAGTGGGAGGGCAAGTTTTGAATTGGTTCAGAAGGCTCTAATGGCCGGTATCCCTGTCGTGCTGGCGGTGGGAGCGCCTTCTTCTCTGGCAATAGATCTGGCGGAAGCTCATAATTTGACCCTCATAGGATTTTTACGCAACGGTCAATGCAACATATATAGTGGTAGAGATCGTATCCTCGACTTATAGGTTATCAATGAACTGTTCAACATCAAACTTGTTATCTTTAAGTGAGTATGAGTTCAAATTGATTATTAACCAAACAACTGAAAATTATGGCCTTCACACTTCCTGATCTTCCCTATGCTTTTGATGCCCTAGAACCTCATATTGATGCCCGTACTATGGAAATCCATCATGGAAAGCATCACAATGGATATACCAATAATCTCAATAATGCCATCGCAGGTACACCATTGGAAAATGAAACCATTGAGAACATACTCAAAGGGGTTTCGCAACATGGACCGGGTGTTCGGAACAATGGTGGAGGATACTATAATCACTGCCTTTTTTGGGAGGTTATGTCACCCGATGGGGGAGGAGAGCCCTCTGGTGATCTCGCAGCTGCCATCGATGAAAAATTTGGATCGTTCGATGATTTCAAAGATGCTTTTTCGCGGGCAGGTGCCACTCAGTTTGGTTCTGGCTGGGCTTGGTTGCTGGTGGACAAATCCGGACAGCTGGCCGTGACTAATACACCTAATCAAGATAATCCGGTAATGGATGTAACCAACGTGCAGGGTACCCCGATTTTGGGAATGGATGTGTGGGAACATGCCTACTACCTCAACTACCAGAATCGAAGAGCGGATTACATCGCCGCTTTCTTCAACGTTGTTAATTGGCAAGAGGTTGCGCGTAGATTTGCGGCAGCCAAATAGCAATAGAACTTTAAGAAAAGATAGGGTCCAGCAGAAACTGGGCCCTTTTATTTTGCAGATTTGGATATTTGATAGAGTTGCTCTATTTGATCCAGGGTATAGGTGCCGTACATACCAGCCTGGAAAACATATTCCTTGTCACCTTGTATTTTAATGTGCCTGAAATCATAATTGGTGAGACTGTCGATGACCAGTTCGTAAATAAAACCATCAGGATCTTCAGAAACTACTCTTTGGAAATAAGGATTCTCCTGAGCCAATTCAAGATATTCGGCCTTAACTGCATCCATATTATGATTAGTAGCCATCGAGCTGAATAATTGCAAACTATACCAATCTGTTGGACTCAGTATCGTGATATCTTTTTGGGTTCCCCAGTCCATCGTCTTAATTTGCGCACTATCGGGCATTTGCAACGTGATAGGAATTCCGTAACTAAGCAGATCTTTCTCAATCAGATCCAATTGATTTTCTCCTGACTGACAGGCAGTCAAAATGAGAAAGATTAAGATAATTTTAAACCAATTTAAGAACATCTAATAAAATGTATACCCATGCTAAATTACGATAAATTAGAGCTAGCATGACAACACGTTCTGAGGGTCAGTATGTGCTCGAAATTGCCGTTCATTCCTTAACATCAGCGATAGCAGCAAGCCAAAGTGGAGCCGACCGTATCGAGCTGTGCGCAGCGCTTGAAGTGGGTGGCTTAACTCCTGACATTGGACTGGTCAAGCAGGTTCTGCAGGAGGTAAGCATTCCCATACATGTGCTGATTCGTCCAAGGATTGGGAATTTCTATTACGACCGGAACGAGATGAGGACAATACGGAGTAGTATTGAAGAATATACCGCCATGGGTGTTCATGGGTTCGTATTTGGATGTCTCACTTCTGATGATCAAATTGATGTGCCTGTGCTGCAAGAGGCGATCGAATGGGCTGGTTCTCTACCTGTTGTTTTCCACCGAGCTTTTGATCTGGTGCAGGACCCCGAAGAATCTTTAAGGCACCTATCCTCATTGTCGATAACGGAAGTTCTCACCTCCGGCCAACAATCAACGGCATGGGAAGGACGAGATCTTCTGAAAAAAATGGCAGATTATAAAGATGGTGTGACGATCATAGCTGGTTCGGGGATCCACAGTGGAAATTTGGCTGATCTTAGGCAATACACAGGCATTACCCACTTTCACACTTCCGCAAAGGCTTTCCAAAGGGGGCTAAGCGATGAGCAGCACTCTCGCAACACAAGATTGTTTGGTAGATTCCATGATCGGGATGGTAAGTGGGAAAGCAGCGAGGCTGAAATCATGCGTATGAAATCAATTCTAGATCGTTCAACACCTCAGCGCGGATGAGCAAAAAAATGGGCTGATCCTGTTCAGAATCAGCCACTATGCAAATTACTCTTGTTCTCTATTATTTAAGATCGCTTCACCTTGATCGTGCAACCGATTGCCTTCGTAGTTGCCGGATCAGGTTTCTCACCTGCTTTTACCGCTTTGATTGCCTCTGCTACATAATTGACTGTTACACCAGAGGCATCTTGAGCACTATCGTCAATGCCGCCGATATACTGTACAGTCAAATCCTCCGAAAGCAGAAAAACATGAGGTGTCCTTGTGGCTCCGAATTTTGGATATACTTTTTGCTCAGCATCGAACACATATGGAAATGGAAATTCTTTTTCAGCTGATCGCTTTTTCATTGCCTCGAAGCTATCGCCGGGCTGCACCTCCGGATCATTTGGATTGATGGTAAGGACCGGGAATCCCTGAGGAGCAAATTCCTCGTGAAGTTCGATGATCCTGTCCTCGTACAATTGTGCCCAAGGACAGGTATTGCAAGTGAAGATCACAATGGCGCCATCCTCGATGAATTCACTTAATTGCACCCATGATCCATCTACATTCTGCAACTTAAAGTCTTCGGCTTTGTCACCGATTTGATATCCACCTCCCGTCGAAACACTGGCAGAGGTCAGCAGCAATAATCCTGCAAAAAGAGCAAACAAGGGTAAAACAATACGTTTCATGATTATCTAGATTTTTAGTAATGATTCAACAAGCAATTCAAGATCTCTATAGGAATTAAACTTTTCACCATGAAAGAGCTGGTCATCATTTCGATAAACAACTGTTGCCGGGATAGCGCCTGACCAGCGACTATCTACCTTATCAATCCAGGCGTTTGCATTGGGAGCGTACAATACGACAACCTCCGATTCGACATTATGCTTTTCAAGGAATGGCAGTAGTTTCGTTTCGATCTGATGTTTAAAGTCGAGACTGACAAGTACAACGCGCACTGGCTGATTTTGATAAGCCCTATGTAATTCTTCAAAGTAGGGTAACTCCTCAACGCATGGCTTGCACCAGGTCGCCCAGAAGTTGATTACATAGGTAGTATCATTGGATTTATGTAAATAGGGTTCAAACTCTTCAAAGCTAAGTAAGGGAGGCTCACCAGATCCGACTGATGGACTTGTTCCCGTATGTAAAAGAAATGCAAGGATAATGAGAAAAAGAGTCATGGTCTAATAGCTGGCCCTATGCATAACGCCAAAACTCCTAGTTAAGTTTGTAAGGGACACCTAATTTATCCAATTCTTCAACGAAATGACTATCGATGTGGACCTGGCGCTGGCCCGACATGAATCGTACTTTCACTTCATGTTCCATATCAAAAACTACCATTCGCAAGTGATGTTTTCCCTCATGTTCACGGCAAGCAGATTCTAGTGAATGAACAAATTCCGGGCTAATCATAGAAACGGGTACTTTCAGGGTAATAGATCTGGTGAGCTCGTCGCTTACTGTTGTGAGGAGTTTTACCAGCAGCGGTTGGAAGTATAGCTCATCGGAGTTGAATCGATTTTTAAACAGGCCATCTATATAGACCACTTGGCCCTCTTCTATCAAGCCTTTGAATTTCTGATATTCATCATTACCCAAATACAATTCAACCGAACCATTATAGTCCTGCAGAGTGAACCGGCAATAGCCATTCCCTCTTTTGTTGGTACCATGGTTGGCTTTTGTGATGATGCCGGCAACCTTAAGTCGCCGGTCAACCGCTTTCACCCTATCAAAATGGACTAATTCACAATTCACAAAATTTTCCAATTCCAGTTTGTAGGAATCAAGGGGATGGCCAGAGGCATAGATACCAATGACTTCTTTTTCTTGGTTGAGACGGTGCATCATGGGCCAGGCTGGCACCTCAGGTACATCGGGTTCAGGGATGAGGACTTCATCTGAGTCACCGAAGAGACTGGTTGCTTTCTCAGCATCATGTTGTTGCACCGCAGATCCATAACGAAGGGCATGCTCAATAAACGTGTCATATTTGTCTGAGGCGGCAAAGTACTGCGAACGTTTAAGGATTTCGAAACAGTCCAGTGCTCCTGCAAGCACGAGGTTTTCCACGCATTTTTTATTGACCACTCTAAGGTTTACCCTGGTCATCATGTCAAAGAGAGATTTATAAGGACCGTTGGCATCACGTTCACGGATGATCTCCTCTACAGCAGATCCACCCACGTTCTTGATTGCAGAAAGACCAATACGGATCTGACCGGCAGTGTTAACTCCGAAATTAATGCCGCTTTCGTTTACATCAGGTATGAGTACGTCCAGGTGGAGCTTTTTGCATTCACGCAGGAAGAAGTTGACTTTGGTGATATCACTCTTATTATGGGTGAGCACTGAGGCCATGAACTCAGCCGGATAGTGTGCTTTGAGATAAGCCGTTTGAAAAGCAACCAATGCATAGCAGGTCGAATGAGATTTATTAAAAGCATAAGAGGCAAAGGCCTGCCAGTCATTCCAGATCTTATCTACTTCTGTACGTGGGTGTCCATTTTTTTCACATCCCTCCACAAAGAGTGGGTAGAGCTCATCGATGATCTTCTTCTTTTTCTTGCCCATCCCTTTTCGCAGTGCATCTGCCTGACCCTTGGAAAAACCAGCTAGTTTTTGTGAGAGGAGCATGACCTGTTCCTGGTATACGGTAATTCCATATGTCTCTGCAAGAATATCCTCCATCTCTGGCAAGTCGTAGGAGATGGCTTCTTTACCGTTTTTCCGGGCTATGAAATTGGGAATATATTGAAGCGGTCCCGGACGATACAAGGCGTTCATCGCGATCAGATCCTCAAACTTGTTAGGTTTGAGATTCTTGAGATGCTTTTGCATGCCCGGAGACTCATATTGAAAGATGCCAATGGTATCGCCACGTTGGAAGAGCTCGAAAGTTTTCTCATCATCCAGCGGTATATTATCAGGATCAATCTCGATCTGATGACGATCCTTGATCAGGTTGATGGCGTCCTTGATGATGCTTAGCGTCTTTAGTCCCAGGAAATCCATCTTTAGCAGACCCGCTTGCTCTACCACACTGTTGTCAAACTGGGTCACCCAAAGATCTGTGTCCTTAGCAGTGGCGACAGGAATGTAATCGCTGATGTCGCCCGGTGTGATGATCACCCCACATGCATGGATTCCCGTGTTTCTGATATTACCCTCCAGTTCGCGGGCAGTTCGCAGAGTCAATCCCGTCAGATCATCTTTCTTCGAAAGTTTGATAATCTTTTGCGCTTTTTCGACATCCTCCGAATTCATCATTTCCCGAAGCTGAGGGTCCAGCCCTCCCTTAGCCAAAACCTTTTGCAGACTAGCACCCAAGAAGGATGGGAATGATTTGGTGATCTTGTCAACTTCACTTAGCTCCAAATCCAAGACCCGACCCACATCTCTTATCGAAAGCTTAGCGGCCATAGAGCCGTAGGTAATAATCTGAGCTACCTGGTTTTGACCATATTTATCCACGACATAATCGATGACTTTAGATCGACCTTCATCATCAAAGTCAATATCGATATCCGGCATTGAGATCCTTTCGGGATTAAGGAAACGCTCAAAAAGAAGATCGTATTTAATAGGATCGACATTAGTGATACCAAGGCAATAGGCCACTGCACTGCCTGCAGCCGATCCTCGGCCCGGACCTACACTTACACCCATCTTTCGGGCTGTGCTGGTGAGATCCTGAACAATCAGAAAATATCCTGGATAACCGGACTGGCGAATAACTTCCAGTTCAAAATTGATCCTCTCTTCAAGCGAAGGATCGAGGGTCCCATACCTTTCTTTGGCTCCTTCGAAAGTGAGGTGCCGAAGATAATCGTCTTGACTTGCGAAGGTTTCTGGTACCGGAAATGCTGGCAGTAATACGTCGCGCTGAAGACTCAGTGGTTCGATCTTGTCGAAGATCTCAATTGTATTGTCCAGTGCCTGTGGCAAATCCTGAAACAATTTGGCCATTTCGGCTTTGGTCTTGAAATAATAGTCCGAACTACTGAATTTGAAGCGGTCCTCGTCATTAAGCTTACTTCCCGTATTAATGCATAGGAGGATATCGTGAGGTTTCCAGTCTTCCTCCTCTACGTAATGTGCATCATTGGTTGCTATAATCTTGACATGGTACCTCTCTGCCAAGCCCAGCAAGACCTGATTTACTTCTTCCTGACTTTTTCCTCTGCCATCTATATTTTCAAGGCCCTTATGTCGCTGTAGCTCGATGTAATAATCTTCTCCAAAAAGGTTGAGCCACCACTTCAGCTTACTTTCAGCTTCCTCCAGATCCCCTTGTAGTATTGCAGACGGAATCTCTGCAGCCAGGCAGCAGCTGGTAGCTATGAGCCCCTCATGATATTGCTCTATTAACTCCTTGTCAATTCTGGGGTACTCGCCATAGGCACCTTCGATAAATCCCAAGGAGCATAATTTGGACAGATTTCGATAGCCTTGTTCGTTTTTGGCAAGGAGCAACTGATGATAACGGCGGTCCCGTTCTCCCTTTTTTCGTGAAAATGACTTGCGATGCCGATCCTCTACCAGATAAAATTCACACCCGGCAATCGGTTTGAGGTTTCTCTTATGTGCTTCATTTACAAACTTGAAGACACCGTACATATTACCGTGATCGGTCAAGGCTACACCTGCTTGACCATCAGACACTGCCTTGTCCATCATTGTCTCGATTCGAGAGGCTCCGTCAAGAAGCGAATATTGAGTATGGCAATGAAGATGAACGAAGTCTGGCATGTTGTGGTAATTGCTACAAAAGTAAGAAATGGAGCCACCTAATATATAGAAATTAATGAGATGTGTTACGAACCTTGGATCGATTCAATTGCTACCTAATTTGCCAGCCGTAAATCCAGTAAAGCAAGCTTTGGACTACTCCTCGAAACAGGTTGAATACCAGCAATGCAATCCATAAGCCGTGGTTTCCAAGTGGATCATGCAATAGATACTGGACCAGCAGAAACAGGGCTAAAGATAAGAGCATAGCATTCCTCATGGTGATAGTGGCTGTCAATCCGATATAGATACCATCCCAGATGTAGCAGATGAATCCTGCTAAGGGGAATAGAACCAGGTACCACATGAAAGGACTGGCCGAAGTATAGAGTTCAATCTCTGATGTGAATAAGCTAAAGATCTCCATACCGAAAAGTCCATAGATGACACTGAACAAAGAAGCAAGACCGAGACCCCAAGCCATCGACAACTTAATAGTCCGATTTACATTCTGCTTTGATCCTGCTCCCCGGTACTTTCCCACCATGCTTTCTGCGGCATAGGCAAAGCCATCAATGGCGTATGAAATCCAATTCACCATTTGGAGAAGCACTACATTTACGGCCAATATGACTACCCCTTCTGCTGAAGATTGGCTATAGAAAAAAGCGAATGCCAATGTGAGACATAGAGTACGAATGAAGAGGTCACGGTTTACAACGAAAAATTTTCGCAAGGCTGAAACTTCTCGGTATACGTGCCTGTTAATCGCTCGAAGATACTGGGGATATTTAGCGAAAAGCAATAAAGCACCCAACACCACTCCTGCATACTGAGCGATAACGGTTCCCCAGGCCACACCTTCTATACCCATATCCAACCCGAGAATAAAGAAAAAACTCAGTGCTATATTGACCAGGTTGACTACTATTGTGAGGAGCAATGGATACACAGCATTTTGCATACCGAAGAACCATCCTACAAGTACATATATTAAAAGGCTAGCTGGTGCTGCCCAGATCCGAATTCGAAAATATATGGATACCAGGGTGGCCAGGTCATCCTCGACTTGCATTAATCTAAGACTGATCCATTCGAGGGGAATTTGGGTGAGTAGCAACAGCAGAGCTAATCCAAATCCAACGGCGACTGATCTACCAAGAGTCTGGCTGATCTCACTCTTATCTTCCGCTCCCAGGGCTTGGGCGGTAAGACCGGTCGTACCCATCCTGAGGAATCCAAAATTCCAGTAAATAAAATTGAAAATCATCGAGCCGATACCTACTGCACCCAGATGGCGAGGGGAAAGATGTCCCATTAAGGCAGTATCGACAGTACTAAGGAGAGGTACCGATACGTTGCTAATTATATTTGGAATAGCAAGGCGTAGAATCTCCCTGTTCATCTGGCATCGGAGTTGGCAAAATCATGATCTAAAGTTAAGAAGGAAATCAAAGTATGAACTTCACAATTGTGGTGAACGGCAATGTATCATTTCCTTCACAAATATGTTGAATAAGAAGAGAATAAATATTATGTATATTTTACATCCTATGGGCCATGAATTAAATTACCTTTGGGTGCAATTTGATTTCTGATGCCTTCAATCCATTTGATAGCATTTCTCAAAGAAACATCTAGTATTCTATGATTTGGCGTCAATTAGGTCTGATCATTCTTTTTCTTTTCGGTTGCCTTCTTCTGACCATTCTATTCCTTCGTTGGTATACCCATCATGGTCAGTCTTTGTCACTTCCAGACTATGTGGGGGAACATCTGTCAGATGCTGTCCGTGACGCCAAGAAAAAATCTTTTCGGATTCAGGTTCTTGATTCAGTATTTCTGGTTGGTGAAGATGGGGGTATAATCGTAAGTCAGAATCCGGTCGCAGACTCCAAGGTCAAGCAAAAGCGGAAGATTTATGTCACGGTCACGAAGTACCAGCCAGATAAGATTCCGGTGATGCGACTCCCAGTATTGTATGGCAAGAGCTTTGACCGCAAAAAACTTGAATTGCAGCAGGGATTTGAAATCGAAGCGGTGAAAGTAGGTTCTACCTATGATCGGGGGCCACCTGATCATATTTTGGAGGTTCGCTACAATGGAGAGACCATTATTGATTCCAGGCAGCGAAAGGAAGATGTTGAAATTGAGAAAGGCGGTAAACTGGAAATGATTGTCTCCAAATCCACCGGTGGGCTCCTGACTGTCCCAGACCTTTCCTGCAAATCTTATGAAGAAGCGCTATTTCAATTAGAGACACTTAGCCTGGTGATAGGAGAAACGATCCCAGATGTTGGCTTGAGGGCTGAAGAGGGGTTTGTTTACCGTCAAGTTCCTGACCCAGGAAGTTCCATAGCTATGGGTGAACCAGTCACACTATATCTTTCCAGAGAGCCAGCTCCTGGTTGTATCGAATAGAAGTAAAATTGCTATCTCCATGCTGAAAAACATTGTTCTTTGCCTTCTCTTCCTTACGATTGGCACATCTTTGTTGAGATCGCAAATTGCTGAATCAGCTCTGGTCTTCAATCCGCAGCTGGGAGAACGGGTCACAAAAGCTAGAAGCAGTCACGAACAGGTGTTTCAAATTTTCGTTCTTGCGGGAAGCAGCACCCAGTATTGTGCGGAAGAATCCTTGATTGATGGTCCTCTAAACCAAGTGGAGTTCCGAATATGTAATACGCTCAATTTTGGTGCAATAAACCCAATCGATTCTTGCCTAGAGTATGTGAGTAACGGAACGCCCGGCACTGATATCGTTTGCATGACGATTTGTGATACGCTTGAGAATTGTGACGAGTTTGAGATTCACTTTATCAGCAAAGAGGCGATCGATTTGCCATTCGTGGAGGATTTTTCCTATTCATCGCCGATGCCAGATCCGACTCTATGGTTAGATCAAGATGTATATGTAAACAGCTCGTTGGCGGAACGCCTGCTGTCTGTTGGGGTAGCTACGTTTGATGGATTAGACGACGGGGGATCGCCCTATTCAGGCCCTGCGGGATATTCAGACCAGCTCACTTCAACTTTTATCGATCTATCTAGCTCTGCGAATGCCTGGATTAGCTTCTATTTGCAGCCCAAAGGCTTTGGACTAAAGCCGCGGATTCAGGACTCGATCTCATTGGATTTACGAGCAGCGGATGGCAGATGGATCAGGTTTTGGCAGTTGGAAGGTTTGCCATCTTCGTTTAGTAGCCGGGATCCCGCACCTGATTTTTCATTCTACTCGTTGGAAATACCAGATAGTCTAAAACACGAAGGTTCGCAGTTTCGCTTCAGAAACAAATCAAAAAATGAAGGACTGCAGGAGCTATGGCACCTAGACTATGTGCGGATTTCTGATCAAGTCCCTCCAAGCACCAATATAGAGGATATTGCTTTTGTGCGCAGACCGGCCAGCGCTCTCAAAAAATATTCAGCTATGCCCTGGCGGCAATTTGCAGGTTCTGAGGTGAAAGAGATTGGCACTCGGCTCAAAATCGAATTGTACAATCACTTTGACGAAGTAGAGACAGCCAATCCAAGTCGCTTACTCATGGATGAGGATGTGACGCTTACTCCCTTGATCACAAATTTGACACTCCTGGAAGTGCCTCCCATAGCAAATGAAAATCAACGAAACTTGGCACCTGGCCGTCACCAGTTTGAGAATGCCCTGGATCCTGGTCGGTTTATTAATACTTTAATCACACTACAACCGGCTGAAGAAAAATTTCTTCTAAGAACCACTTATGAATTTGAACAGGATCAGGAAAGTAATAATGGTATTGATGCCCTACTCAGGAATAATGTAGTGTCATCTACCACTGTATTATCAGACTACTACGCATATGATGATGGAACGGCGGAATCGGCAATCATAGATCGAGGTTCGACTCAAACAACCAAGCTTGCTGTTGAATTTGAAGCAAATATTGCTGACTCCCTTAAAGGCATCCAAATACTGATCCCCCACATCGAGGGAGATATTACCACCCAGCGATTTCGGATCATGGTTTGGATCGATTCATTATCTGAGGAGCCTTTCTTTCAACAGGACCAGGTTAGGCCTTACTACGCTGACGCTTTTTTTGACACCTTACAAGGATTTACCACTTACGATCTTAGAGATAGCAACGACGCAAAAATTAGTATTCCTATACCAGAGGGCAAGTTCTACATTGGTTGGGAGCAATCCGACTTAGGGTCCAATTTGCGCATTCCGATAGGATATGACCTGAACACTCCCGATGGTAGCAATTTTTTCTACTTCAATGACGGCTCTGGCTGGGTGAATGTTGGAGATACCACCTTGATCCGTAAAGGATCACTCATGATCAGAGCGATCCTGGGAGAAGGAGAGGTCATCTCTACTCCTGTTTATGAGGCCTTGGATCAAACCACATTCCGGGTGTTTCCAAATCCGGCTGTTGATCATTTGAATATCCGATATGAGAGACTTGATCCTGCTGATTGGATAGTGGAGATCAGCGATGCTAGCGGACGGAGGTTTCTTAGACGAGCACTATCTCCCAGATTGAGGGTAGCTGATCTGCCAGCAGGAGTCTATTATCTTACAGTTACAAATTATCAGGAGAAACGCCGCTTCAGCAATAGCTTATTCATTTCACCTTAGATTCCAAAAATAACCTTGGCTTGATATGGATATTGATGTAAAAGAATTGCAACAACGACTGGCGAATAATGATGAGATCGTTCTGATCGATGTGCGGGAACCACACGAACATCAGGAGTTTAACATCGGGGGACAATTGATACCATTGGGCAATATCCCCTCAGTGGTGGAAGATCTGGAGGAACATATGGAAGATGAAATTGTACTTTATTGCCGGTCAGGGAATAGAAGTGGAATGGCACAACACTTCCTTCAGCAGTTAGGCTTTACAAAGGTACGCAACTTGGAAGGGGGTGTATTGGCCTGGATTGATGCTTTTGGTACATAGAGACTAAAACTTATTCTTCCACATCATAGACTCGACCGGCCGGTCGGTTCGCTTATTGTACTTGGCACTGCTCTTCTTGTTATAATATCTTTCGATATCTCCTTCGACTGAAAAGTAGATTAGTTGACCGATTGGCATCCCACTATATACCCTTACGGGTTGGATGCATGATATCTCCAAGGTCCAGTAATTGCAGAATCCGACATCGCCTTTTCCTGCGGTAGCATGGATGTCGATCCCCAAACGCCCGACGCTGGACTTGCCTTCAAGGAATGGAACAGCCGTGTGTGTTTCAGTATACTCTTCTGTCACCCCCAGGTAGATTTTGCCTGGTTCTAAGAGCAATCCCTCTGGTCCAATGACGAGTTCTTCTACCTCGTTATGCTTGCGGGCATCCAATACTCGATCTTTGTATACCGCCATGTATTTGGAAAGATGCACATCATAAGAGTTTGTTCCAAGGCAGGAGCGGTCAAAAGGAGAAATCACAATAGCGCCAGTCTCGACCAGCTGCAGGATCTTAGTATCGGATAGTATCATTACACGCAGTCATATGAAAACTTGTGCAAATATAAAAAGTTGCTCATTGCACCATGACTTAATCACTCCATCTAATGATGGTGTTGTCATCACTTGCCGTTACGAGCCACTTTCCATCATGAGACCAAATCAGGTTGTTTACTGAGGCCGAATGGCCCCCTCCGGATTGGACCGCCAGGGTTTGTATTAGTTGCAAGTCCGGATATTCCCATAGTCTGATTGACTTATCCCGGCTCGCTGTGGCAAGAATTTTCTGGCCCGGCCTGAATCTGACTGTATTGACGGTGTACCAGTGCGCTGCTACCGAATGGACTAATCGCAGAGAATTAATATCCCAGATATTTAAGTGTGCATCGCGACCTCCACTTACCAAATACCTTCCATCAGCAGAAAACTGCAGCGTAAATACTGAGTTAGCATGAGCATCGTCCAATACTTCAATTATTCGGTAGGAAGGGATATGTAAGAGATAGATCTTGTGGTCACTTGAGCCGACTGCCAACATTTGTGCATCGGGAGTGAGAGCAATGGCACGCAAGGATTGATGTGAAAGCAAGATGGTCTCCTCTAACTCCAGTTCGGGAATTGACCAAATGGACAACCGGCCATCTCCCCCTGCGCAAACCGCGCTGCCATCTACCAGTTCTATATTGAAGACTCCCTTGCGGTGATAGGAAATGTTTCGGGTACCGGCTGGTTGCTCTGGATCAATAAAATACAGGTTGCCGCTCATGGTGCCAGCTAAGAGATGTGAAGACGGTAGCTGAAGTAATGAGAAGATTTGATCGTCGACCTCGGCGATTAGTTTTCCATCTACCCCCTTCTCCAGAGGCCAGCGAGCTATCCAGCCATCACCTCCAGCTGAGAAAAAGTGGGCACTATCCTGATCAGGAGTGAGACAGTAGATAGAGCCTTTGTGACCGGTAAGCCTATCAACTTTCTTCATCATTAAGTTTCAGGACGAATGTGACAGGCTCCAGTTTGATCTGGTGGAAGATGTCAAAACTGCAGCAATTCCTATATTCAGCTTCGGGACGAAGTTTTTTTGCCATTTGATGAAAATACTATTATTCATTCTGTTGTTATTGAGCGCTGCATCATTGTATGGACAGGATCTTAGTACCGGGCCAGTAATCGATTCGTTTGGTCAGGTCTACTCAATAGATAATCCTGACCTGGATGCAAATAATGATCTCACTTATCGAGTCATATTCGACATTTATGTTGCTCCAGAATCGCCCAATGAGATCAATCCTCAGATCAACACAATGGCGCGATTTCTTAATATGCATGTACAAGTAGGAGTTGCCCGGGAGCAGGTTAAGGTGGCAGGAGTGTTTCATGGTGCTGCCACATTTCAAGTAGCAGATGACTCTACCTACAGAGCTGCCTTCGGGGTGGACAACCCCAATCGCCCACTTTTAGATGAATTGCTCAAAGCCGGAGTGGACCTGATCATCTGTGGCCAATCTATGTACTCTAAAGGACTGGGAAAGGAACAGCTGGCCCCTGGTATTCAGGTAGCGTTATCAGCAATGACCGCTATTGTAAACTTTCACCAACGGGGATATGTACTCATCAAATTTTAGGTTTCAGTAAAGTGCCTTTAATTGAACGAAATAAGATAGGGCCGCAGATCACTTACGGAATCTGGAAGATCGAAGAACCTGCGAGTTATTTCGAGGTGCGGTTGGACCTCAGCAGGAATGAACTTGACCAGATCAGTACATTGAAAGGCAGACGGAAACTTGAGTGGTTAGCTAGCCGCTGGCTGGTG
Organism: Lewinellaceae bacterium; assembly: GCA_024644235.1. Lineage (GTDB taxonomy): Bacteria > Bacteroidota > Bacteroidia > Chitinophagales > Saprospiraceae > JAHELJ01. Next base: position 82,821 of record JAHELJ010000013.1, read on the forward strand.
CATATGATTGCCGATCATAACCAAAGGATTGAATTGAAGAAAGACTTGCATGGCAGACCATTCATGGCTGGATTTGATCGTCACATCTCTATCAGCCACACCAATGGGTATACTACAGCCATCCTAGCGGATAAACCAGCTGGAATTGACATCCAAGTACGGGTGGAAAAAATTTACAGGATCGACCACAAGTTTCTGAGCGAGGAAGAACTTGCCAATATAAATCCATTGCGCCGACTGGAATTTCTACACGTATACTGGGGTGCAAAGGAGTGTCTTTACAAGGCATATGGAAGAAGGCAGCTTGATTTCAAGAGGGATTTAGTGATCCAACCATTTAACTTAGAACAAAGATTCACTAAGGGTTTAATTAAGAAGGAGAGTCCGGGCATGACCTTTGATATATATTTCGAATGCCGTAAGGACTACGTATTTGTCTATTCAATTCAAAGCTGAAAGATGCGATACCTAATTGTTGTTTGCTGTGCAATTACCTTAAGTTGTCAAACCAGAGACCCCGCAATTGCCACATCAGACACCAGCGGCTTTGAAGCCTTCTATCAACAATTTCACACTGATAGTATATTTCAATTAGAGAGAATTGTCTTCCCCTTGAGTGGCTTGCCAGCCAATGCGGATAGATTGACTCTATCTAAAAAGGATTATAAATGGACGAAAGAAAACTGGGTGCTTCACCGGCCTTTTGATTCAACCCTAACAGGTTTTGAGCACAAACTCACGGAATTAGGTGAGGGAATGATCCTTGAGACATTCCTACAAAAAGACACCAGGATGGCGATGGAACGACGGTTTGCGATCGTCGATGGTAATTGGCATCTGATCTACTATGCAGGTATGAATCCTGTCGGTCAGTAGCTCTACCAGTGGCTATTATTTACCAGATACCGGGATACGTAGTCTCTGATTCCATCTTCCAGAGTGTGAAATGATTGACTATAACCAGCTGATCTCAATTTTTCAATTGAGGCTTCTGTAAAATACTGGTAGTTATCCCTGATATCGATGGGTGTATCAATAAATGAAATAGCTTTTGTCCTATTGACCGATTTGAATGTCGCAGCGACCAAATCGTGAAAGGTTCGGGCTTTGCCGGTCCCCACGTTATATAAGCCATTTTTTGGTCGACGTTGCATGAAGAACAGGCAGATATCCACAACATCTTTCACATATATGAAATCCCGTTTTTGCTCTCCGTCGGCAAAATCAGTCCGGTGAGACCGGAACAACTTCATCTTACCCGTTGCCTGAATCTGTTGGAAGCAATGGAAGATTACACTGGCCATCCGTCCTTTGTGGTATTCATTTGGTCCATAGACATTGAAGAATTTTAAGCCCCACCAATGGGGTGGTTTCTCATGCTGCAGGGCCCAGGCATCAAAATCATTTTTTGATCGAGCATATTCATTAAGGGGCTTTAGATCAGTCACTAAGTCGTGATTGTCTTTGTAACCCAGGGAGCCATCTCCATAGGTAGCTGCACTAGACGCGTACAATAAGGGGATGTCATATTCGGCACATTTGTTCCATATGGTGATGGTATATTCCAGGTTGAGTTGATCAAAGATGGCCTTATCTGTGCTCGTGGTATCGGTACGGGCGCCAATATGGAAGATGAAACGAGTTCTCTTGTGGTTTTCATCCAACCAGTTGGTGAAATGGTTTCGATGTACTAGGCCACTGGTTTCCTTGTTGGCCAGATTCAACAATTTATCCTCCCGGCAGAAATCATCGACCAGGATAAGTTCGGAGCGATCAGTCTGATTAAATTTGGTGACGAGACAGCTGCCGATGAAGCCGGCCGCACCTGTGATGACGATCATAGATTCTCTACTTCACTTTGATATGCTTCGATTGGCGGGCATGTGCAAACCAGATTACGATCACCATAGGCGTTGTCCACCCGACCCACGGGGGCCCAGAATTTATGGGTTTGCCTCAACCAAGCCAGCGGGAATGCTGCCTTCTCCCGATTATAAGGATGTTGCCAGTCGTCAGTGGAAACAGCCTCAATAGTATGTGGAGCATCAACCAAAACGTTCTCCGATTGTGGATAGATACCTTCCGCCACCTCGGAGATCTCCTGCCGGATCTGAATCATAGCATCACAGAATCGATCGAGTTCTTCAAGATCTTCACTTTCTGTTGGCTCAATCATTAAGGTCCCGGCTACTGGGAAGGAGAGCGTAGGAGCGTGAAAGCCATAATCGATCAACCGCTTCGCTACATCTTCTGCATCGACGCCATATTCTTTAAAGGGTCGGAGATCAAGAATTAGTTCATGGGCTGAATATCCACGATCACCTACATATAAGACCGAGTAGTGAGCTTCGAGCCGAGTTCTCAAGTAGTTGGCATTTAAGATGGCGACTTGACTCGCCAGGGTCAGACCCTTGGCACCCAATAACTTGATATAGGCGTATGAAATCAGGAGGATGTTGGCACTGCCGTAGGGTGCTGCTGCTACAGCAGGAATCGATTTTTCGGGACAATTCGAGCGAAACGGATGACAAGGCAAGAAGGGCTTCAGTTTTCCATTCACACAGATTGGTCCCATTCCAGGTCCACCACCTCCATGCGGGATAGCAAATGTCTTATGCAGATTAAGATGACAGACATCAGCTCCAATCAGGGCTGGACTAGTCAATCCCACCTGCGCATTCATGTTGGCGCCATCCATATAGACCAATCCTCCCGCATCATGTACGATTCTGCATATTTCAATGATGTCTTTCTCAAAGACACCATGAGTAGAAGGATAGGTTACCATTAATGCACTAAGCTTGTCCTTATAGATCTGGGCTTTTTCCAGAAGATCTGCTACATCTATGTTGCCCTGTTCATCACAGCGTACAATGACAACCTCCATTCCCGCCATGACAGCACTTGCAGGATTAGTTCCGTGAGCAGAAGATGGAATGAGTGCAACATTTCGCCCCGGTTCTCCTCTATCCTCGTGGTAGGCCTTGATCACCAGTAATCCGGCATACTCTCCCTGAGCCCCCGAGTTTGGCTGAAAGGAGCAAGCCTCGAATCCAGTAATTTCACAGAGATCATCAGCCAGCTCTTCGATCATCTGAAGGTACCCCTTGACCTGGTCTTCGGGGGCAAATGGGTGTTTGTGAGCAAATGTATCCCAGGATATTGGAATTAGCTGAGTCGCAGCATTGAGTTTCATCGTACACGAACCAAGTGGTATCATGGCATGCATCAGAGAAAGATCCTTGTTTTCTAATGACTTGATATACCGCATGAGCTTGGTCTCAGTACGATTAATATGGAATACAGGGTGTTCCAGAAAATTAGAAGTCCTCGACAATGAAGCAGGGATCGACGTAATTTCTACATTATTATTGGATTGGGAGATGTCAAAAATCTTAAGAATCAAATCCAGTTCAGATTGGGTCGTTGTTTCGTCCACTGAAATCTGGATATGCCCGGAAGGATAGTAGAAATTTGCAAAATGCTCTAACGCTTTCTTTCTGATGCCATTCTGCTGTTCCTCCGACACTTTAATACAGATCGTATCAAAAAAGTTGTTGTGCACCACGTTCCAGCCATTTTCCGTCAAGGCCTTTGCAATAATGCTGGCAGTTTTTGATACAGCAGTAGCAATCTTTCTTAGTCCTTCGGGTCCATGATAAACTGCATACATGCTGGCCATGATAGCTAAAAGTGCCTGCGCTGTGCATATGTTTGAAGTGGCTTTTTCCCTCCGGATGTGTTGTTCACGGGTTTGCAAGGCCATTCTCAGCGCAGTGTTGCCATGCACATCAACAGAAACGCCGATTATACGGCCTGGAATCTGTCGCTTGTTCGACTCTATAGTCGCGAAATAGGCTGCATGAGGCCCTCCATATCCCATTGGCACACCAAATCTCTGGGAGGAGCCCACTACGATATCTGCACCCCACTCGCCAGGTGGACTTAGCAATACCAGAGACAAGAGATCAGCTGCTACGACCACCTGTGCTCCAGCTGCATGTACGGATTCAACAAAGTCTTGATAGTCCTCGATTTCGCCTTGACCATTAGGATATTGCAAAAGGACTCCAAAAGTGTTATCGTCAATTTTGTAGTCCTTCCATTTTCCAATCTTGAGTTCAATCCCAAGTGGTCTTGCCCTGGTTTTCAAAACTTCAATGGTTTGGGGAAATACATACTCATCCACAAAAAACACCTTCACCAGTTCGTCACTCGCACGCTTGTTTCTGATTGCATAGGCCATGGTCATTGCTTCAGCTGCTGCAGTTGCCTCATCGAGGAGCGAGGCATTTGCGATAGGTAAACCGGTTAGATCGCTGATCACTGTTTGGAAATTGAGTAGCGCTTCGAGGCGACCCTGTGAGATTTCTGCCTGGTAGGGAGTATATTGGGTATACCAACCTGGATTCTCCAGAATATTTCTCTGGATGGCGGGAGGAGTAACGGTGCCAAAATATCCCAATCCAATGTATGAGCGGTGCCGGATATTTTTAGCAGCGATTTGCTTGATATGTTTCAAATATTCATACTCCGACAGGGCCGAGCTGATCTTTAAAGCGTCCTTGCGTCGAATAGAGCCCGGAATTGTCTGAGCGATGAGTTCATCTAAGGAGGAAAGACCCATAGCACTTAGCATGGCCTGCTTATCCTCGTCCTTGGGGCCAATGTGCCGATCTGAAAATGTCGCCAATGTCTATTTGATTTAAAATGATGATAAGTTCATCCCAGAAATGGGAGGATCAAATATAGGGAATCAGGATCTCAACAACCTTCAGCAAAAAGAAAGATTTGTTAAGTCAATTTGAAAGTCTTCTTGATCTTATCGACCATATCAAGTTTCTCCCAGGTAAAAGTCTCAATTTCTATGACCTTGGTTTTACCGTTCAATCCGATCTGAATTTTCTTCTTCCCGGGTTTCCTTCCCATATGACCGTATGCAGCGGTCTCGAAATAGATTGGATTTTTCAACCCGTAACGTTTGATTATTGAGGCAGGTCGCATGTCAAAAAGCTCACCCAATTTCAGTGCCAGATCCGCATCGGAAAGACCACTCACTTTGCAGGTACCATATGTGTTTACATACAGCCCCACAGGTTCTGCTACTCCAATAGCATACGCAACCTGCACGAGGCACTTATTTGCTAGGCCGCTGGCTACAACGTTTTTGGCTATATGCCGTGTCGCATAGGCTGCCGAGCGGTCTACTTTTGACGGGTCCTTGCCCGAAAAAGCACCACCACCATGGGCACCTTTGCCGCCATATGTATCCACGATGATCTTGCGACCAGTAAGACCGGTATCACCATGAGGACCGCCTATCACAAATTTGCCGGTTGGATTAACAAACAACTTGTAATCCCCATCAAAAATCTTCCGCAGCTTAGCGGGCAGTTTCTTGATTACCCTGGGTAAAAGAATTTTCTTAATATCTGTCTCGATTTTCTTCAGCATTTTTTGTTCACTGCCGAAGTCATCGTGTTGCGTAGAGACAACAATGGTATCTATCCTCAAAGGTTTGTGGTCGGAAGAATACTCCACAGTAACCTGAGCTTTTGAGTCAGGTCGGAGGTATGTCATTTCCTTCCCGCGTTTGCGAAGCTCTGCCAATTCCCTAAGAATGGAATGGGCGAGTTCGAGAGCTAGAGGCATGTAATTGGGCGACTCATCGGTGGCATAGCCAAACATCATTCCCTGGTCTCCAGCACCTTGCTGCTTTCCCTTCTCGGAGTCGACGCCTCTGGCGATATCCGGAGATTGCTCATGAATGGTGGATATGACCCCGCAAGATTCTGCGTCAAATTGATAAGCAGATTTGGTATAGCCGATGCGACGAATGACATCTCTTGCAGTGCGCTGTACATCCACATAGGCTGAGGATGTTACTTCACCCGAAATCACTGTCAACCCAGTCGTTACCAAGGTTTCGCAAGCCACTCGGGCGTCAGGATCCTGCATCAAAAAAGCATCTAAAATGGCATCTGAAATCTGATCCGCAATCTTGTCGGGATGTCCCTCAGACACGGATTCAGATGTGAAGAGATATGTGTTTTTCATTAACCTAATTCCTTTGAAGAGATGATTGTGTAAATGACACTGCAAAGTTAGTTTTTCCCATCACATTCGATAGATTTCAGCGGATTTCACATTCGAATAAAGGAATACCTTCAAGAATGCCCACAAGATGGTCGCCGATCTTGACTGGACCAACTCCAGCAGGAGTACCAGTATAGATCAAATCTCCAGCCTGAAGTTTAAAAAACTGAGATGTGTAAGTGATGATGGAGGCAAAATCAAATATCATGTCAGAGGTATTTCCATTCTGTACAACTTCTTCATTTTTCAATAATGAGAATTTGAGCTGATTTGCCTCAGGAAGGGAATCTTTGTGGATAAACCTGCCTAGCACGGCTGAGTTGTCGAAAGCTTTAGCTAGCTCCCAGGGATGGCCTTTCTCCTTTAATTTTTGCTGGACGTCGCGAGCAGTAAAATCGATGCCAACTGTAAGCTCTTCACAGAAAGAATCCGCTTGTTCCACCTGTATATGTCTGCCATTTTTACAGATTTTGAGAACTACTTCCAATTCAAAATGAATATCATTTGAAAAGTTGGGTAAATAAAACGGTTTATTGTTTACAAGCAAAGCGGTGCTTGGCTTCATAAATACCAAAGGGAATTCAGGTACAGGATTGTTTAGTTCTGCAGCGTGGGCACCATAGTTCCTTCCAATGCAGATGATCTTCACGGTTCAGCTTAGTTTCTGACATTTAGTAATCCCATCTTTTCTTTTACCTCCTTCACTGTTTGTTGCGCTTTTTTGCGGATAGCCACGCTCGATTCGCGAACCTGTTCTTTGAATTTTTTCTTATCCCCAACAATTTCTGCCTTTCGTTCACGGATTGGTTCTGTCAATTCGATGATGGCGTCGGCGACGGCATCTTTTAATGTGCCGTAATGACGTTGTCCGGAATTGTATGCGGCCAAGAGATCCTGGTAAACGTCAATCTGACCACTAGCTTTTAGTAAACTGAAAAGATTCTCCACGCCAGGACTCATTTCCCCCTCATCAGATCCAGTATCAGTCATCGCCGATCGAATCTGCTTTCTGATTCGACTGGGATCAGTGAAGACATCGATATTATGCTTGTCGCCCAGACTAGCACTCATCTTCCTTGTCGGATCAGCAGTGGACATCACCTTAGGTACTTGTGTAAACAAAGGTTCTGGCAAGGTAAAGTACTCCTCTCCAACTAGATGGTTGAAACGTTGACCTATGTTGCGCGTGAGTTCCAAGTGCTGTTCTTGATCCTTTCCAACCGGTACATAATCCGCCCGGTAGATCAATATGTCAGCCGCCTGAAGGACTGGATAGGAATACAGTCCACTGGAGATCACCGCCTCCTTTTGAGATTCGCGTACCTGCTGACTTTTATCTTTGAATTGAGTCATTCGGCCCAGCTCTCCAAATCCAGTGATGCAATTGAAGATCCAGCCCAGTTCTGCGTGCTCGGGGATTAGCGATTGAACAAATATGTTATCTACTTTCAATCCACAAGCTGCCATGTTAAAGGCTAGTTCCCAGGTCGACGGGATCAATTTCTTTCGATCATAAGGCATAGTCATTGCATGATAATTGACTATCCCATACAAGCAATCATATTTGTCTTGTAGCTTTTCCCAATTTTGTAGAGCACCGAAATACCTTCCCAGATGAAGATTGCCAGTAGGCTGAATACAAGAAAGAACTACTTTACTTTCGGACATGAGGTAACAGGACTAAGGTACGAAGGCTATGGTTGAAATTTCGATGTTCACAAACTTCGGCAAGTTTGAGACTTCGACGAGTTCTCTTGCCGGGGCAGTAGCATGGTCAAAGTACTGGCCATAGATCTCATTGATGCGACTGTACAAGTTCATGTCTTTAACAAAGACGGTGCACTTCAAAACATGTTGAAACCCTGAACCTGCTTCCAGGAGGACAGCGTGAATATTCTGCATGACGCGGTGCGTCTCTTCCTCAATAGTGCCTTTTACCAATGCACCAGTTACCGGATCAATCGCAATCTGTCCTGAAATATATAATGTGTCGCCCAACTGAACGGCCTGGCTGTAGGGACCAACAGGAGCGGGTGCTTTTTCTGTGACAATAATTCTCTTCATCTAATCTGGTATCAATTTTGGATTCCGAATTTACAATTTACTATTGCATCCTCTTAAATAAAAAGGCTCCCTACTAAGGCAAGAAGGGAGCCTCTATAATATTTCTTCCAAGGGAAATTAATCTTCTTCTTCTGCTTTGATCAGTAGTTTACCCTTGTAGTAGAGATTTCCGTCTACCTCGTATGCACGATGATAAAGGTGAGGTTCACCAGTTGTCTTGCAAATTGCAATCTGCGGTTCTCCTATTTTCTTGTGAGTACGTCTTTTGCGTTTCCTGGCCCTTGATGTTCTACTCTTTGGATGTGCCATGACTAATATATTTTAATTCAATTTCAGTTTTTTCAATTCGTCCCAAATGGGAGATTCTTTTGGTTCTTCTTGAGGCTTTAGATGTTTCAATACTTCTTCATTGCAAGGAGCTTCGGGATCTTGAGTACAGTCATATGTCCGAACCATTGGAATAGACAGAGCTACGAACTCATAAATGAATCTTGCAGGATTGAAAAAATCACTATCGGCCTTCAAAAAAACTACCTCTGCATCTTCTTCTGAATCGACCACTTCAAATTTGATAAGTAGCCTGTTTTTTCCCAGCAAGGGTAACTTTATGGCCTCCAAGCAGCGATCACACGGTGTAATCATATATCCCTGATGGCTAAAGTTCACGACCAGCATCTCTGACCGTCTATCCACTTCTAAATCCACTTGCACAAAGGCCTCTCTGATCAGCTGCTGTTCGAAAAGCCGAAAGAAGGTTGGACCCAGTTCAAACGTGAAGTTATTGATTCCAGGCCTTAGTCCTTTCAGCGAAATCCGATAGTTATCCAACTCCTTCATTACCAAAGAACTTTCGAAAGTGGCGCAAATATAGATATTTTGGATCAGCGCACCAAAGGTCTCTTCTATCGGAAATTCAAAGTTTGATGACAGGATAGACCATGGAATTGGTCCCATCATTGATAGATACCTGATATTGTCCGGATGGCAGCCCCTGTAATGAAATCGAAATGGGATTTGCTCCAGGCAAAGAGGTTTTCATAAGAGATCGTCCCTCCAGGTTCAAAACTTCCAAATGTATGGTTGAAGGGGGTTGTGTACTCACCCACTCCAGATTGAGAAAGTCTACAATTGGATTGGGATACAGCAGGACTCCTACCGGATCTTCCACAAATATTGACGTGGTAGCATCCAGCCAGATACTCCAACGCACATTGCACTGTTGACCAATGGTATGTTCGTCATCACGAACAAAGGGAGTAGTGTCAGTAATCAAAACGTCCAGGTAATTTTCTCCTTCTAACAATAGTGATGATTCGAAGGACAATGTATCCGTGTTTGGTTCAAGCAGTTCACCATTGAGAGACCAACGCACTGAAAGGGTATTTGGCTGGGGAAGTAGGTTTTCAAGCTGGAAGACTAGTTTTTCATCTTCGACAGTAAAATTAAGTGTCTCTGGAAAATATGAAACCAAGGGCTTCACGAAAAGCTGAATCTGCTTCGTAATTGCCTCTTCACATACAGGGCAAAAGGGAGGATTTAACACCCGCATTTTACAATTTTGGTGGGGTCGGTGCCAGGATGGCTCCTCGGAATGGGGGTACACTCCCACATCGTTTGTCTGAATCCACTCGTGCCACCTCACAAGATTTGGAGAGCTTTCCTTTGTCATATTAGGTGTTTCACCAGCAAATTGAACTCCCGCCCAGTATTCGTCTGATAAGTTGGCAAAGGAGTGACCTAGCTCGTGCGTGGCAATTTCAGGAGCGTTTATATTGGTGGAGGTGGTAGCTAACCAGCCACCTGATCCACCATATTTATCATCATTAACGATCAAAACCGCTTGGTCAAAAAGTGGAAACTGGTCGAAGAGTATGTCAGAGGCTTTTGAAGACTTGGTTGCAGTCAGCAATCGTTCGATACCGGACGAGTTGAAAGTGCTACCGAAATAGTTGTCAATTAGTTGATTGGGATCTCGGGCTGCACCAGACACATTGGAGGGCACATTAATGGCTACAATGTTGAAATAGTCCCGGTAATGATCAAAAGGACTTTGGGTAAAAAAATGATCCCTCACGTTGAGAACGTCTTTAATGTACTGGTCTAATTCATGCTGCTGATAGCCATCTCCAAGAAAAACAAAGTTTATTCGTTTGTCTGCTGGGCCACTCCATTGAATGGTATCAATTGGGAATGGTTGTGCTGCGACCAGGGTAATGGCATAAGTCATCGATATGAGAAGCAAAAGTCTCATCAAAGAGTGGGTATGACCATTACTGAGATTTCTTTCTGTCTCTCGGCCTCATGGAAGGACACAGAGATCTTATTCATACTTGGTATGTATTGGGTTCTGACCAATATTGATGCCTCATCCTCACTTGTACGTATATAGCTGAGGCTACCATCATCACCTACGTATTCCCGGTATTTAATCAAGGGGTTGTTCACCTCCTTGGTTGCTAATAATCTTCCTTCGTTATCAGTAAATCGGAGTATAATGGTTTCAGATTGCGTAATAGAGTCACCGATCTTCTTTGCCTGTCCACTTACCAACCTCGCTTTGCGCAGGGAGGCGGACACGGGTGTTAAGTCGATCAATAGCAACAAGGTTTGATCGGTGGGGGAGATCATCGTGTCGATCTGCCCACCAGAAGGTGGGTATTTGTCAGTTGCGGATTTGGAAGAGAAACAGCCGAGAAGAATGGGGGTGCAGAGCGCCAGCAAGACAGTCCTCAAGCAATTAGCTTTTCTTTTCGCTTTCTGCCTTGTTCTGATCCTCAATTTCTTTCATGCCTTCCTTCAGCTCAGTCTCGATGGTTGCCCGTGCACTATTGAATTCACGAATTCCTTTTCCCAGTCCCCGCATCAGTTCAGGAATCTTTCTACCACCAAAGAGCAATAGAATAGCAAAAAGAATCACGATAACCTCAGGTCCACCCAACGAAAGCAGCAAGATCACTTGGCTCATTTTGATAAATTTAGAAAAGTAAAATTACGACAAATCCGCTTTAAAGCAAATAGGTGGTTATGACGCACCCAGAGCTTTTCTCTTCCGTTATAGAACGCCTTAGGGCTCATTTACCCTACTAAAGTGCAACCCTTAGACGGCCATTGATTCTTAGACCGAAAAGCCTTACCTTCGCGCCTCCTCAAAAGACCATCTTTTCTTAACTCTTCAATTTTTTATACATGAATATTTTAGACTTGTTACAAGGCCAGATGTCAGATGGCGTTGTAGAGCAATTGAGCAACCAGATTCGTTCGGATAAGGAACGGACCACCGCTGCTGCCAATGGCATCTTTGCCACATTGGTCAGTGCACTTTCAAGAAATGTGGCCAGTCCACAGGGCGGTTCTGCCTTACTTGGTGCATTGGATCGTGATCATGATGGTAGTGTGCTGGATGATATCATGGGCTTCTTATCAGCAGGCAACCGGCCTGCAAATACGAGAGCCGCTAATGGATTGGGTATTCTTGATCATGTTCTGGGAGGAAAGACTGACAATGTCGTGCAGATGGTAAGCAAGTCAAGCGGGCTTGATTTACTGAAAACAGGCCAACTGATGCAGTTGCTTGCGCCAATGGTTATGGGCGCATTGGGTAAGGCTAAAAGGCAGGAAAATCTAGATGCTGGTGGTCTTGCGGGTTTGCTCTCTGGTACTGTGAGCAAAGCTAGTCAAGGTAGACAGGATATGGGTATCATTGCTAAAGTTCTGGATGCTGATGGTGATGGAAATGTCATGGACGACATTGCTGGCATGGGCATGAAGATGCTTGGAAACATGTTCAAGAATAGATAAAAGATTTAAAGGCGGGGTTTATACTTTGACTCCGCCAATATTTTCTGGGAGTCCTCTTCATTAAGGAGTTGTTGAATAGTTACGTCAGGATTTCTCTCCATATACGCCTCCACAATTCTGAATCCGACCCAGTTACCCACTCTTCCGGGAGCTTGTTCCGGCATCCCCGGTACATTGGGGCTAGGACTGACAAGCTTCTGGAATTTCCGGTAATTGATATCATACAAGAGTTCCTGATCCAATAGATAGACCCAGATTTGTCCCTCATTTTTAATGATCCAATCCAACTGATTCTCATCAAATTCGTGAATGATCAAGTCGTCTGCTTCTGGGAGTAATTTCTCTTTAACATAAAGGACCTTTCCATTTCGAATCATATAATCGATCAGCCGGTTTCCATATACATCGCCTGTATAATGTTCGACCAGGGCTTGTACGGCTTTTGAAACCAGGTGTTCTTTGTTCATGGTTTTCCTGATATAAACTGGGAAGAGTTGAGGATCGTAGGAGGGAAA